>NZ_JADJAT010000005.1:0-11634 GCF_016704105.1 Candidatus Amarobacter glycogenicus | reverse complement strand
GCTCCGTCCACCAGTCGGTCTCGGCCCAGTCCGATTCGACGGCGGCGAACCAACTCCAGATGATTGTCCACGCAGCCAGGGCGACCAGCGACAGGGCGACGAAGGGGTTCGGGATCGGACTGCTTGCTCGGTCGATCGGCTGCATGTTAGGCCTCCCGGGAACTCACTCCGGGCAGGCCCGCTCCCTGCCCGGTCGCGGCTCATGCCCCGCCGCTAATCCTCGTAGTACTCGATCCCCAGGTGCGTGATCTGCTCCTCGCCCATCATGTAGCGAAGCGTGTTCTTCAGCTTGGTCTGCTGGATGAAGAGGTCGTGCTCCGGGTAGAGGTTGGGCGCGTGCTGCGGGCTCTTGAAGTAGAACGAGAGCCACTCCTGGATGCCCTTCATGCCCGCCCGCTGCGGCGAGGTCGAAGAAGATCGCCAGGTCCAGCACCAGCGGCGCCGCCAGGATCGAGTCCCGGCAGAGGAAGTCGACCTTGATCTGCATCGGGTAGCCCATCCACCCGAAGATGTCGATGTTGTCCCAGCCCTCTTTGTTGTCGCCCCGGGGCGGGTAGTAGTTGATCCGCACCTTGTGGTAGATGTCGCCGTAGAGGTCCGGGTAGAGGTCCGGCTGGAGGATGTGCTCGAGCACGCCGAGCTTCGATTCTTCCTTCGTCTTGAAGCTCTCCGGGTCGTCGAGCACTTCGCCGTCGCGGTTGCCCAGGATGTTCGTCGAATACCAGCCGGCCACGCCGAGCATGCGCGCCTTCAGCATCGGCGAGATCACCGTCTTCAGCAGCGTCTGGCCGGTCTTGAAGTCCTTGCCGCCGATCGGCACGCCCCGGTCGTGGGCGAGCTTCACCAGTGCCGGGATGTCCACCGTCAGGTTCGGCGCGCCGTTGGCGAACGGCACGTCCTCCATCAGCGCGGCGTACCCGTACAGCATCGACGGGGCAATCGTCTTGTCGTTCGCCTCCATCGCCGCTTCGAACGCTTCCAGGTTCATGTGCGCCGCCGACTCTTCGAGGAAGATCTCGGTTGAAGCCGCCCAGACCATCACCAGGCGGTCGCAGTTGTTCTTCGCCTTGAAGTCGCGGATGTCCTTGCGGATCTGCTCGGCCAGTTCGTACTTCGTCTTCCCCT
This sequence comes from Candidatus Amarobacter glycogenicus, assembly GCF_016704105.1. Taxonomy (NCBI): domain Bacteria; kingdom Bacillati; phylum Chloroflexota; class Tepidiformia; order Tepidiformales; family Tepidiformaceae; genus Candidatus Amarobacter; species Candidatus Amarobacter glycogenicus. The sequence goes on along the minus strand of NZ_JADJAT010000005.1, from coordinate 10,509 downwards.
GCTTCACGTTCGTGCCTTCCAGGCGCTTCACGTAGTACTGGTCGAAGACGGCCGGCATCGGCTTGATCGATTCGAGGAAGTCCTTGATCGGGATCAGGTGCTCGTGCTTGTCGAGCACCCCGGCCGTCAGGGCGGATTCGTAGGCGTTGTCCGGGATCGGGTCCCACGCGCCGAAGACGAGGTCGTCCATGCTGGCGAGCGGCACGAAGTCCTTGATCAGCGGTGAGCGGTTCTCCGTCCGCTTGCCAAGGCGGATGGTGCCCATCTGCGTCAGCGAGCCGATCGGCTTGCCGTAGCCGCGGCGCGCGTTCTCAACGCCCGCGATGAACGTGGTCGAGACGGCGCCCAGGCCGACGAGCAGGACGCCGAGCTTGCCAGTCGCAGGCTTGATCGGGCGTGGTTCGGTAGCGACGAAATCCTTGGGTTCCAAAATGACACCTCGTTGGCGGGCCAGCGACATCAGCGCCCCATGCCATTGCGATGGGATGCGGCCGGTGGTTGCCAGTGTTGGACGGTGCTCTGGCGCCTGCCGAGAAGGGCGGCAAGCGCGCTCTGGCCGCCGAAGCGGCGAATGATGCGTTCGGCAGCGTTATGAAGATCCCCGTCCACGCTCTCACCTTAACGGTTTTTTCGTTAGGGGAGCAAGACGCCTCGGAAAACGTGAAGAGTGTATTCACGCACTCAATAGAGTGCATAATCTGCGAAAACAATACCGATGGTGTTGAGATGGTTATGAGTGCCCGCCCGGTGAGAGCTGTGCTGGTCCCATTAGGCATCCTCCACCACGACGCATGGCTCTCGGGTTTCTGGGCATCCTGCCATTTGAGTTGTTGCCTGGGTTATGAAGTCGGCTCACCATGCGAGGAGTCGTTTGTTGCTGCCGAGGTCAGCTGGCCGGAAATGCAAACACTCTCTTACGTGGCTGCCTTCTCATTTGTTTCGGGCCTCGCGTTGCTCACGCTCGGCGTGGCCTTCCGTTCCCACGGCGACGGAGCAGAAGGGATTGTCGCGTCGGGATTCGACTTACGGCAAAGCCCCGCTGCGTTGGCGACGGTCACGCCGGTGGGTTCGCAGCCATCGCCACTTGTGCCCACTCCTACCACAGCGGCTTTCGGCGGCGCTGTCGGCCGGATTCGGGCGGGCTCCATCGGACTCGACCACCCGGTGGAGGAAATTGGGATAACCAACAACCAACTCGACACTCCGAAAGACGCCATCGGGAGTGTCGGTTGGTATTACATCTACCCAGGCCCGGTTACGGCCAGAACGCGGTATTCGCCGCGCACAAGAACTTCGATTTTCATGCGGGACCATTTAGCAAACTCGACCAGTTCGCACCAGGTGACCGAATCACCATCGCAATGAGTGGCGGACCGACCTACACGTACGAAGTGATCTTCTATCAGCGCTATCCAGTTGATTCGATCCCGATGGGAGAACTCATCACTGCGCCCCAACGGCCACCCGGGGAAGAGTGGATCACTTTGATAACGTGCGGGGGCCGGTTCGAGGTGACTCAATCCAACGGGCTGGGGCATTACCTCGAACGCGACGTGGTTATCGCGAAGCGCACTGAGTAGCGCCTACCAGTGGCGCCCCGAAACTACCCGCGTGACGCGGGTCTTCATCACCGGAATGTCGGCGACCGGCAGTCAACGGTCGTCCGTGAACTCGCTGCCCGCGGCTACCACGCTGTCGACGTCGATTCGCCGGACTGGTCTGAGGTACCGGGACGTCGACGGCGCAGCAGTGGGTCTGGCGGGAAGACCGAATCGCCTTCTTGCTCGATTCAACGTCGCGAGGGGACCTCTTCGTCAGCGGCTGCGCTTCCAACCAGGGGAAGTTCGCCGCGTGCTTCGACCATGTGGTACTGCTCAGCGCGCCAGTCGCCGTGATCCTCGAACGGCTCCTCTCGCGCACCACGAACGACTTCGGCAAGGACCCGGCCGAGCGAGCCCGCATCCTCGACGACATCACTCACGTGGAGCCGCTTCTCCGCCGCACTGCCACGCTCGAACTGGACGCCGCCGCGCCCCTGGAGTGCGTCGTCTCGGCAATCGCCGCCCTGGCCGGTTGAGTGCCGGCAGCCCGCGCTCAGGCGGACGCTCGCGTCCTATTCGCACGCCGGAAGTTCCGTTCTGCCGCGCGCACGATGTTCCTTGGCATGCGCCGGAAAATGAAGTTGTGGGCCGGCACAAGCGAATACCAGTAGAGCAGCCCCCACACGCCGCTGGGATGGAACCGCGCTTCCATCTTCAGGGTCGAACCACCGCTCTCTTGCGGTGCGACCGTGAACTCGAGGACCGCCGCCCCGGGAAGCTTCATTTCCGCCAGCAGAGTGAGCCGGCTCCCCTGCTCCAGGCCGACGACGCGCCAGAAATCGATAGCGTCGCCGATGCGCACGTCCCTGGGGTCGCGCCGCCCGCGCCGGAGGCCGACCCCACCGATGAGGCGGTCGAACGCGCCGCGGATCCACCAGAGCGTGTCGGCGTAGTAGTAGCCGTTCTTCCCGCCGATGCCGCGCACGACATCCCAGACTGCCGCGGCCGGTGCCGCCGTGTCGAACTCGGCACTCTCTCCCTTCGAATAGAAAGAAACGTCCGGGTTGTAGCCGCGAAACGCGAGGGCGCCTTCGGCCCAGCGCGCCGGGATCGGCTCGGCCCGCTCCCGGGCGAGAGCCGCGCGGATCGCCTCTTCGTAGGTGTGGAGCGGGATCGGGAGGGACTTGCGGATCGCGGCGTCGTCTCCCACGAGGTCCGTCTTGAGGCCATCGACCAAAGGTCTCGCAACGGAGATTGGCACACTGGTGACGAGCCCCAACCAGAGGGAGGACAGGCGCGGAGTCAGGAAGGGCACCCTGAGAGGGCGAAACGGTCGGCCCGCCACTTTCGCGTAGATGGCAAGGAGGTCGCGGTAGACCAGGTTGTCCGGGCCGCAAACGTCGTAAGTGCCGCCGGCCGTCTCCGGCTGATCCAGTACGCCCTGGAGGTAGGCCAGCAGGTCGTCAAGGGCGATCGCCTGGGTGCGGCTCTGGACCCAGCGCGGCGTGACCATCACCGGGAGGTGGTTCACCAGGTCGCGGATCACTTCGAAGCCCACTGAACCGGCTCCGACGATCAGGCCGGCCCGCAGTTCCGTGACGGGCACAGGTCCGGCGCGGAGGACGTCGCCGGTCTCCAGGCGCGAAGCGAGGTGCATGGAGGCTTCCCCTGACGGGCGAATGCCGCCCAGGTAGACGATGCGGCGGACGCCGGCGCGCGCCGCGGCGTCGCGGAAGTTCTCCGCCGCTCGCTTGTCCCGCTCGGCGAAGCCCCCGCCGCCGCCCATCGAGTGGACCAGGTAGTACGCGACATCGACCCCTTCGAGCGCCCTGTCCAGCGTCGCCGCGTCGAAGGCGTCGGCTGAGACGCAATCGACGCCCTGCCACCCACGCGCTTCGAGCACGTCGGCCCGGCGGGCGGCGGCGCGGACGGCGTGGCCCGCTTCCGCAAGCCGGGGGACGAGATGGCTGCCGATGTAGCCGCTGGCGCCGAGGACCAGAATGTTCATGCCCATATGATGGCAGTTCCCCCGCCGTGCCGCCGGTCAGCGCGCCAGGGGTAATCGGCTACGGATTGCGCGCCGTGAACAACACAGCGTTTTGGTACGGCGGAGCATCTGCTTACACTTCCAGGCGAAGCAGCAGGTCCCCTTCTTCGACCTTCCCCGGTGGTTCGACTACGAATTCCACGACAGTGCCGGACACTGGGCTCTCAACCGGGATCTCCATCTTCATCGATTCGATGATGACCAGCTCGTCACCCACGCTCACCTGGTCGCCCAGGCCGACCAGGAGTTCCTTGACTGTGCCAGTCATTGGCGCCGGGAGGTCTTGAATGGCCACGCTTTGCTCCGGGTCTGATTGTCCCGCTCGGTGTGCGGCGAACTCTACCGCCCTCGCCAGTTCACCGCGACCCGGTCATTTCGGTTCGAGAATCATGACGGTCAGGTCGCTCGGCAGGCCGGAACGGCTGACGCTGATCCTGGGCAGCGGCTCGGGGCGATTGCCGGTTTCCTTGAGGAAGCTCTCGAGCGGTTCCAGCGGGAGGGTCTCGCCGCCCGCCTTGTAGTTCATCGGGATAGCGATGCGCGGTTCGATCTTGGTCATCAGGTCCGCCGCCAGGTTCGGGGCCAGGGCGTTCGAGCCGCCAACTGGAAGGAGGAGCACATCGACGTCTTTCAGGTCGTCGATGGCGGCCGTCGCGGTGAGCCCGAGATGTCCCACGCGGATGCCATCGATCTCGCTGATGAACACAACGTTCCTGGACCCATCGATGGCCCTGGTTGCGATGCCGGTCACGAGGATGCCGCCGATCTCGTACTCTCCCGGTGCATCGAGCACGACAGGATTGCCGCCGATTCCCTCACTCCACGAGTACCCGGGGTCGACCCGGCGGCTCATCGTGACCACTTCAGCCGTCTGTTTGCCGAGGGTGAATCCACTTTCCGGCGGGCACGGATCGGTGATCACGATCCCGTCGCGGCCTTTCAGCCGGAAGCAATTACGACCGAGGTACGTTATCTCGACTGGCACAGGGACATCGTACCGCCGCCGATCCCAACGGGCGAGATATGGCTAGATGGGCTTAGCAATTAACACCGGTGCGGCGTGTGGCCTTGCGAGCACGCGAGACTACTCGGAGTTCCTCGTCGAGGAATTCGTCGTCGTCCTGTTGCTTTCGCCAGAACATCACCGCGCCGATGAACGCTCCCATCAAGGCGAAAACGCCCAGAAACTTCTTCATTCGAACCTCCAGGAAGCCGACTTCGCGGTCAGTCCGTGAAGTATACGTGCGAGCCACCCATACGGCGATGGTCGGCGCCGGCCAACCCGGCTTGGATGCGCTGGTGCGGGCCCAGCCCGCTCAGCCGGCGGCTGACTCGAACGCCGGGGTGCCCGCCCTCCCCATCGCCAGTGCGTACGCGGCCTCGAGCAGCGGTGCGAGCGTCTCAGGGCGGAACGCCACCGCCCGGCGAAGCCCCTTCTCCCGGAGTTCTGCAGCGAACAGCTCGTCATCGATCGCCCGCTCCAGTGCATGGCCGAAGGCGCGCGCGACCTCCGAGTTCTTGCCCGGCGCCTCTGGGTCGAGCGGGATGACCATGGCGGCGCCCCCTGCCACTTCCGGAAGAGCTCCGCGGTCGCTGCAGACAACAGGCGTCCCGCAGGCCATCGCTTCCGCGACCGGCATCCCGAAACCCTCGTAGCTGCTCGGTTGTGCAACCACGTCGCAGGCCGAATAGAGGCAGACCACGGCCTCCACGACGACTGAGATCCGTTCTCGCCCCACTTCGAGCAGCCGGCAGATATCCCGGGCCGAACACTCCGAGACTGTCAACAACCGATCCCCTTTCAGTGCGCCTCGCACCGGGGCGCGCAGCAGAGCCCGCCCGAACAGCCGATCCCGCCTTCCGGCGTAGAACCCGTCAACAAAGAACGGCATCAGGTCATGACAGGTAACCACGGTCCGCGCGCCACGGACCTGGTTCACGAGGTGGCCGAGGCCGAGGTCCGCGAAGTGAACGATGTCGAAGTCGTCCGCGTCGTCGAGCTGCAGGCGCTGCCGGCCGCGCCGCCGGTCCAGGTACGTCTCGATTGGCCGCGGCGCCCACCACGAAGCCACCCGTGTTTCGACGTCCGCGAACGTACCTGCCGTCGCGGCGGTCGCTTCCGTGTAGTTCTGGAGGCTCATCCATGCGCCCGCGGGTCGCGGGTCGACCATCGTGATCGTGGGGCGCGGTGTCACAGATGTCTTTCCGCGGGCATTCTATCGCCATGTCGAAAGCGATGGCGCGCCCCAGGCATGTGGATATCCCGGGAGAGACCATCCTCCTGGAGTTGCCGGAGTCCCTCGCGGGGCGATTCGCGATGCACTCGGAGGGCGCCCGTTTCGCGTCCTCCGCCACTGGTTCGGCAACACCGCCGATGCCTACTTGCTCGCGCTCGAGCCTGGCACTCCTCGCCTGGTCCTCAAGGTCGCCCGAACCGGGCATTCGCTCCGCGATGACATCGAGGCGCTTCGGAGAGCCGCCACCCTCGCGCCCGCGGGGGTCGTTCCCGCCATCGTCGGCGCATTCGCATCAGACGCGGCCTGCCTTGTGGAGTACATCCCCGGCTCAGCCCGGCGGTCTACCTCCGTAGGCGGTCGGCCCGCGCGGGCCTCGCAGCCGATATCGTGGCCGCCCTGCAGGCCTACCACACCGCGCTGGGCTGTGCGTTTGGCGACTTCCACCCCGAGAACGTCACCGTCCGGAGGAATGGCGTCAGCCTCCTCGACCCCGGCTTCCCGGACCAGCATGGCCGGGCCGAACGGGAGCCGCCGATGGTGACTGACCTCGGCCTCTGGGTGCACGCTATCGCTTCGAACGTGGTTACCTACGTGGTCCGTGGACCCTGCGGAGCGCTTCGCATGCTCTCTCTTGCGGTCGATGTTGCGGCGTGCGGCTGCCGCGAGGCCGGAGCGGATCCGGCGCAGGTGCTTGAGGTCGCTGATCGACACATGAACGACCTGCGTGAGAGCCAGTGGCCCCGCGACCGCGTGACCGCCCTGGTCGCCGGCCGCCCGGCACTGTGGTGGCTAAAGCGTCGCATCCGCAGGGCCGCTGTCAGTACGAGCCCGTGAACCCTGAGGCTCGCGCCCGTCGCTCAGCCCAGCCTTCTCCCGAGTTCACCGGCGAGGCGCAGGGCGAGCGCAGTGATCGAGAGTGTCACCGTTACCGCACCCGCTGTCGGCATCACCGAACTCCCCGCGAACGAGAGGTTGGACAGCCCATGCAAGAAGCAATCGCCATCGACGACTCCGGTCCGCGGGTCGCTGGACATCCGGGTTGTGCCGATGTGGTGCCAGCACCCGTGGATGCGTGGATCCGGATGGGTCTCTCCCCATTTCAGTTCGATCTGGCCGAGGCCGGCCGCCTGAAACTGGGCGTCCAGGATGTCCTGGGTCCGCCGGATGCTGTGTTCGTCCAGCGGGGTGAGACGCCACTCCAGCCGGGCGACGGGCACACCGAAACGGTCGACTCGGCGACCGAGGGTGATCCGGCTGGCGGGGTTCGGGCCTGTTCGGCTGTCATCACCAGCGTCGCCCCGCGAAGGCTGCTCCTCGTGGACGTGGCGCTTCTTCAGCCATGCGGCGGCGGCGATGCGATGCGGTTGGGCCGCGATGTTGAGGAAGTGGCGGACGACGTGTTCGGGCGCTGAACGCGCATCGAGTCCCCAGGCTAGCTCGGCGAACGAACGGACCCCTGCGGAGGTGAACAGCTTCCGGCGAGGAAGGAATTCGGTGACGGTGTTGAGACAGGCCCTCGCGCTGTTGCGCCTCGCCGGTCAGGCGAAGTGTGCGAATCTGCTTGTGTTCCCCGGCCATGTGCCGGCGGTACAGGGCGAGGAGGTCTTCGACCCGGGCGCCCGGGGCCGGGACGAAGAAGCCTGAGTCCCATGAACGTGCTCCATGAAGTAGCGGCCAAGCTGGTCAAAGGATTCGCCGGTCCGCCGGGACGCCCAGCTTCGGAGGCGAGCAGGATCCGGGCGTTTTCGATGCCCCCGCCGGCGAGCACGAACTGCCGTGCCTCCACCTGGAACCAGCCCGATGCTGACGCCACCCGGAGGCGCGTCGCGGCAGTTCCCCTCGGCATTCAACTCGACGCCGATCACTCCCGCATGGAGAAGGACATCGACGTTCTCGCGGGCAAGCAGCGCCGGCGTGTCGCGCCGGAACACGTCACGTTCCGCGAACTGCGAGACGCACGTTTCGACCACTGACCGATCGAAAGGCAGTTCGCCGTTTGCTGTGCCCCCGTAGGCGAGCGAATCAAGGCCCATCCGCTCCTCGGCCTTCCTGAACCAGGGTTCGAGATCTTCGTAGGAGATGGGCCATCCGCTGAAGGGGACGTGTGGACGCTCCTCGAAGTCGATCCGGTCGAGGGGACGGCTGCGGAGGCCGCCATCAAGTGGCCAACGAGCGCCTTCGCTCAGCCACATCCATGAGGAGCCGCCGATAGCCCGCGTCCGCGCCCGGTCCAGGCGGAAGTAGGGCAGGCCGCGGCGGACCGCTTCGGCCGACTTCTGGACCTCCGGTTCCGGCTTCTCGCCTCCGGCTTCCAGCAGCCCGACCCTCCAGCCACGGGCGGCGAGCACCTCGGCGATAGCGAGGCCTGCGGGCCCGGCGCCGACGAGGCACACATCGAACTTGAGTGTGGTTCCGCTGGCGACGGCGCTGGCGTCTCCGCTTCATTGCCGGCTCAGGATAAACTCACCGTTCACGTCACACATGGAGCGCCCGCGTGTCCCGAACCGTCTACGTCGTTCCGCACTGCCACTGGGACCGCGAGTGGTACCAGCCGCACGAGCTCTTCCGCTGGCGCCTCGTCCAGATGATCGATGAGATGCTCGACCACATGGAGCGGCACCCCGAGTACCGCTGCTTCAACCTCGATGGCCAGTCCATCGTCATCGATGACTACCTGGACCTTCGGCCGGAGAATGAAGGCCGCCTGCGGGCGCTGATCGCATCTGGCCGCATCGTCATCGGGCCGTGGTGGGTGCAGCCCGACGAGTTCCTGCCCAGCGGCGAATCCCATATCCGCAGCTTTCAGAAGGGCATCCGCTTCGCGGAACGCCTCGGCGGCTCGCTCCGCGTCGGGCACTGCGCCGACCAGTTCGGGCACATTGCCCAGATGCCCCAGCTCATGAAGCAGCTCGGGCTCACGAGCGCCTGTCTCTGGCGAGGCGTTTCCGATGCCATCCCCGGCTGGAGCTTCTGGTGGGAAGCGCCGGACGGCACGCGCCTGCCGGTTCTCTATTTGCGTAACAGCTAGCAGCGGCTGGCGCCTTCCGAAGGAGCCGGAAGACCTGCTCGAACGTGTCCACCGCCAGGAACGCGACCTCGCGGATGGCCTCCCCGCCGTCCTCATGAACGGCACCGACCACTCTCGCATGGAGCCGCACGTCCCGGCCGCCCTCGCCGCCGCGCTCCATCTGCGGCTGCAGCGTCGACCAGACTCACAAGGAGATGTTCCCCCGCTACGACCGCGCCGAGCAGCTCGCCCGGCAGGTCGCGAAGGAATCGATGTGGCACATCGCGGGGCGGATGGCGGTCCCGGCGCCGGGCGGGCTGGCAGTGTTCCGGCCCGTTGCGAACACCACGACAGTGCTGAGAGCGAACGTCCCGCATGACTGGACGGGGAACGCCGAGCTGGCGCTGCCTGACGGCCAGCGGGTGCCGTTCGCGGTCGAGCGGGAGGAACGGGGCGAGTGCCCTCGTCCACCAGACCTGCCTCTCGCCCTGGCAGGCCCTGCGCCACCTCGACTTCCTGCGCGAACAGCGCTACGACAACCACAACATCGAGGCGATGGAGTGGGAACTCGATGGCCGCAACCTCAAGGTGACGACCACAGTCGGGCCCGACCTCACGGTCGTCGACGAGGAATCGGTCCGCCACGAAGTGCGCCAGATTGCGGCCAACAACCTCGCGGACACGGCGGAAATCATGGTCCGCAAGTTCGCACGCGCCGAGATCGTCGCGGTGCTCCCGCCGACCGACTGCGTGGGCGTCCAGGTCCTCATCCCTCATGACAGCGGCAGGGGGACGACCCCAATCAGCCGGCGGACCAGGTTCCTGACCTCCAGAACGAGTTCTACGAAATCACCCTCAAGAAGGGCGGGAAGCTCTTTATCCGCGACTGGCACCACGACGTCGAAATCGTGAACGCCGCCGCCTCGTCTTTCGAGGGCGGACCGCGGCGACGAGTACAACGCCGACATCCTCCCGGACGGTCTCGTCGGCGGATGGACGATCGTGAGCGCGGACTACGGCAAGACCCACCAGGCGCTTGTGCTTGCCGGCCCTCGAAGTTCCCAGCGGACTGAACAAGAAGCGCACGGCCCGCCGCGAGAAGCGCGACACGGTCGTGGGCGCCATCATGGAGGTCACCCTCCACAAAGGCCTCCCGCGAATCGACTTCAAGCTCACGGTCGAAAACAGCGCCCGCGACCACCGCCTGCGTGTGCTGTTCCCGCTGCCCTTCAATACGGAAACGGCGATTACGGAGAACCAGTTCCACGTGGCCGAACGCTCACTCACGCCGCCGCCGTGGAACGGCACCAGCCCCGAACAGCCGCCGACCACCTTCCCGCAGAAGACGTTCGCGGCATTTCGAAAGGCGAAGAGGCTCGGAGTCGCCGTCTTCAACAAAGGCCTCCAGGGAAGGTGAAGTCGTCCGCGACAAGAAGGGCCGGCAGGCTTACGCGCCCGCTCTCCGCTGCGTCGGTTGGCTCTCCCGGCCGGACCTCGTCTCACGCCGCGGCCGTGCCGGCCCGACCATTTCGACGGAAGACAGCCAGATGCAGGGCACCCACACCTTCGAGTTCTCGCTGACCACCTACCGCGGCGATTGGCGCTCGGTCATCCAGGCGATGGCGCACAGCTTCGCCTACCCGCCTCGCCTGGGCGACGAACGGACACGACGGTTCG
>NZ_JADJAT010000004.1:0-395311 GCF_016704105.1 Candidatus Amarobacter glycogenicus | reverse complement strand
GAGTCATGCCGCAAGTCATCCAGGAAGACGAGATAAAGGAACAGCTCGACGCCTACGAGCGCCAGCTCCGTAAGGAGTGGGATTTGCCCGCCGCGGCCAGCTCCCACTTCAAGCGCCCGGCCGAACTGGCGTTCACGCGCACAGAACGGGACAAGGTGACGATCCTGTTCGGCGGGCTCACGCGGACTCACGACTACGTGCTCAAGGCGGCCGTCCAGGGGATCGGCTACAACGCGCAGGATCTCCCCGTACCCGACAACCAGGCCCTCGCGATCGGGAAAGAGTTCGGCAACCGCGGACAGTGCAACCCGACGTACTACACGGTCGGGAACCTGGTCATGTACCTCAAAGCCCTGCGCGAGGCCGGTGTGGAAGACATCGAATCTCGCTTTGTCTTCGTCACGGCCGGGGCATGCGGACCCTGCCGCTTCGGCATGTACGAGGCCGAGTACCGGAAGGCGCTCACTGATTCCGGTTTCCCCAACTTCCGGGTGATGATCCTGCAGCAGTCGGGGGGCCTCACCGAGGACCCCACGAGCGAAACGACCGCTGAGCCGAACGGCGGCATCGACTTCAACCGCACGTTCTTCGCGACGGTGCTGCGGGCCCTCATTGCGTCAGACATCATCAACACCATGGCACAACGCATCCGGCCCTACGAAATCACGCCGGGCGCCACCGACGAGGTGCTCTCCAACGCGCGCGAGATGCTCGCCGACAGCTTCTCGCGCGGGAACTCCGTCTGGCTGACGCTCCGGCGCATCCGGAAGCCTTTCGAGAGCATCGAAGTCGATTACACCCGCTTGAAGCCGAAGGTGCGCATCACGGGAGAGTTCTGGGCGCAGACGACCGAGGGCGACGGGTCCTACAAGCTGCAGAGCTGGCTCGAGTCCGAAGGCGCGGAAGTCCTTACTGAACCGATCGGGACATGGATCGACTACATCCTGTACGGCGCAATTTCCCGTCAGAAGGAGCGCCTGGGGATTGTCAGCGGCGCACGCAAGCGGCTCGTGACACTCTGGCTGGGGTTGCGCCTCTACAAGAGCTTCTACACCTTCTACCGGTCGGCCTTCGGCTTCCGCACGGCCCCGCTGGTATCGCAGAAGGCGCTGGCCGAGGCCGCCGGTGACTACTACGACACCCGCATCGGGGGCGGCGAAGGGCACATGGAAGTGGGGAAGCACATCCTCACCTTCAAGAAGCGCGAGGCCCACATGGTGACCTCGATCAAGCCGTTCGGTTGCATGCCCAGCACCCAATCCGACGGCGTCCAGTCCAAGGTCATTTCCGACCTCAAGGAAAGCATCTTCCTGCCGATCGAGACCTCCGGCGACGGAGAGGTCAACGTCAAGAGTCGCGTCCAGATGAAGCTCTACGAGGCGAAGGTGCGCGCGCGCGAAGAACTCGGCGAGGCGCTGGAGCGGCATGGGGTCACCGTTGAGGAGGTTCGCTCCTTCGCGGCTGAACACCCGAAGCTCCTCCGCCCGACCCAGCGACTGCCCGACCGGTATGTCAGCAACGCGGCGAACTTCGTGGAGAAAGTGGCGCGCCAAATGCCGCGCCACCGCGTCCGAAAGGATGCGGCCGAACGGTCTGTCTCGTGACGGATCGCAGGCCGCCGACGGCAGTCATCCTCAGCGCCTGACCAACACGCGCCAACCGGTCCGCCGTTCACCGTTTTCCGCCCCCAGGCGGCAGGACGGTGAACGGTTGGCAAACAACCTGTAAAACGGCCGGATCCGAGCCCTTTCACGCGACCAATTTCGAGACGCACGAGCGATGTGAGTGTCGAATGCTAAACGCGTGAAGGAGCAGGAATGAACCGCATTTCCTCACTCATCTCCGCCGGGCTGGTCACGGGACTCACGGCTGCCGCTGGCGGCCTGACGGTCTCGCAGGGCCTGTTCTTCGGCACGGGCTCATCGGAGCCCGCCGCATGGTCCGACACAGCGGCCTCCCTCGCGAACGAGACCGCCCCGGTTACGAGCGATCCGCAGACGACCCCGGCGCCGCCAGCCGAGCCAGAAGTCGAGTACGTCTACCGCAACGGAGAACCGATCGTGGTGACGCGGCAAGTGCCCTACGCCGCCGGCGGGTCGTCCGGCGCCGGGGCGGCGGCCTCTTCGCCCGCGCCGGCGACCCAGCAAGCAACCCCGCCGCCACCGGCGAGCAGCACGCCTGCCGCCCCGGTGGCCAAAGCAACCACTCCGCCGCAACCGCCGGTCCAACCCCCCGCCATACCCACGCAGGCGTCGCCAACCTCGGCGCCGGCCATACCGTCAGCTGCCGCCGCCACCCCTTCCCAGGTGCCCACCGCGGCGGCGAGTGGCCCAGCACCGTCTCCGGCTTCGCCAGGCCAGCACGAAGACGACGAAGACGACGAAGACCACGAGGAGGAACACGAAGACGAAGACCACGAGGAGGAAGACGAGCACGAAGACGATCGTGACGAGGACGAGGAGGACGACGACTAATGGCCGCGAAAGGAAAAGCTGGACGAGTCAGATTCCTCGGCACGCGGGTGGCGGTCGGCGCCGGGGCGATTGCGATGTTCCTCGGCTTTTGGGGAGCCGTCGCGGCGACCGAGGATGAGGGAAAAGGCGCTGCGGCGGAACCGGAAAAGTGGGTCGAAGCGCCGGCAGTAGAGGAGGAGATCATCCAGGACGGCTGGCGCTGGGATAAAGCGACCGGCCAGTGGGTAGCAATCGAGCCCGCGGCGGCACAGGCGACAGCGGAAGCCGTGCCCGCCCGCCAGGTGGTGGTCATCGAGCAGCGGCCCGTCTACTACGTAACCCAGTACTTCCCGGTCCCAGCGAATTCAGGCGGCACAGGCGCTACCCCGGTGAGCGGGCAGACCCCGCGGAGCGACCCAACTGCCGTCCCGGGAAGCGCCACACCTGGTACTGCCGGGCAACCGGCCCCCGGGGCGCCTCTTCCGGGAGACACCATCGGGCCGTACACACCGCCGGACCCGGCTCCCAGCTCACCTCAGCCGGCCCCATCTGCGCCCCCGGCATCTGCGCCGCCCGCGGCGGTACCGGCTGCCGCACCGGTAGTACCCGCACCGGCGCCCGCAGCACCACCACCGCCGCCCGCCCCGGCGCCACCGCCTCCACCGCCCCCGCCAGCGGCGACGACCGCACCGAAGACTTCGAAGGGGTCATGATGAAACCGGCAATTCTGCTCACCGTGGTTGGCGCTGTGGCCGGCGCTTCGGCGATGAGGTACTGGTCGGACCTCGCGGCGCTGCTGGATTCGTGGATGGGTCCGCATGGGGCGTGGTACGCCTCGCGCGCGGCCGGTGTCGCGGCTTACCTCTTCCTCTGGGCGGGGCTCGCGGGGGGGCTGCTCATGTCCTCCGCCTGGTTCGACGGAATCATCGGCCGGGCGCGACTCCTGGCGATCCACCAGTCAGCTTCAATCACTGGGATTATCCTGGGGTTGGGTCACGCGCTGGTATTGATCCCCGACGGGTGGACTCATTTTGGCCTTGTCGACGTCCTTCTCCCGTTCGGGTCGTATTACGAAAGGACAGCGGTGGGCATCGGAAGCCTGAGTCTGTACCTCGGGGCGGCCGTCTCATTCTCATTCTGGTTCCGGGGCGTGATCGGCACGAGAGCCTGGCGCTGGTTGCATCGAGCGTCGTTCGTCAGTTTCGCCGGCGCTCTCTGGCACGGGCTGAAGGTCGGCACGGACAGTTCGGAGCCCTGGCTCATGGCGATCTACGTCGTCACCAGTCTCAGCGTCGTGTTCTGGCTCGTGGTCCGGTTGACGTACATCCGTCCGCAGCGCCGGCGCGCCGCCGTGGAGGTGGCGGTTGGCTGATAGCCGCCACGCCGCTGAGCTCCTGAACGAGCTGATCGAGGGGCGCATGGCCGCTTCCCCCTACGCGGGGGATGCAGCGGCGCTCGCTGTACTGGCGCGTCGGTGCCGCCAGGTTCAGCTGCCCGGCCCTTCACCGGCCCAGCATTCGCGGATGCGCTCCCGCTTCTGGTCTTCGGTTGAACGGGGCGACGCCTGGTTCGGGCTGCTCCGGGGATTCGGGCAGCGCCTGAATCCCCGGCTTGCGGCGGGCGTCCTGGCAGTCTCCCTGTTCGGCGGAGGAGCCAGTTACGCAACCGGATACACCCCGGCATCGGCTTTTGAAGACACCGCCACCGTCGTGCGGACTCTCGCGCGCAACCTGGCACCCCACCGGCCCGGCGGACCGCCATTCCTGCAGGTGTCCCCGGAAGTTGCACTCGAGGCCGCGCAACCTGGCGAGCCTCCGGAAGACGCAGAGGGAGCCCGCCGCAGCGATCCTTCGGAGCCCGGCGGATCGCCGGCGCCTTCCGAGCCTTCGTCCCCCGCGGGCGCCGCTGCGGCCCCAACCGGAACCTCTGAATCGTCGGCCACTCCGACGCCCAGTGCCACGACGAGCACTCCGACACCCAGCTCTACCGCCACCAAGAATCCGGAGCCGCCGCTGCCCGCCGGCGGGTCGGCCGCGACGCCAACGCCGAGCCCGACTCAGTCCGCGGGATCTGGCGGACAGCCTCCAGTGCCTGGAACACCCCCACCCGGCTCCCCGACGCCAACGCCAACGGCAACGACAACGCCAACGCCCTCCCCTGCGCCGTCTCCCTCGCCTGCTCCTTCAGCGGGCGACGACGAGCACGAGCACGAGGACGACGAGGAAGGCGAAGAAGACGACGAGGAGGACGAGGGCAAGAAGGAAGACGACGGCGAGCACGGCGACGAAGAGGAGATGCAGGCCACTCCCTTAGGAGGTGGCGAATGAGCGCGGCCGTACTCCGATGGCACAACCCGGGTTGGGCGGCCGCCATGCCGTCGCGACAACCCGGCCACCGCATCTGGCCGACCGCGGTTCGCGGCACGGAGTACAACGCCCTCCGGGACAGAGATCACGAGAGCTGGAATGTCCTTTTCGACCAGGAAGCGCCAGCCATCTACCGGTACGCGCTCTCCCGCCTCGGCGATGCCGGGCTTGCAGAGGAAGCGACGAGTGACGTCTTCGAGGCGGCGTGGAAGGGCGCCGAGTCATACACCGACCGCGGCCTGCCAGCTCGGGCGTGGCTATTCGGCATCGCCCGGCACGTGGTCGCCAGCCAGCAGCGCAGGTGGAGGAGACGAGCGCCGCAGATCAGCATCGACGCCTACGTCGAGAGCGGCCAGTCGGAGTCGCACGACGACCGGCTGGACCTTGTCCGCGCAATCGCAGCGCTCACGGCGGCACACGCCGAGGTCATCAATCTCCGGTTCCTGCAAGGGTTGTCTCTTGCCGAGACGGCGCAGGTCCTGAATGTCACCACCGACGCGGTCAAGGGCCGCCAGCTACGCGCGCTGGAGGCACTTCGGCGTGAATTGGGCGAACCGTAGGGTCACAGGGCCGGGGCGAGTCCCCGATCCACCGCCGCTTCTACCCCTCCGCCGGGATCGGAGATGCGAAGCGGATGCCAAAACCGTCCGGGTCGGTGACGATGAAGTCGCGGAGGCCGTAGTCGCGGTCACCGATGGGGACGAAGACCGGTGCGCGAAGTTCACCCGCAAGACGCCAGCACGCATCGACATCGGGGACCATGACCCGGATGTTCGCCGCGGGGTGAAGCGGCGGGTCGACGAGACGGCGGCTCAGCTGGAGGAACAGCCCGCAACCTTCCCAGCGAAGGACCGCGAAGTCGTCCTCCTCGCGTTCGACTTCGAAGCCGAGCCGCGTGTAGAACGCAAGCGAAGCGGCGAAGTCGCGCACGAAGAGTTCGAGGACAAGCTGTTCCTGTGGTGGGACGAATGCCATGCGGGCGCAGTCTACGCGCCGGGGCCAGGGCCGGATGAACCGGAATCGCTCTACCTGCGCAGGCGCACGATCGGTCCTTCGCTGAAGACGCCGGGAATGGATACGCCGAGGCGCTCATGGACGCTCCGCGGGATCCCGATGTCGGCGAGGAAGAGTTCGCCGGTATGCTGCCGGGCTCCAGGTTCCAGGACGCCGCGTTTCGGCAGGTCCAGCATGAGCGTCGTGCAAGCCCGGATGGCCGGCGTGCTGACCTCGCCGGTCGTTGCGTTGACGCCGGTGGGGACATCGAGTGCGAGGGTGGGCCTGGCTGCCTGGAGCGAGAGCTGGGTAACCGCGCTGGCGATTCCCTGGGGCGCCCCTTCGAGGCCATAGCCGATAAGCGCGTCGATGACGAGGTCGGCATCGGCAAGCTGGTCCTCGACCGTGATTTCGCTGGATTCGAGGTCGGCCGGTTCGAGGATGCCGGCGTAGCGCAGCGTCTGGAGCTGGCGCCGGACCATGAAAGCCGCTTCTTCTTCGACCCCGCAGATGATGGGGTCGATCCGGAAGCCCCAGTTCGAGAGGTGCCGCGCGGCGGTCAGGCCGGCGGCTCCCTTGTTGCCGCCGCCGCAGAGGATGACGATCCGCTGCCCCCGCCCACGGCCACCGAGCATCGCCAGGGCAAGCAGGCTCGCCGCGCGCCCGGCGTTTTCGGTGATCTGGAGGATGTCGACGCCGAACTCTTCCTGGGCGACACGCTGCACGTCGCGCATCTGCACGGCGCTGACGCCCCGCACTTCCGTGACCTTGCGCTGGGGGAACCCGCTCGGGTCCGGTTTCACCGACATTCGACACCTCGTGGACGAGCCACGATCGAGTTTACGCCTGCTTCGTGAAAGGCGTAACGATCAGGCTTCCTCGCCCGGATAGGTGGCGGTGATGCGGGCGGAGATGCCGCCGCGCGTGTTGAACTCACCCGTGACGGCAAGGAAGCGCGGCGAGATCGCGGCGACGATGTCGTCGAGGATGGTGTTGACGACGTTCTCGTAGAAGATGCCGCGGTTTCGGAACGACTGGAGATAGAACTTGAAGCTGCGAAGCTCGATGCAGCGGCGGTCGGGAGTGTAGCTGATGACAATGGTGCCGAAATCGGGCTGGCCGGTCATGGGACAGACGCTGGTGAATTCGGCCGCGGTGAACTCGATATCGTAGTCGCGTTCCGGGAACTGGTTCTCGAACGAGTCGATCGTTCCGTCGGTGCGGAATGTGTTTTCGGACATGGATCGAGGGTGCGGCGCGGCCGGCTGGGGTGCAAGCCCGTCAGGAGACCGGGTGATCGACGGCGTCAGTCTCGCGGCAAACCCAGGCCGCGGGTGGCGACGATGTTGCGGTTCACTTCGCTGGTGCCGCCGGCGATGGTGTAGCTCGGCGCCGCCATCGCCCAGCGCTCGACCTGGCCTCGCAGCGGGGCGTACTTCGAGCCAGGCTCCAGGGTGCCCGGGAGGCCGATGACGCGCAGGCCGGTGATGCCCATCTGGCGCTGCAGCTCGGTGCCGAAGATTTTCGAGACCGAGGCCTCCGAGTTCGGGACCTTGCCCTCGCTCTGCATCTGGGCGACGCGGTAGCAGAGCCAACGGCCAATTTCAAACTCGAGGTAGCGTTCGGCGAGTTCGTGACGGAGCTCCGCACGGGCTTTCAGGGCAGGGACACCCTTCACGTAGTCGATGAGGGCGCCGAGGGTGCTGCGGGTCATGACCACGCGGTTGATGGAGCTGCGCTCCTGGTCGAGCGTGGTGGTCGCGATATACCAACCGCGGTTCTCCTCGCCGATAAGGCAATCGCGCGGGATGCGCACATCCTCCAGGAAGACTTCCGTGAAGTGGTGGCTGCCCATCATGTTCACGAGTGGACGAACGGTGACGCCGGGGGTCTTCAAGTCGAGCATGAAGTAGCTGATCCCGCGGTGCTTTGGCGCATCTGGTTCGGTGCGAGCGAGAAGGATGCCCCAGTCGGCATCCAGCGCCCCGCTGGTCCAGATCTTCTGGCCGTTGAGCACGTATTCATCACCGTCGCGGACGGCCCGGGTCTGGAGAGAGGCAAGGTCGGAACCGGCGCCGGGTTCGGAGAAGAGCTGGCACCAGTGGACGTCGGCAGTCCGCATCGAGGGTAGCCAGCGATCCCGCTGTTCGGGCGTGCCGTGCATCATGAGGGCGGGCCCGGCGAGCCAGACACCCTGGTCGTAGGCGCCGGGGGCCCCGGCCGAACTCATCTCTTCCATGTAGACGGTCTGGGTCATGTAACTGGCGCCGGCTCCGCCGAAGTCCCTGGGCCAGCCCATGGTGAGCCAGCCGCGAGCGGCCAGCTTCTTGCGGAACTCTTCGGTGAAACGCGCGTGTTCCGGGCTGACATGATCCCGGTCGTTACGCATATCCCAATCCCCGGCGGGAAGCTCGGCAGCCAGGAACTCACGAAGCTCGGTGCGAAACGCGGCGTGTTCGGGCGAGTCGAGAAACAGCATTGGTCCACCAGCGCGAAGGTAGGCCGGAGTATACCCGGCGACCCCGCCCACAAGGTGGAGCCGGACCGGAAGAAATCTTCACAGAAGGCCCCGAACGGCCCCGAACGGAATCTGGAGCTCGCCGTAATCGTTGGAGATAAACGCAAGGGGGAAGGGAAACATCACAGCAGGGGTTGTGTGCCGCGAGGCGTCGTTGGCTATCATCCCGGTCTGCCCGACGGGCGAAGGTGTTGTTGGTAGCCCCCGCCGCCAGCCGTTTCGTGCCGCCGAAGCAGCGATGGCCCTTCCAAAGGAAGGGTGCTGTCCCCTGGAATAGGCGGGTGATTGCTTGAAGCAGCGTGCCGGGCTGCGAGCAAAGGGTGACGCTTGGCGTCTTCGCGCAACGCTGGCGGTCGTCGCAGTAGTGGTTGCTGCCTTCGCGGCGGGCCACCAGGCGGAAGACGCCCGGGCCGTCGGCGAGGGCATCTTCCAGCTGGATAAGACCGCCTATGCGACCCCAGAGGGGACGGCAGTCCTCGTAACGATCCAGCGCACCGATGGCGGTGTCCTCACGAACGACGTGAAGGTCATCCTCCAGGTCGACGGGGTCACGGAATTCGACATCCCAACGGCGGAAGCGACAAAGCTCGTGACGTTCCCAAAGGGGACGAACCTCGCGTCGCAATCGACCTTCATCCAGACCCTCAATAAAGAACAGTTCAAGGACCGCACCATCCAGGTCACCATCCTGAGCATCGATCAGGGGGGCCTGATCGGCCCGCGTTCGACGGCGCCGATAACGTTGCTCGGTTCGGGGACGCCGCGAGTCTTCGATGTCTCGCCCGACAGCGGCGGCAGCTACGCCGGCGAGGGGACCATCCTGACGGTCACCGGCGAGAACTTCATCGTCGCTGGAGCGACGGTGAATTCCTCGGTGGAATCGGTGCAGTTCTGGCAGCCGTTCGCACCGGCCGCCGAACAGACAGTTACGATGGTCTCGAACAACATCGAAGTGCTTTCGCCAACCGTCCTCAGAGTGCGGGTGCCCGCGCTGCTCGCCGACTTCGGCGCGCCCCCGTACAACCAGAGCACCTCGACTTACGACGTGCGCATCGAAGTGACGCCCGTCCCCGCTCAGATCCCACCCACCTACCTCAGCCCGATAACACCGGGCGACAAGTACGTCTACACCACGGGGCCGACCGTCACGAGCCTTTCCGTCCGACAGGGGCCGCCGACCGGCGGGACCCAGGTCACGGTGAACGGGACGAACTTCCCCCCGGCCGGGGCGCCGGGAACGCCGTGTGCGTTCGCTCCGCTGACCTCGGTAACGTTCGGTGG
Source organism: Candidatus Amarobacter glycogenicus (assembly GCF_016704105.1). NCBI lineage: Bacteria > Bacillati > Chloroflexota > Tepidiformia > Tepidiformales > Tepidiformaceae > Candidatus Amarobacter > Candidatus Amarobacter glycogenicus. The sequence continues at coordinate 385,700 of NZ_JADJAT010000004.1, read as the reverse complement.
GGCGAACGTCACCAGCTGCAAGTACGGCGCGCCAAACCAGTTGATCGTCACGACACCGGCGCACATCTCGGGGCCGGTGTTCGCCGTGGTCACCGATGCGGGAGTGCGTTCGCCGGAAGTCCCGGATGCCGCCTACAACTACCAGGGGCTGCCGGTCATTACCGGGATGAACCCGAATTTCGGGCCGCAAACGGGCGGTAGCCCAACAACCATCGCCGGCTCCAACTTCTTCGTCGGGGGACAGCCACCGACATCGGTGCTGTTCGGAGGGAACCCGGCGCAATTCACCCTCATCAACGACAACCAGATCATCGCGACGGTGCCGCCCGGTTCCGGCGTCCAGCAGGTGAAGATCATCCACCCGGTCTCGGGGACGAGCGAGTACCGGACCGAGGCGAACTACACCTACAGCACCGGCCCGCTGATAAACCAGATCTCACCCGCGAACGGGCCGTCCGTCGGCGGCACGATCGTCACGATCGCCGGCAGTGGCTTCCTCGCCGGGGCGGTCGTGAAGTTCGGCGATGTGCAGGCGTTCTCGGTCGTGGATAGCAGCACGAAGATCACGGCGACGGCCCCACCGGGTGTCTCGACCGTCCAGGTGAGCGTCAACGTGAACGGGACGCTCAGCGTGCCCGGCCCACAGGCGGCCTATTCGTACGACGGGCCAACGGTGACCGGCATTAGCCCGATAGCCGGGCCCCCGGCGGGCGGGACGACGATCGCGATCAAGGGGACGAATTTCACAACTGCCTCAGTCGTCCACATCGGCCAGGCCATCGCACCTTCGGTGTTCGTCGACCCGACGACCCTTACGGCCGTCACGCCACCGGTCCCCACGGGTGCTGCCGCGCACGTCCGCGTGACGACCGGTTCCGGGCAGAGTCCGGAGGGACCGGAGGACGTGTTCACCTACACGAGCGGGCCGATTGTCGACGCGGTGAACCCTGACAACGGGCCCACAACCGGGGCATCGATCGTGGTCATCACGGGGAAGAACTTCACGGCACCGCTCTCGCTAACGTTCGGGGGCATCGCGGCGACCTCGTTCAACATCAACAGCGCTACCCAGATCACCGTGCTTTCTCCACCGAACAGCACTCCCGGGGCAGTCGACGTCCGGGTGACGAAAGGCGCCGATGTAAGCCCGGCCGGGCCGAAGACCAAGTTCACCTATGTGTCCGCCGTCCCGAAGATCGTCGCCATCACGCCGAACTCGGGTTCGACCTTCGGCGGGACCGAGATCACGCTCACGGGGACGGGGTTCACCGGTGCGGTTTGCCCGGGGGCGGTGAAATTCGGCGCGTTCAACGCACCCTCGTGCACGGTGATCAACGACACGACGATCTCGACGGTCGCGCCTCCGAACGTGGCGGGGCCGATCGTTGTCGTCATCCAAACGGCCAACGGGACGAGCGATATCGTGCCGAACTACACCTACATTAGCCCGAGCGGCCCCGGCGGGGGCACCGCTCCCCCTGCGCCATCGGCAGGCGGGGTGAACACCTACACCCTTACCTCGCGTTGGACGCTACTAACGTGGACGGGCATGCCGGCCACCGCGGTCTCGGAAGCGATCAGGGGGACGGGTGTAACCGGAGCTTCGGACCTGACGACGCGCATTTCCGCAATCTATCTGTGGGACCCGGCGACGAGCAGCTACAAGGCGTATTTCACCGGTTCGGAAGGTATCCCGGGAGCGAACGACTTCACCACGTTCACGCAGGGCGCGGTGTACTGGGTGGCAATCCTGGGTACGGGCCAGGTCCCGTGGCTAGTGAAGTCGCCCTAGGTGCCGATCTTCACCCTGAGGCCCCGGGTTAACCCCGCCGCCGCGCACCGCCAGGGAATGGCCGGGCGGAGGACGCCCGGCTATCCTGTGATTCAGTGGCGGATCAGCCGCAAGCCAGAAGGGACCGCCCGTTGAAGTTCGGGACCCTCCAGGTGTATCCGCGCCAGGGCCTGCTCGTTGAGCACGGTCTGGACCTTCCGTCTGCCCTGATTGGGCGGGGCGAAGGCTCCAACATCCACATCGACGACTTCTCGATTTCGCGGCGCCATGCCCGCCTGACGGTCGATTCCGGGCGGCTCCTGGTCGAGGACCTGGGAAGCGTCGGGGGGACCTTCGTCAACGGTGAACGTCTCGAGCCGGGCGTACGCCACCTCGTCGAAGACAGCGCTGTCCTGCGGTTCGGCGAAATCGAAGCGCGCTACCTGCCTCCCGAGACGGTCGATGCGACGCTGGTCGCGCTCGATGCGAACACCGAGGTCGTCTCGGCCGGCGGCCTGAGCATCGCCCTGGTCTCGCCGGAGACGCCGGTCGAAGCCGGCCGCACCACGACCGCCACGTTGGTGGTTACAAACCGCGGCCGCATCGTCGACAACGTGCGGGTCGAGGTCCCCGACTTGCCGGCCGACTGGTACTCGGTCGATACGCCGGCCTTCCCAATCCTTCCCGGCGGCCGCGCCGATGTGAAGGTCAGCATCCACCCACCGCGCAGGCACGATTCGCTTGCCGGCGGCTACACGTTCACGGTCGCGGTCCGCTCGCAAGAGTACGATGAGCACCCGGAGACGCAGGGGAACTTCCACGTCCTGCCGTTCGAGTCGGCGACGATCTCGCTCGAGGCAATCCGCAGTAAGCGCGACTTCCGCCTGTTGGCCGAGAACCGCGGCAACGACGTCGCCCGCTACGAGCTTTTCGGCAGCGACGACGAGCAGGCATTCCAGTACGGCTTCGAGTCGCCGGCAATCGAGCTCCAGCCGGGCGAAAAGCGCATCATCAACCTGTCGGTGCGCCGGCCGCGGCAACTTTTCGGGGCTGCCCAGCAACCGCCGTTCACGATTGTCGGCAAGTCGGCTTCGGGCGCCGAGATCTCGGCAAACGGGCAGCTCGCGGTGCGGCCGCCGCTGCAGAAGTTCCGGATGCCGGTGCTCTTTTCGCTCGCGGCACTCGTCCTGGCCGTGACCGCTATGGCGGTCCTGATCGTCACCGACGGCGACGGCACGAACACGGCGAACGCCGAAGACCCCTACGCCGGCGTTCACCTTTGCACCGACGACAAGGCCAAGGACGACCAGGCGAAGAAGAACGCCGCGGCCGCCAACGACAAACCACTGACCGGCGCGACCGTCGTCGGTCCCTACGACGGCGGTCGGCCAGTCTTCGGCGAAGTGGACAAGAACGGCGCGCCCTTCTTCGCCCAGAGCGACGCCCGCTGGGCCACGCAGGAGTACGCCCGCTCCACCGAGCTGCCGAACGGGAAGGACTGGTGCGGCACCACGATCGAGCAGTGCGGCTGCGCGATGACCTCGGTCTCGGTGATGCTCGCCCTCTACGACATCCTGCAGATGCCCGGAGGCGAGCCGCTCAGTCCGAAGGCTTTGAACGACTGGTTCAACGGCGCGGCACGGCAGACCGACCGCGGATGGGTCAGCCGCGGATACATCTACGGCGACGTGATCTGGTCGGCGGCGAATGAGCTCTCAGCCGAGATCGCCCGGGTGAAGCCCGGGTCTCGCACCGTCCGCTTCGTTCGCACAGGCAGCGGTTCCGAAGATGACATCCGGGCGGAACTGAACGCGGGCAGGCCGGTCATCCTCGAAGTACCGGGCCACTGGATCGCCGCAGTCGGGCTCGACAACGATGGGGCGATCCTCATCAACGACCCGTTCTATCGCGACCGGAAGACGCTCGATGTCTACAAGGGGAAGGTCCGCAGTTCGGTCCACTACGAACCGAGCAGCGACCTGAGTTCGGTGGTGATTACTGCGCCCGCGGATGTGAAGTTCAAGATCACCGACAAGCAGGGGCGGGTGGTGAACACCGGCACGGGCACGCTCGACGCGCCGGCCGAGAGCCTGAACCAGATCCCCGGCGCCTCCGTGGCGGCACGGCATGCATGGCGGGACCCCACCTGCATCGAGAGCGCACCACCGACTGACGCGGGCACGAACCAGGTGGTCCTGCCGGGCTCGCGTGACGACTACACCATCGAAATCATCAGCGCGGGCGACCAGGGTGGGGCGCTGGCCATCCACACGTACGGGCGGGACGGCGCCTCGTCGATCGCCACGATCGAAGGCGGCGAGGGCACGAAAGCCGAGATCGCCTTCGACCCGAACGCCGACAAGCCCGTCATCAACGTTTCGACCAACGGGACGCCCCAGGCCACTTCCACCCCGCAGCCGGGCGACGGCGGCGCAGGCGGCGACACCGAGACGCCGACGCCCCGGCCCGCGCCATCGGCCTCGCCGGCGCCGACGAGCACACCGTTCGTGGAACAGCGGACGGCGATGACACTCTCAGCCGAGCCGGGGCAGACCCGCGTCGAGGTGGCGACGAACTCGGGGTTCGAACTGGGCGACCCGATACGGTTCGCACCCGGCTTACCGAACGAAGAAGACAACATCATCGTCGGGTTCGGCTCGTTCATCCTGGCGACGCCGTTGAAGTTCGCACACGGCCCGGGCGAGCCGATCGCCCGGTTGCAACGCCCGCCGGGCCAGGGCCCGGGGCTTCCACCGGGTATCACGCCGCCCCCGAGCACGGGCCCGCTCGAGCCTCCCAAAGAGGTGACGATGGCGTGCAGCACGCTCTACCAACCCTCGCCAAAGCAGGCGACGCTGATCTGCGACCTGACCGTGAACGGCACCTTCACCACAACGCGCTGGACGCTCAACGGAAAGGTGGTGTCCGAGTTTTCGGGGTCGCCGTCCCTGATCATGACCTTCCCCGGCGACACCCCGGCGAGCGTCTCGGCGACGGTCTGCAATGTGACGCTCTGCCGTTCGACATCGCGGAACGAGCAGGTTCTATTCCCCGCGACCGGAACGGGCGGCAGCGGCACCGGCGGGACAGGGACCGGGGGAACAGGCACAGCCGTCGTGCCCACACCGCCCGCCGGCACGGTAACGGTCACCTGCGGCACTGCGTTCGACCAGGCGAAGACCCCGGCGGTTGCGAACATCACCTGCCAGGCGAACTTCTCCGGGGAGTTCACGAGCATCTCCTGGTCCGCACCGGGAGGGAAGCCCGCGAACGCGAGCGGGGCGAAGAAGACGTTTGAAACGCAGTTGGTAAACGACCTGGGGGCCCCGACGACCGTCAAGATCACGGCGACGGTCTGCAATTTCGGGACCTGCCGCACATCTCAGCCACTGACGGTCGGGATCGGCCAGACAAAGACGATCGTCGATGCGGATCCGGCGGGCGGCGTGCCGCAGCGGCACAGCGTGACGCTCTTCGCGATCGTCACCGGCCTCAACGGGATCGTGCCGCAGGGCGGTAGCGTCCAGTTCATCGCCGACGACATCCCGATTAACCCGAGTGCCGCGCTGATCACCGTGGGCAGCCTCTCGGTCGCCCAGGTCTCGGTCCAGACCGGCGGCACCTCCGGCCTGTCGACCGTCGGCACACACACCGTCAAGGCGGTCTACAGCGGCGGGCTGAACGCGTTCGGAAGCGAGAGCCTCGTGCGGGACTTCGAGGTGTTGCCGCCGATCCCCGATGGCTGCGATTCGGTAGATGAAGACGCGAATGGCGACACGGATGAGACATGTAGCTTCGCGCTACCGAAGAACCTCGGCGGCGGGACCGTGGTGAACTCGGTAAGCATCAGCGGCGGCCTGACCGATGGTGCACCGAACGCCGTCGTCGCGTCGCCCGGCCAGCCGCTGACCATCACAGGCACGGTCGGGCGGACCGACTACTGTCCGGGGTGCCTCCGCCAGCTCTACATCGGGATTGGCCCAAACACGACCACGGGCACGCCGGGCGTCGGCCCCCAGTGCAACTACAGCGGCGGCATGCTCCAGATCCCTGCTGCCCTGGCGTTCGCACCAACTTCGTTTACGGCGCCAACCGTGCCAGGCGTCTATTACCTCCGAGCGACCACCACACTGGACTACTTCTGCGTCGGACCCGGTGTGGGGCCGCCTGACAAATCGATCGGCCGGATCGTTGTCAGGGACTCGATCAAACCGGTCGTGGACGCCTTCGCCAACACCGCCGACGCACTGCCGACCAGCCCGTGGGACAACGTGCTCTCAGCGCCGACCACGAAGGCCGCTGCGGGTGAGCAGCTGCTTATCCGCGCGAGAGTCCCCGCCGGGGCGACAGGTGCTATCGACATCCGCGGGTTCAAGAACGCGGCCGGTAACGATGTCGCCGTGGTAGCGCTGGTATGCCCGCCGGGGGGCGTCGTCCCATCGGGGACGTTCAGGGGTTCGGCGTGCACTCCGGGCGAGGCGCGCGTGCTCTCGCCTGCCCTCCTGGACGACTACCCGGTCCTGAGTATCACGGCGGAGTACCGAAACGATGCTCCGTTGCGCCTGCTCGATCCCGCATTTGGGTTTACGGCGCCGACGACCGTGGTCAACTACCCCGTCTACCTGGCCAGTTCACCTTCGGACCCCTACGGCCTGAGTGTGCTGGTGGCGGCAACGGTCTCGATTTCGGCGGCGCCGAATCCCGTGCGGATGGGCGACCAGTTCACGTTGACGGCGACGGTTACCTCGGCGAACGCTTCGCTAAACCTGTTCGGGACAGGCGGTTCGGTGCAGTTCATGGCCGGGACGAACCTGATCGGGGCCGCCCAAACCGTCACGAATACGGACGGGACTGTCTCGATCAACTGGACACCGCGGAACTGCGATAACTACGACACCAACCCGGCGAACAATTGCTCGACGGCGAACGAAGGGTTCCCCTTCGATACGCGCGACGACAACGACCGTGGGTATTACGACAACGTGCATGCCGTGTTCACGACTGGCACCTCGGACCTGAAGGGCGCCACCTCGGTCGACATCAATGTCGATATCAACCCGGCCACTTCGACTACGACGATGACCGTCTCGCCGACGACCGTCGCGGTCGGCGGGACGGTCAGTCTCGAGGCAGTGGTGAGCGCTTCCGGTGGGTTCACACCTTCGGGCGGGAGCGTGCAGTTCAAATTCCGAAAGGCAAGCGAGTCGGCTTCATCGGCAGCGAACCTGGGGCCGCTTGTGCCGCTAGCGTTGGACAGTGGGACCTGGAAGGCCTCCATCCCCAGCCTCTCCACGGGCGCGGACGGCGACGCGATCCACGAGGCGGCGAATTACATCATCACTGCGGAGTTCCAGGGGACCAGCCAGGTGGGCATAAGCGCCTCCGGCGACACGCCACTCACCGTGACAAAGGCCGCGCCGGCACTGACGGTGACATTGCCCGGGAGTGGCACCGTGACCGTTGGCGACACCGGGAACATCCGCGCGGTCGTCTCGGGGAGCCCGTCGAACCGGCTCGATGACAGCCCCGCCCGGCTGAAGTTCTTCGACGGCGCGACCGAACTGGCCAGCCTCACGGTTTCGAACCTGGGGAGCGGCGTGCTGGGAGCCGACTTCAGCGTCTCGTCGTTGAACGCCGGGGCGTACAGCATCACGGTGGAATACGTCGCGAACGCGTACTTCACGGGGACGACATCCAGCGCACAGACGCTGACGGTGAACAAGTACTCACCGTCGATCGCGGTGAACACCATCACCGCCGTCCAGGTCGGTAGCGACCTGACCATCTCTTCCACGCTGCAATGCGGCGGAGGAGCCTGCTCCGGAGTGCGCGACCATGCCGGCGGGTCCGTCTCGTTCTACAAGGACAGCGTGTCCGCAACGAACCTCCTCGCGACGGACACGTCGATTTCGGTGGGCGGGACAGCGAGTATCACCGTTTCGACGGGAGACGCACTGCTGCTCCCGGCGGCCGGTACGGCGTACTCCATAGTCGCGGCATTCAACGGAGACGCCACAAACGGGAACTTGAACGCGGTGACGAGCGCAGCAGCGACCGTGACGCTGACGAAACGGACGCCCGCTGTGACCGTACCCGAACCAGAGCCAGCCGATCGGCACCACGATCACACTCACCGCAACCGTCACCTCAGGTTCGGCGAGCGTGAGCCCTGACTGCTCGGCCTGCGTCCAGTTCAAGGTGGGGGCTCTCCAAAGCAGTGCCGTGGCCATCGGCACGCCGCAAAACGTCGCGAGCGGGACAGCGAACCTCACGGGAGTCACGACCGGCGGCGGCACAGGGACGTTCGGCTCCAGTGGCGGTTACGTGATCTGGGCCGAGTACACGGCGAACACGAATCTCAACGCCGCCTCCGACAGCGGGAACCTGACCCTCGCGCAGCCGGTAGACCTGACGGTCTCGGCGCCTGCCATCGTCCAGGTGAACACGGCGGCAACGCTGAGCGCGACGGTCTCTCCGGCTTCGGCCCCGGGTACGGTGCAGTTCAAGGTCAATGGCACGAACCACGGTTCGCCCCAGACGCTCTCAAGCGGAGCCGCCTCGATCTCATGGACGCCGACGGCTTCGGGGAGTTACAGCATCACGGCCACCTACAACTCGTCGAGTACGACCTACCTGGACGACGACACCTCGAACACGGCGACGGTGGCGGTGCCGGCCGCAGTGACCATCACCATCTCGGCCGCGGCTGCAGTGACTGTCGGGGCCATCACTCAACGGGTTGGCGCCGGCAGCCCTGGCACCGTCAGGTTCTTCGGGTGTAAGTCTCGGGTAGTGGCGGTGTCGGCAGACACACGGCGAGTCGACTTTCTCTGGACGCCATCATCCTCGGGCGGCCGGCAACGCTCAGGCCACCCCACGTCCTCCGCGAACTACCGGGCCGAACTCCGCCGAGCGTGGCCACAGCCCGCACTCGCCGGGCACCACCCATGGGTAACGGGGCCGGCTCCGAACACTACCTGCTCGGCCTGCCTGCCCGGAATCCGGGACCGCCCACGGTGCGAGTCGCTCGACCATTGGGTCGTCCGACGGAACCGCCCGCTCGAGTTCGCGAGCGGGCTCGGCCGGCCACATCCAAACGCAGACGAGTGACCATCTCACAAGAGCCGGTCTCGCCGTCACCACATCCGGGACTGCGCCGGGAACCATCGCCGTGTACGGGGTGCGTGAGCCGTCACCGTGACGGGCGACGGTACGGTTACCGGAGGGCTCCCGACGCCAGTGTTAGGACACATCCGGTTCGAGGTCAACGGTTCCAACATTCGGGCGCGCCCCCCCGGCACCCCCCCGGGGGGGGTCCCCCCCCCCCTTCTCCGCCCCTGAGGCCGGGGGGGTGGTGGGGGGTTCCCGGTGTTGGTGTGTGGTGGGGCGTTGTTTTAGTCGGCGATGGGTTCGAGGCTTCGGCGCTGGGCATTGGACAGGGCGGCCCCCGGAAGCCCCCCCCCCGGGGGGCCGCGGGGGGGGGGCCCCCGGCTTTGCCGGGTTTGCGGACGGCTGGCGTACGGGATCGGCGCGGTACACCCTGCGCCCGTACCGCGAGACCATGCGCTAAGAAACCAGCGGGGACGGATGAGCGAAACGGTGGACATCACCGTCACGTGGAAATCGGGCCGCGGTGGCCCCGGACGCTCGGTCGCCACTCTTTGACCGGTAACTCCGCCTCCACCTTCCGCGCCCAAGACGCTCACGCTAGAGGACGAGTTCACCTGTCTCGTAGCGAATGCCGGCGGTGACCGAACCGACATCGCCTGGGACGGACCGACGTTGCCAGGATCCCGATCCGCGGTGCCGGTCGCCGTGAGACGGACCTGGTGCCGAGCACCGTCGGCTACTGCGGTCCGGCCGCGCACACCCCTCGCGATACCGCTTGCACCCTTGGCCCGGTACAGCTCCCGAGCCTAGCTACCGGCGCCTGCCCGCTTTCCAGCCCGGGTGAGACTGCGAACCTCCAGCTCCGTGCAGCACCTTGGGAGCCACCTTAACCCTTCTCGCGCCGGACTGCCGCCACCGCTATCCTCCGCACTACCGATTGCCGCGCGGGAGTTTCTCCGGGTGAAGTTTGGCTCGCTCCAGGTCCGTACGCCCGATGGGGAGGCTCGCGAGTTCCCGATCGATTTGCCGTCACTCGTCGTTGGACGGGCTGATGGCAACGGTATCGTCATCGACGATCTCTCGATTTCGCGGCGCCACGCGCGGATTGTCATCGAGTCCGGGCGGCTGCTGGTAGAAGACCTGGGGTCCGCCGCCGGGACGTTCGTTGGGGGCCACCGCATAGACCCCGGCGTCAGCAACCTCGTCGAAAACGACCAGGACATCCGCTTCGGCGACGTGCAGGCGCAGTTCCTCCCGCCACCCCCGACGACGGCCTCCGAGGCCGAGGCGGGCATCGCCGCGCTGGCCGAAGGGGCCGGTTATGAGGCAGTCGAAGAGGCGCCATCGCGTGCCATCAACGTCACCCTCACCTCGCCTGCCACCCCGGTCGAACCCGGAGGGGCCGTCTTCGCGACGGCGGTGATCCAGAACCGGGGCCGCGTCGTGGACCTTGTCACGCTCGGCGTGACGGGCATCCCAACGGCATGGGTGACGTTTAGCCAGGCCACGTTGGCGCTGGTGCCGGGGACGCGCGAGACCGTCACCCTCGTCATCCAGCCGCCCGTGTCTTCGGAATCGCTGGCGGGTGAGTACGACTTCGGCGTGGTGGTGACCTCCGGCGAACACGAACGGGAGGGCGTGGCTTTCGGAAAGCTCGTGGTCACCGCGTTCGAGGCTTCCGAACTCAGCCTGACGCCCATGCGCAGCAAGCGCGATTTCGCCGTCGTGGCGAAGAACAACGGCAACGCGCTCGTGACCTACGCGCTCTCGGGCATCGATGACGAGGGCCAGTTCATCTTCGACTTCGACGCGCCGAGCATCGAGCTGCAACCGGGGCACGAGCGGAAATTACCGCTCCGTGTGCGGAAGAAGAAGCGCCACCTCTTCGGGCGGATGTCTTACGTCCCGATCCGCATTGTGGCGACGCCGACTTCAGGCGCGGGAATCGCCGTCGAAGCGCCCGGCCAGCTGGTGGTGAAGCCGCCGCTGGAACGCTGGAAGACGCCGTCGCTGATGGCGGTACTGCTGGGCGTACTGGCACTGGCGGCGTGGCTTTCGTGGGTGAACCGGCAGGACATCCCCTCCTGGATCCCGTGGTCGACGAAGGGCGAGGCAACGACCGGACTCGGGACCAACCCGGAGGCGGCATACGCGGGCGTCCATATGTGCGAGAAGACGCCGGAGGAGCGGGAAAAGGCTCTCGCGAAGGTGAGCCAACCAGCGGCGGGGAGCAGCGGGGCGCCGCTCTTCGCGCAGACGAACCCGGCCTGGGGAAAAGACGAATACGCCAAAGCGGGCGACCCGGAATTTGGGCCCGACTGGTGCGGTGAGACGATCGAGCAGTGCGGCTGCGCGATGACCTCGGTCGCGACCATCATGGCGTTGTTCAACGTCCTGACGATGCCTGACGGCTCGGACCTGACGCCGCAGGCAGTGAACGAGTGGTTCAATGGCGAAGCGCGCAAGACGACGCGCGGCTGGGTCAGCCGTGGCTACATCTACGGCGACGTTATCTGGACGGCCGCCAACGAACTTTCGGGTCAGATCGCGAAACAACGCCCCGGGACTCCGACCCTCAGGTTCGCGGGCTTCGGCACGGGGAGCGAAGAGGAGATCAAGGCCGAGCTCCAGGCGGGGCGGCCCCTGGTCCTGGAAGTACCGGGCCACTTCATCGCCGCCGTCGGCGTGAGCACCGAGGGCAAGATCCTGATCAATGACCCCTACTACCGGGACCGGCTGACGCTCGATGCCTACAAGGGAAAGGTGAAGGGCTCGGTAAAGTTCGAACCCTCCAACGATCTCAGCGGCGTGGTGATCACGGTGCCGAAGGACTTGCGCATGCGAGTCCTGGACAAGCAGGGAAAGATCGTCGGCTCGCTGAATGCGCCCGAGGAAGGGAAGCCGGCGCCCGTGGGGATCACCGGGGCGTACCTGGCGAGCCGTTCGGCCTGGCGTGATCCGACGTGCGTCGAGAGCGCTCCCCCGGCCGACGCGGGCACGACGTCGATCTTCCTCCCCGGCAACCGCGAGGACTACCGCATCGAGGTGCAGAACCCAAGCAACGGCGGGACAAGCGTGGCGATCCATAGCTACGACCAGGACGGGAACGCTTCGGTGCAGACGCAGGATTCCACCGGGCCACTCGTTATCGGCATGACGTTCGACCCGACCCAGGCGACGCCCTCGCTGCAGGTCATCCAGGGCACGGCGCCGGGTTCGACCACCGGGACGCAGGCTGCGGGCACGCCGACGCTCCCTTCGGGAGGCGGCGGAAGCACCGGCGGCAGCGGCGTCATCACCATCCCGACGACAGCGCCGGCGACAACGCCAGGAGTCAGCCCCACGGCAACACGAACGCCGGTACCGACACCGACGCCGGTGCCGCCGAGCGCAGTATCGGTAACCTGCGACGTGGTCTACACGCCGGCGCCCGCGGCCGCGGGGGTGACCTGTACCGGGACGGTGACCGGGACGTACACGACGACGCGCTGGAGCGTGAACGGCCTGCCCGCGCCGGTGGCGCCGGGATCGACAGCGTTCTCGACCACGTTTAGCCAGGACGCGACCGTCTCCGTCGAGATGACGGCGTGCAACATCACCGTGTGCCGCACCGGCACCAAGTCCGTTGTTGTGAAGTTCACGACACCATCGCCGACCGCCGCGGCGACACCCGTCCCGGGGACGCCCACGCCGACGCCAACGACCCCGCCGGTGGGGCCGCCGCCTGTGGTGACGGTGCACTGTGACTGGTACGCGATCTCCGGCGGCACACAGATCGACTGTCTCACGGAGTTCAACGAGGCCTTCAACGCCGTCACGTGGACAACCACGGGCAGTGCCTCGCCGGCGTCACAGAGTTCGGGTGCCAAGCACTTCTCGACCGTCGGCCCCACGGCGGGAATCGTCACGGTGCAGGCTGTGGTCTGCTACAACGCCGTATGCACGACGTCGAACGTCGCGTCAGTCGTCATCGGCCAGGCCGTGACGATCATCAGCACGGACCTCTGCGGTGCGATGATCTCCTCCGCAGGCCACGTCGCAACGGCGAACGTAGACAACTGGACGAGCGACAGGCCGCTGCCGACAGGCGCGTTCAGCTGGATCGTGAATGGAAACATCGTTGGGGTGTCTGTCGTCGGCTTCGGGGGCACCTCGGCGTCGCTCAGCTTCGTGTTGGGGTACACGGGCTTCAGCATCCCTCTCGTGCTCGAGTACAGCGGCGACGCGAACTGGACCGCCTCGAGCATCAGTTGCAGCATCCTCGAGGCCGTCTGATGCGCACGGGTGAACGCGAAGGGCCAAACGGCCTCGCGGCCGCTGTGCAGGCCGCGGCGAACCTCCTCCGGGCAGAGGTCGAACGGATGCGGGCGCGGGGTGTGCCCGTGGGCGAAGACGACCTTCGCGGGCTGTATATCTCCGACCAGGAAGCCAGCCGCATCCTCGATGTCGCCGGGACAGGAAGCGAACCGGCGGCGTCCCAACCGCACCCGGCGGAGGAGCTCGTGGAAGCGCTCGGCGGACGGATGGCCCGTCTCGCCCAGGTCTGCCGGCTTTCTGAGGCGGAATGCGCGACGGTCGCGCTCTGCCTGGTGACCGAGACCGACCCAGAACTCGAACGCCTGGTGGCCTACGTCCAGGACGATGTCTCGAAGAAGCGGCCGCGGGTGGAACTGGTGCTGCGCCTGCTGTGGGAAGACGCGGTCGTTGGCCAACGCTCGTTCGATGCAGACGCGAGGCTGCGGGCGCTGCACCTCGTCCGGCTCCACGACGAGGCGGGACAGGCGGCGACTCCGCTCCTCGCCCGCCCAATGACGCTCGACCCGCGCATCGCCCGGTTCGCGCTCGGTGGAGACGCGATCGACGAAGTAATCGGTCCGTTCGCCACACTGAGCCCCGCGAATCCGGGCAACGAGGCAGCGCCGATCGACCCCGGCCACCTCTCGCCCCGCGTCCTTGGATTGCGTGGGACCGACCTCGCGAAGACCCGGCGCATCGCGGGCGCCCTCGCAAGGTCGCTGGGACTCGATGCCATCGTTGAACTCAACCTCACGCAGGTCCGTGAAATAACCCACCGGGAGGCATTCGAGCGAGCCGGGCGCGAGGCAGCGCTTTCGAACGCGGCGCTGCTGGTCCGCGGGTTCGACGAACTCGATGAACCAGTCCGCGAGGGGATCGCCACGGGGCTCGACGGCATCGCCCCACTGGTACTGATTCACAGCGTGGGCGAGCCAACCTGGCATGGGCCCTCGGTTGTGGTCGCCCGGCCGACCGTGGAAGAGCGCGTCATCGAATGGCAGTCAGCACTTCGCTCACTGGCCCAAGACCCCGGCGTGGACGCTGCGCTGCCTGCGCTGGCCGCCAAGTTCGAGCTGGATACGGGGGCAATCGCCGAGGCGGCGGCGACGGCGCTCGGCCTGGCCACCGCGCGCGAACCAGCGACGGCGTGTCTCACCGTCGAGGACCTGTACGCGGCGGCCCGTGCCCGGTCGGCGCCGATCCTGAGTTCGCTGGCAAGCAAAGTCGGGCACCACAAGTCCTGGGACGACCTGATCCTCGAACCCGACCCCCAGGCCCAGTTGCGCGAGCTTTGCTCGATGGTCGAGCACCGGCACAAGGTCTACGACGAGTGGGGGTTCGGAGAGAAGCTCTCCAGCGGCAAGGGCGTGGTTTCGCTCTTCGCCGGCCAATCCGGCACCGGCAAGACCATGGCGGCAGGCGTCATAGCCGGGGAGCTGGGGCTGGACCTCTACAAGATTGACCTTTCCGGCGTGGTCAGCAAGTACATCGGCGAAACAGAAAAGAACCTTGGCGCTATCTTCCGGGACGCTTCGCTTTCCAACGCCATCCTCTTCTTCGACGAGGCAGACGCCCTGTTCGGGAAGCGTTCGGAGGTGCGGGACGCCCACGACCGTTACGCGAACATCGAGACCGCCTACCTGCTCCAACAGATCGAGGACTACGCCGGCCCCGTGATCCTCTCGACGAACCTGAAGATGAACCTGGACGAGGCTTTTCTGCGCCGGATGCACTTCGTGATCGATTTCCCCATGCCGGAAGAGCCCTACCGCTACCGGATCTGGACGACGACGTTGCCGGCGGCGGTGCCGCTCGCGGACGACGTCGACTTCCACTTCCTCGCGCGCCAGTTCCGGATCAGCGGCGGAAATATTCGCAACATCGTCCTGGCAGCGGCGTTCCTGGCAGCGAAGGATGGCGGGAGCCTGGGCATGCGCCACCTGATACAGGGGACGCGCCGGGAATTCCAGAAGCTCGGGCGGATGGTGACTGAGGCAGACTTCGGCGAACACATGGCTCACCTCGAATAGCCCTGCCCAAATTCTTGCGCACAGGCCCGGCTAATGCCCGCTATGATGTGCGGCGGAGGAGTCCCCCATGGCCGAGTACCAGCCCGCCCAGCTCGAACAGGCTCGCAAGCCCGCCTCTCAACGCGAAACAACCGCCCGCGAATCCGCTCCGGCGGCGCCGCATCCCCTCGTGAGCCTCCAGGCCCGTGCCGGCAACCAGGCCATCGCCCGGCTGGTGCAGCGCACCGGCGAAGAGGAGGAACTCCAGATGAAGCGCGACCCGATTCAACGGGTCGAAGAGGAAGAGGAACTCCAGGCGAAGCACGACCCACTCCAACGGGTCGAAGAGGAAGAGGAGCTCCAGGCGAAGCACGACCCGCTCCAACGTGAAGGCGAAGAAGACGAACTCCAGATGAAACATGATGGCGCGCCGCAGGTTGGTCTCGAAGGTGGCCCGGTGGGCGCTGCGATCGAAGGCCAGGTCAACTCGATGCGCGGCCGCGGATCGGGCGTGCCCGACGGCATCCGAACGCAGATGGAAGCTGCGACCGGGACGGACCTGAGCGGCGTACGCGTGCATGAGGGAGACGACGCGGACCGGCTCAACCGCCAGTTGACGGCCAAGGCGTTCACCACCGGTTCCGATATTTTCTTGCGCTCGGATGTGAACACGGGGAACAGCGAGCTGATGGCACACGAACTCGCGCATGTCGTCCAGCAGAGCTCGGGCCGGACGGCATCGAGCGGCGGCGGCATGACTGCCGGGGCGGCGAACGACCCGCTGGAGGCGGAAGCGGACTCGCTCGCCCACGCGGTGCTTTCGGGAGCGGCTCCGCGCCACGCCGAAGAATCCCGGGCCTGAGCGTAACGGCCGCAAGTGTTCAACGATGCCGATGAGACCCTGAAGCAGTACCTCACTGCCGCGATCCCCATCGCCAACGGAGAGGTGGATATCTCGTTCGAGCGACCTTCACGCGAGTGGAGCGGGCGTTTATCGCGGCCGACGCTGAACTGTTTTCTCTACGATATTCGGGAACGATCCGGCTTTCGCGATGACACCGCGACCCGGATCGCAGATGGCAAGGGCGGCTTCCGTGCGCAACGTCCTCCACGGCGCATCGACCTGAGCTACATGGTCACGGCCTGGGCGCGCGAGGCGGAAGACGAGCATCGCATCCTGGCGCGGACCCTCGCTGCGATGTATCGGGCCGGCGAAATCGACAGGCGGTTCTTCCAGGGTCATCTCCTCGAATCGGAGTACCCGGTGCTGGCACGCATCGTTCCGCCGGACCACGTCGCCAAGCCAGCCGACCTGTGGGGCGTGCTGGACAACGAATTGCGGACATCGCTCGTGTGGGTGCTCACCGTGCCGCTGGATGCGTTCACCCCGGTGGAAGGCCCACTGGTAACCACACGCGAACTGCACGTCGGGGCCATCGGCGAGGATTGGCGCGAAACCTTCATCCAGGTGGCAGGCACCGCGCACAGGAAAGGCGCGCCCGGCGACACCGTGCCCGGGGTGCGCGTTTCCGTCGCCGGGACGGCCCTCAGGATGGTTACCGGCCCCGATGGACGGTTCAATTTTCCGGGGGTACCACCCGGAGACCACACCATCCGTTTCGAGACCGAAGACGGAGTTTCGGGCGAGCGTGCCATCTCCGTTCCGGGTTCGAGTTACGACATCGAACTGTAACCCGATCGTTATGGCACCCACCCTGCAATGAACCCGGATGGGGCGCTGCAAACGGTTGCGCGACCGCTCCGGCGCGATGCTAAGATACCGCCGCTCCGGTCTCCGTGCCGCACAAATCATAGGGAGCCCAAATGCCTACATACCTGACGCCAGGCGTGTATATCGAAGAAGTCGACAGAGGTACCAAGCCCATCGAGGGCGTGGGTACCGCCGTTGCCGCCTTCCTCGGTGTCGCCGAGAAAGGGCCTGTTGGAAAGGCCACAATGATCGCGAACTGGACACAGTTCACGAACGTATTCGGGGGTTTCATCCCCGGCGCGTACCTCGCCCACGCCGTCTACGGCTACTTTAACAACGGCGGGACTCTCGCCTACGTCGTCCGCATCGGCGGAGAATCCAGCGACGGCCCGTCGCAACCGGTCGCCGAAATCACGGCGAAAGGCGGGGCAGCGACGATCAAGGCGCTTCCCAAGCCCGGCGTTTCAGCTGAAGGCCTCAGCGTCCAGGTCGCCGCAGGTGATGATGACAGCTTCACCATCACCGTGAAGGGCGGCGGGGCCGAGGAGAAGTTCGAAGGACTGACCCTCGGGCGGGGCGCGAAGAACGCCTTCGATGTCGTCAACAAGCAGTCGACGCTCGTCCAACTGGAAGAGCTTAAGGTTGCCGGGCTCAGTGCCGCCGAGCGCGCTCCGGCGCCTGGCACCTATCCCCTCGCCCTTCCCTCGGCCACGACCACCGCACTGGTCCCGGTGACGCCATCCGATTATGAAGGCGACGTCACCGAGCGCGCCGGACTCGGCGGCCTCGAAGCCGTTGACGAGATCACGATGGTCCTCGCCCCCGATGCGATGGCGGCCTACAAGGCCGGCGTCCTCGATATGGACGGACTGAAGGCGGTCCAGCTGGCCATCATCGCCCACTGCGAACGCATGGGTGACCGGGTCGCCATCCTGGACACGCCCCCGGACCTGAACGCCCAGCAGGCCCAGGACTGGCGCATGAACGTCGCGGGCTACGATTCCAAGTACGCCTCGCTCTACTACCCGTGGATCAACGTGGCAGACCCGACGCCGAACGCCCCGGCGACGACTATCAGCATCCCGCCCGCCGGCCACATCGCCGGGGTTTGGGCGCGCAGCGACAACGAGCGCGGCGTCCACAAGGCGCCGGCCAACGAGGTCATCCGCGGGGTGATCTCCCTGCCGATCAACCTGACGAACTCCGAGCAGAGCGTCCTCAACCCGAACGGCGTGAACTGCCTGCGGGTGTTCGCCGGGCGCGGCATCCGCATCTGGGGTGCACGCACACTCAGCAGCGACCCGTCGTGGCGTTACCTCAACGTCCGCCGCCTGTTCAACTACGTCGAGAAGTCGATTGAGCGCGGGACCCAGTGGGCCGTGTTCGAACCGAACGACATGGACCTCTGGGCGAAGATGCGGCGCGACATCGGCGCCTTCTTGAAGACCGTCTGGCGGCAGGGGGCGCTCTTCGGAGCATCACCGGACCAGGCCTACTTCGTGAAGTGCGACGCCGAGAACAACCCGCAGGAGACCCGGGACCTCGGGCAGCTGATCATCGATATCGGCATCGCACCGGTGAAGCCCGCTGAGTTCGTCATCTTCCGCATCGGCCAATACGCGCCGGAGCAGTAGTCGGCCACGACGGCACCAGAACGCCAACGAAGGAGTAACGCATGGCAGCAATGGACGCGCTCACCGGCGACCCGCTGGTCGGCTTTAATTTTGAACTCGATGTCGCAGGCAAGGCGAAGGGGTACTTCACCGAGGTCTCCGGCATCAGTTCCGAAAACGAAGTGACGGAGCACAAGATCGTCGGCAAGGGCGACAAGGAAGCCGTCCGCAAGATCCCCGGCCGCTTGAAGTGGGGCGACATCACGTTCAAGCGCGGGATCACCGCGAACATGGATTTCTGGAAGTGGCGCAAGGAAGTCGAGACCGGCAAAGTGTCCGGCGCCCGCTCCAACTGCACCATCACGATGTACGACCAGGCCGGTTCCCCGGTGGCCAAGTGGAACCTGGAAGCGGCCTGGCCATCGAAGATCACGGGGCCCTCGCTTTCGACCGAGAGCAGCGCCGTCGGCGTCGAAGAGCTCACGGTCGTTTGCGAAGGCTTCGAACGGGAGATGTAACCCGCAGAGGGCACGAAGGACCAAACTGGCCGGGGCAGGGATACACCCTGCCCCGTTGCCGTGAATGAACTATGGCACTTCAGACCGAATTCGATTTCGTATTGCCGCAAGGTTATGTGGACCGCGAGGGCAACCTCCACCGCGAGGGGACGATGCGGCTCGCCACCGCCATGGATGAGATCGCGCCGTTGCGAGACCCCAGGGTCAGGGAGAACCAGGCGTACCTGGTGATCATCCTGCTCTCCAGGGTGATCACGCGGCTGGGCTCGCTCCAACAGGTCTCGACTTACGAAGTGGAGAACATGTTCAGCGGCGACCTCGCCTACCTGCAGCGCCTGTACCGCCAGGTGAACGAGCAGGGGACGACGCTGGTACCCGTGACCTGTCCGGAGTGCTCGACGCCGATCGACGTGGACATCTCCCGCCTGGGGGGGTCGTAGGCTACCCCCTCGAACGGATTCGGGAGGAGGTAGCCTACCTCGCGTATTACCTGCACTGGCAACACGAGGAGCTACTGAACATGGAACACGCTGACCGGCGAATGTGGGTCGGCCAGGTTGCCGATATTCATAGCAGGACCGCATCCGCGGCCGGAGCTTGACGATGCCCGACCCCAACGTCGCCTACCGGTTCGCCGTGGAAATCTCCGGCATCCAGGAGGCGCTCTTCACAGAGTGCAGCGGCTTCGAATCGAAGATCGATGTCGAGGAGTACAAAGAGGGCGGCGTCAATGATTATGTACACAAACTCCCCGGCCGGCAGAGCTTCGGCAACATCACGCTCAAGCGGGGGATGACCAACTCCCTCGAGCTTTGGGACTGGCTCAACCGCCTCACGAACACGACGACCAAGCGGGACGAGAAGAAGAACATCTCTGTGGTGCTTTACGACGGGAAGGGTGGCGAAGTGCTCCGCTGGAACCTCATTGGCGCGTACCCGGTGAAGTGGAATTCGCCGACGATGCAGACCGACCAGTCGGCGATCATGGTCGAATCGCTGGAACTGACCTTCCAGGAGTTCACGCTGCAGAAGCGGTAGCGCCATGGCCGAAGAAGTGACGCAACCCGAAGAAACCGAAGGCCCCGATTTCGGGACCTTCCTCGGACGCCGCCTGCGAGGCTACCAGGCGGGCGTGCTCGGGATTGGCTCGCTCAACGAGGTGCCGCTTTCGGCGGATGGCCCCGGCAGGGCGATCATCGGCCGCTCGGCCGAGTTCTCGAGCTCGCTTCAGAGTCTGCTTTCCTACCGGACCGTGCAGGCCGAACCACCCGCCGCACCGGCGTCTGCGCTTCCTCCGGCGCCCGTCTTATCGCGAGAATCAGAATCCAGCGCCGAACCATCCGCACCGGCTCCGCAAGCCGCTCAACCTGCAGGCCCGCCGGCGTTCGGTTCGCCTGAATGGTTCAGAGCAATGGAAGCGCGGCGGCAAACGATCGCCCGGCGGCAAGAGTCCGAAGCGATCACAACAGGCCCAACAGCTGCGCAGATCGAAGCCGCCCTGGGAATCGATCGGACAGCGCCGGCCGCGACACCGGGCGCGGGCAGCGCGGTGCGCAGGCGTTCAGTCGTACAGGAAATGTCCGGGAACGTGGAGATTTCGCCCGAGACGATCACGGCCTCCCGCAGGGCCGAGCAGCGCCAGCCAGGAGTCCCGCCGGAACCCCCGGCGGCCGCCACGGAGGCCGTCGCCCCCGGCCAACCGCCTGCAGCGACACCGCCGCGTGAACCGGCACCGGCAGCTTCCACAGTACCGCCCGCTTCAAATCCGGCGATTGCACAATCCCGCCCCCCAACGCCGAACGACGAACCCGCTCCGACAGCGAGCGAACCGGCCAGGGTCGCGGCGCCCATCGTTCAGCGCCGAACTCGGCAGGCGCCAGAGCCGCCACTCGGAACACCCGCTCCGGCAGTCTCGGCGGCGCGGCCCGCGGGACCATCCGCCACGGGTTCCGTTGCCGGCACACCGAGTCCGGCACCGAGCCCCCTCGGCGAACCTGATGTCGCCCGTGCCCAGGCGGCGGCGCCGCCAGCCGTGAACTCGCCAGCGCCGATACGGCGGGTTGTGGCGGCCCCGGAACAGCATGAACCTGCCGCATCCCAGGCGACGCGCCCCGAGGCCCGCCGGGTGATCGCCACCGACGCCGCCCCCCGCGCGGCCGGTACACCTTCGACAACGGACCCGACCGAACCTGGTGCATCGCCCCCGGACCATCCAACGCCCCCGGACGACGAACCTCCTGGTGGCAGCGGGCAGGGCGCGATGCGGCCGCCGCCAGCATCCCCACCGCCCGGAGTGTTCGAGGCAGCCCGTTCCACGAACACTCCGGGAGCTTCGGGCGACGCGCCGGTCTCGCGAGTCGGCGAGGCTGCCCCGCCATCGTCCCCGGAACCGGGACCCGCAACCAGCCCCGCCGCTATCGCGGACCCGTCGCGTTCGAGAAGCGCCAGCTCTCCCGGCCCACGACCGCCGGTCGACGAGGGACGCGGAGTTGAACCCCTCGCCCAGAGGCTTTCCGCTGAGCCCCCGCCCACGACGACCGGCATGCCGGTTGACCTGCCGCTGGCGGACACAGGCAGCGCCCAACCCGCAGACAGCGACGCCGCGGCCCCCCTCGAACCGAGCGCCGGAGCGGTGCGGCCCGTCGCCGGAGAGCCCCTGAATGCGGCACAGGCGCGCCGCCCCGAGGCGCTGGCTTCGGCAGCCTCGACGGCAGGAGAGCTACAGCGACTCGCCGGCGAGGAAACGCGGGAGGTTCAAGACATGACGGCCGCCACGCCGGCGATGCCGGACGCGTCCGTTACCCCTGAGCAACCCGTACGACGCCTCGCCGTGGCCGCCGAGCCCGCGCCGGGCGCCGCACCGGAAGCAGTGCTCCTGCCACCCGCGGAGGCACCGCTGGCGCGCGAAACCGTTTCCGGAGTGGTCGCAGCACCCGCTCAGGCTCCGCCGCCTGCTACGACCGCGGAGGGTCTCGCCCCGGGCAGTCCCGGCGAGGCTCGGCAGTCGGCGGGCCCTGCACCCGTCGCTACTCCGGCGGGCGCCGCCGAACCTGCGGCCGGGCGAGCGACAGGGTCTCTTGTGCAGCGGCGCGCGGCGGAGTCACCGCCACCGGTAGCGGCGGCGCAGGCGGCCATGTCCGTCCCGGGAGAGACCCCGGGGGCGCCGCCGCCACCCGCAGAAGCGTTCACCTGGCAGGCCGGTGAGCCAACTCGAGCGGGCGCAGTGGCTGGACAGCCGAGGGAGTCGGTGACAGTGCCGTCCGCGCCGGGGACTGAGGCGACAGCGCCGACCCCGGTTTCCGGCGACGCCTCGCTCCCACCGGTTGATGCGCCGCTCCATCGCCGCGTCGCGCTCCCGGAGAACCCCCCGGCGCCCGCGGGTCCCGAACCGCTGACCCCGCAGGTGGACGTGCTCGGGAGGGGGCCGGAACCGGCAGGGTCGCCCGCCGATCCGGCACGAGCGACCACCTCCAGCATGCCCGCGAGCAACCCTGTGAACGCGGCGTCCAACCAGTCCTCCGGGACGCCGGCAGCGCCTTCACCGGGACACGCCGGAGCGGTCACGGGACCTGCTGCGAGCGAGGCTCCGGCGCCGGACGTGCTCCAGGTTGTCCCACCGCAGCAAGCATCGACCGGCGCACCAGCCGCACCAGCACCAGGATCGACCCCAGCGACGCCGGCGACCGGGATGGCCGAATTGCCTGCAAAAGGCGGCGGCGAGGCTCCCTCTACCGCGTCCACAGAAGCCATTGGTGCGCCGATGACACCGGCTGGGCCAGCTCCACTGCTTGTCTCGCGGCGAGTCGAGGCCGTCCCGCCGCCAGCTCCCGCCGAAAACGAAGACGTCGTGCCAGCCGCGCTTCCAGCGGATGATCCCACCGGAGCACCCGAGGCCGACCGAGCAACGGGAGCCGTTGGCCCTCGCCCGGATCGCCCGGCCGCTCTCTCCGGAGAAGGACCGGCCGTGACTCAACTTGCACCAGCAGCTGAACACCATGTTGCTTCGATCGCGGGCAACGTCGGGCCTTCCGCCTCGGCGCAGCGCGTCATCGCCGAGGCATCCGCACCAGCTCCCGTCACCGCGGTGACAACTGCCGCTGCGATCGTCACGAGCAGCCCAGAGCCGGTGCCAGAAGGCCTCCCGCCGGCCGCCAGGACTTCGGAGACAAGGCACGAACTCCGGCAAGCGGACGTGGCGGTGCCAGCGGCCGCTGGCCTTCCCGAAACCGCCGGGCCAGCCCTTGCGGGCGCCACACCGGTTCCACCGCCTGCCATGCGGATGGAGACCGCCGCGGGAAGCGGTACTTCGGGCGCGGCGCCTTCATCTCGGACCGATACCGGGCCTGCAGCCATCGTTCGCCGCTCGGCCGTCGCGGAGCCACCGGAGACCGGCCTGGCCGGGTTCGAAATGCCGGCTCCGCCCGCCACGCCTCCCGCGCGGGGGACCTCGGGAACACCCGAGCCGGTCGCGCGCGAACTGTCGCCGCTCCGCGCAGGCCGGGCGGCCCCCATACGCCGAACCGACCACCCGTCCGCAGCCGGCGCGACAGAGCCTCCATCGCCACCGCCGGTGGCGGCCTCTTCGCCGATCCAGCGGGTAGTCACCGCGGTCCCTCCACCAGTTGCGCTGGCCGCCCCGGCCCCGCTCGCTCCTCCTCCGATCCATCGGGAAGTGTCGACGGGCTCGGCGGAGGCGACCGGTGTCATCACCGGACTCGAACCGGCGACCGAGGCGGAAAAACCGCTGGACTTCGGCGAGGTGGCGGAGAAGGTGTGGCCGCATCTTCGACGGCGGCTCCGCCTTGAGCGCGAACGGGAGCGCGGGCTGCCCGGGTAACCCGGGCGACTGATTCTGGTATAAGGTGTGACACCCCATGGCACTCGTGAAAGCGACCATCCGCAACCTCGACACGCAGAAGCGCGTCACCTGCATGTTCAACCCGACCGACTACACCTTCTCGAAGTCGGTCTCCTGGTCGCAGTCCTCGGACCGTGGGGCGAATGTGCCGCAGCTGGAATTCACCGGCGGTGAGCCAGCCGCCCTCACGCTCAAGTTGTTCTTCGATACGACTGATAGCGGTGACGATGTCCGGACCAAGTACACGA
The DNA here is from genome assembly GCF_016704105.1 of Candidatus Amarobacter glycogenicus. NCBI lineage: Bacteria > Bacillati > Chloroflexota > Tepidiformia > Tepidiformales > Tepidiformaceae > Candidatus Amarobacter > Candidatus Amarobacter glycogenicus. The sequence continues at coordinate 361,566 of NZ_JADJAT010000004.1, read as the reverse complement.
ACGACCTTTGGGACCTGGCGATGGTGAACACGGCCAAGATCGACCCGAAGACGAACAAGGGCCGTCCACCGACCTGCACGTTCGAGTGGGGCAACGCATGGTCGTTCGAGGCGGTCGTGACCTCCATAGACACGGCGTTCACGATGTTCCTCGGCGATGGCACTCCCGTCCGCGCAACGGTGAACCTGAGCCTGAAACAGGCGAAGGACCCCGGGCGTTTTCCGGCCCAGAACCCCACGTCCGGTGGCGCGGCGGGCCACAAGCGGCACGTGGTGTTGCAGAGGGAAACGCTCGATTCGATCGCGGCAAGGGAGTATGGGGAGGCCCGCCACTGGCGCCACATCGCCGAAGCCAACGGTATCGAAGATCCTATGCGCCTCCGCCCGGGCACCGTGCTCGCGCTGCCACCGCTGGCCGGGGGCTGAGGCGGATGCCGAATCTCTACGATTCCCAGTTCTACATCAAGCTGAACGGGTCCGACCTCGCCCTCGCCAAGATGAACTATCTCCACGAAGTTGAGGTGGACTGCGGTTTCTTCATGCCCGCGACGGCGACCCTGAAGTTCTACGACGAAAAGCTCGACTTCATCGACGACACGAGTTTCGCGCTGGGGACCGAAGTCGAGGTACTGGCTGGTGGCGGCGCCAACCCCGGCGGAGAAAACAGCACCACCAGCATCTTCAAGGGCATCATCACAAACATCGAGCCGGAGTTCACGGAGGAAGGTCCGTACTCCATGTTCGTCATCCGCGCCTACGACAAGTCGTTCAAGATGCACCGCGGCACAACTTCGAAGGCCTACGTGCAGGTGAAAGACTCGGACGTGGTGGGCCAGGTCGCGAGGGCCGCCGGGCTCCAGGCCGATGTGGACGACACGGCGGTCGTGCACAAGCACATCTTCCGCCACGACCAGTCCGACTTCGAGTTCGTGGCGGCGCTGGCGCGGCGAAACGGCTACATCTTCTACTTCGACGGTGCAAAGCTGCAGTTCAAGAAGCCCGCAAGTTTCACCGGAAACGAAGTGACGTGTGTCTTCGGAAAAGACCTGCTGGAGTTCCGCCCCCGCTTTGCCATCGGCGGGCAGGTGAACGAAGTTAAGGTGCACGGCTGGGACCCGAAGACGAAGCAAGCGGTCGTGGGCTTGGCAACCAACCCCGTTTTCGCGCCGAGTTCGACCACGTTGAGCCGGGGACCCGCGGCCGCCCAAACGGGTTTCTCCGGTGCAGCGAAGCTCCACATCACCAGCACGCCGGCCACCCAATCGGTAGCGGACAACGTGGCGAAATCGGTGATGGACCGGATCGCCGGGAGTGACATGACCGCCGAAGGCCGCGCGCTCGGAAACGTGAAGCTCAAGCCGGGCGGGCGGCTCGTGGTCGCCAACGTCGGCAAGTTCTCTGGAAAGTACTTCATCACCCGGGTGCGGCACATCCTCAGCCAGGCGACCTCGTTCACCACCGAAGTCTGGACGGGCGGGATGAACACGGGCACCTTCGCGAGCCTGCTCCAGGACGACCCTCGCTCGCCCAACCCTCCAGCGCGGCCGGCCTCGGGGTTGCTCACCGCGATCGTCACGAACAACACCGACGACGAGAAGATGGGTCGCGTGCGGATCAAGTTCCCGACGATCGCGGACGACCAGGAGGCCTTCTGGGCGCCGGTCGTCTCGGTGGGGGCCGGAGCCACGCGGGGGCTGATGGTGATCCCGGAGGTCAATGACGAAGTGCTCGTTGGATTCGTCAACGGCGATTTCGACCGGCCCTACGTCCTCGGTGGCCTCTGGAATGGAAGCGATGCGCCCCCGAATGCAACAGCCGTGGCCGATGGCAAGGTGGAGATCCGGGAGTGGACATCGCGAGTCGGCCACACCGTCCGGCTCACGGACAAGTCCGGCGAGGAGAAGATCGAAGTCATCGACAAGAGCGGGAAGAACCTGCTCAAGATCGACACCGCCAAGAACACGGTATCGATCCTCGCTGACCAGGACATCAAGCTCGAAGCAAAGGGGAACATCGAACTCAAAGCCGCCAACATCAAGCTCGAAGCGACGGCGAAGGTGAGCGTCGATGGATCGCAGGTTCAGGCAGAGGCGAAGTCGCAGATTGCGCTCAAGGGCGCGATGGCGGAACTTTCCGCCTCGGGCATCACGAAGATTTCGGGCAGCATGGTGAATATCAACTGACCATGAGTGACGACATACTGATCGGCCGCGGCTGGGGGTTCCCGGTGGGTGTAGACGCCACCGGCGGCATTCGCATGGCTGGCGGGCATGTCGAGATCGAGGAAGCGATCTCGATCATCATCGGGACGAGCCCCGGCGAGCGGATGATGCGGCCGGCTTTTGGTTGCCGGATCCACGAACTGGTGTTCGCACCGAACAATTCTGAGACGCTCGGGATCGCGCGCCGCCATGTCGAAGAAGCGCTGGGCATGTGGGAGCCCCGAATCGAAGTCGAATCCGTCCACGTGACTGCCGATACGCTTGAAGCCGACCGGGGCCGCTTGAACATCGAGGTCACCTACACGGTGCGCGGCACCAAAGACGCACGGTCGCTGGTCTACCCGTTCTATCTCATCGAACACGAGTAGCGCGCACGGATCGTCGTAGCGAGCGGGGTGCCTGAACTGGGCGCCTTGCCTCTACAATGGCGCACTCAGGAGCTCTGACCCATGCCGCTGCCAGATCCCCAACTCGATGACCGGCGTTTCCAGGACATCGTGAACGAAGCCAAAGGCCTCATTCCCCGCTACTGCCCGGAATGGACCGACCACAATGTCTCGGACCCCGGCGTCACGCTCATCGAGCTGTTCGCCTGGATGACGGACATGATCCTGTACCGGATGAACCGGGTGCCGGAGAAGAACTATCTCCGCTTCATGGACCTCATTGGGATGAGGTTGAAGGACGCCGTGCCGGCGCGCACACCTGTCACCCTGAAGCTTTCTGCGCCCCAGCCAGGCCCCGTCGTCATCCCGCGCGGCACCGAAGTCGCCACGGTTCGGACGGCCGAGGAGCAGGCGATTTCCTTCACGACGGACCACGAGTTGACGATCGTGCCGCCGACGCTGCGGCAATGCCTCTTCTCATCGGACGACGTGAACTACGCCGACTACACCAGCAAGTTGACGCTGGACGGGGAGTTCTTCGATGCCTTCCAGCGTGTCCCGCTCCCCGGCGACACGCTCCACTTTGGCTTTGTGGAGAACTTGAGCAACCACGTGATGAACCTCGAGATCGATGCATCGGTCGAGGGTATCGGCGTTGACCCCCGGGACCCGCCTCTGGCATGGGAGGCATGGTGCGGAGAAACGCGCGGTTGGGTGCGCTGCAGCGTGGAACGGGATGAGACGGGCGGCCTGAACACGGATGGCGCGGTCATCATCGACCTCCCCGGCGGCATGGAAGCGCGCATCCTTTCGCGCCTCCAACTGCACTGGCTGCGTTTGCGCGTTATCCAGCCGCGGCCGCGCCAGCCGACGTACTCCGCCTCGCCGCGAGTGAACACGATCGTGCCAAGCTCCATTGGCGGGACCGTGCCCGCAACACACTCCAGCCTCGTCATCAACGAGTTGCTCGGCCGGACCTCCGGGGTCCCCGGGGAATCGATCGCCTTCATCAACGCGCCGCTCCTCGCCCGCGACGACGACGAGTACCTCGAGGTATTCGAACCTGACGGAGCATGGGAGCGCTGGCAGGAGGTGCCGGATTTCCGCGACTCGCGCGAAGACGACGAGCACTATGTGATCGACGGCGTAAGCGGGCACCTCACCTTCGGGCCTGCCGTCAGGGAGCCGGACGGACTCGAGCACGTGTACGGGCGAACGCCGATCCGTGGCTCCGCCCTGCGGTTCGTCCGGTACCGCTTCGGCGGCGGGGTTATCGGCAACGTTGGGGCGAACACGCTCACCGTCCTGAAATCGAGCATCCCTTATGTAGCGACGGTGACGAACCGCCGGCCGGCAGCCGGCGGCCTGAACCCCGAGACGCTCGATGCGGCGCGCCTCCGTGCGCCGATGATGATCAAGACCCGGGACAGGGCGATCACGGCCGCCGACTTCGAGTTCCTCGCGAAAGAGGCTTCGCGGCGAGTAGCTCGCGCGCGTTGCATCCAGGTCCGCGCCGATGGCGCCGGCAGCTCGGTGCCGCCGGGCACCATCGAACTCCTGATCGTGCCGCTGGTGCCCCCGGACCATGCGCGGACAATCGAATCGTTGCAGCCGCCCCCGGAGCTGCTTGAGGAAGTGCACCAGTACCTGGATGAGCGGCGGCTGCTGGGCACCCAGCTCGTGGTAGACGGGCCGGCATACGTCGGCGTGAGCGTCGAAGCGAGCATCCTTGTGCAACGCCATCGCAACAGCGACCACGTCCGGGCCGAGGTTGCCACCCGGGTCCGGGAGTACCTGGACCCCCTGCTCGGCGGTCCGGACGGCCTGGGCTGGCCCTTCGGCCGGGACCTCTACCTCTCGGAGATGCAATCGGTGGTGCAGTCGGTGCCCGGCGTGGAGTACGCGCAGGACGTGACGCTCTACCAGGTCGACATCCAGACTGGCCAATCGCGCGCCGCGGGACAGAAGATCACGGTGGCCGACGATGTCCTCCTGTTGTCCTACGAGCATGTGGTCACGGTTTCGAACCGATGACCACGCCGACGGCCCCTGCGGTTATCCCTGGCCCTGGTGATGGCGAGGTACCACCCCGGGGGTCAACCTGGACTGTCAGCGGCTACGATGCTGCCCCCATGGGGGTCCCGGAAGGAGCAAGCTCTTACCTGGATTTCCTGCCTGGCATCTACCAGGACAGCGAGTTCCTAGGCCGCTTCCTCCTGATCTTCGAACACATTCTCTCGCCCCTGGACCGGACTGCTGGAAGCATCGCCGATTACTTCGATGCCTCGCTCACGCCGGAGGACTTCTTGCCGTGGCTTGGCTCCTGGCTGGGCATGGTGGTTGACGCGCGGATACCGCAAGAGAACAAGCGCGAGATGATCCGCTCGGCGCCGGACCTGTACCGATGGCGCGGGACGAAACGGGGCATGCGCGAGTTCCTGAGACTCGCCACAGGCATCGAACCGGAGGTCATTGAACCGACCCTGAGCGAGATCGCGGGGAACCGCAACCTGGCCTACCGGTTCACCGTGCGGTTCCGCCTGCCTGCCGGTGCCAGCCTCGCACGTTCGTACGTGGAGGCGCTGGTCGAAGCGGAGAAGCCGGCTTTCGCCGGCTGCACCATCGAGATAAACGGGGCCTGACGGTAGCTACTGAGGGACGATGAAGGGCAGGGAGCCGTCCGCGCTCTTTTCGGCCGCCCAGCCGAGGAGACCGCCGGCGCTCTGGATCTGCCACCAGGTGAAGCCGCCTTCCTGGGTTGGTCCGGCCTTCACCGTTACCTTCTCACCCGTGCAGAGGCGGCCAAGGATTTCGCCCCCTTCCCGCGATGCCGCGGAACGCACAGCCAGGCAGTTGGTGTTGTTCGGCACCGGGTCCGAATTCGCGATGACCGCCGCGCGGCCGACGAAGAGCCCGGCTGGGGTCGCAGTCGGCTGCGCCGCCTGGGTGGCGACGGTCGCTGGCGCTGTTGGGCTTTCGCTGGATGCCGGTTTCTCATCGTCGCCGCCGCCGAGAAGGGTCATCGCCGCAAGCGCCAGGCCGCCGAGCACGAGCAGTAGCAGGACGGCGATCATCGGCAGCTTATACGGCTGGAGCGGCGGGGCGATGATCAGCTGGCCCTCCGCCGTGGTGGGGGACTCCTTCGCGCCCTGGCGTGCTTCGACCCGGAACGGGCGGTTCAGCGTGGGCCCGAAAAGCTTGCCGCCCTTTGGCTTCACGGCGAGGGCGACTCGCTTTTGCTCGCCCGGCGCGAGCTCCACCTGTGCGGATTCGAAGGTGTAGCCGAATTCGCGTGCTTCATCGCTGGCCGAAAGGGCGACCTGGATGGTGACGTTGCCGCTGTTCGAGACAGAAACGTGGAAGTCGCGCTTCGCCCGGGTGGGGTCAAGGGTGACACGGAAGCCTTCGAAGGCCCGGACCGAGATCTTACCCAGCGCGCGGACCTCACGACCGTGCACTTTCGACGTAACCGCCACGGAGAACGGGTATTCGCCGGCGGCGGCGGTGGAATCCTTGGGCGGCTGGATGACCACCGTGATCTCGTCCCGCGCACCGGGCACGAGCGAGAGTGTCGGGCGGCTGACTTTGGCCCACCCCTCCGGCAGGTCGACGATGGCGATCGAGAGTTCGTCGACCACTGTGCCGCGGTTCTGGACGTTTACCGTCGCCGTCGTGGGCGAACCGGCCGCAACGGGCTGGCTGGGCGAGGTGAGGGTGACGCCGACTGTCTGCTCGGTCTCGTTGGCGCCCGCCGAGGGAGCCCCCGCGTCATGCGGCGCCAGGGCTTCGGCGAAGATGAAGCGCGCTTCGACATCGCCGAAACGCATCGACTGTCCGCTCTCCACGAGCGACGGCGCGTTGCCGGTCACTCGCTGGCTGCCGACAAACGTGCCGGTGCCGGAGCCGAGGTCCTCGATGGTGACGCGGCCCGACTCGATGACGAGTTGGGCGTGCCTCCGCGAGACGGAGACGTGGTCAATGACGACCTGGTTGCCATCAGCGCGCCCGATGACGACCGAAGGCGCCGTGATCGGGTATTCGCGAATCTGACCGTCGGGTGTCGCCACCCGCAGTGTGCCGTAATCCATGCGTAACTCTTCCGGAAGGCGGCGTCCCGGGCCGCACTGGGACGCAGCATACAAACGCGAGGTTCCAGCGACTAGGCGAGATGTCCCGGGAGGAGCGCCTCCAGGCCCCTGAGGGCTTCAGCGGGTGCGTACGCGGGGTTGGCGCGATAGAAGCGCTCCTCGCCGTAGAAGGTCTCCCGGAGGTCCTCGGGGATGCGTGCCATCATCCCGTTCTCGCCGAACTGACTGCGGTGCATCCCGGCTGCCCGGCGCTTGTGTTCGATGAAGTCGCGGACATCCACGATGTTGGAAAGCGGCGGATCCGGTTCGGCCATCGCCTTCTCGAACCGCTCCTGGCGGGCGGGATCCATGCCTTCGGGGAGGAGGCCGCGGCGCTGGAGTTCGAGGAAGATGCCGGCGAAGCGCTTCATCGTGGAGGCGCCCCAGAAGAGGTGCGCGGGACTCCAGGCGGGACCGGCCTCCGGATGCCGTCGCTCGTCGCCGGCGGCTTCGAACGCAGCGACGGTGTGCTTGTGGACGGCGATATGGTCCGGGTGACCGTAGCCTCCGGTTGGGTCCCACGTGAACACGGCGTGGGGGCGCGTATCGCGGATGACCTGGACCAGGTGCCCGGTAACCACTTCCGCAGGCTGCTGGTGGAGGCTGCGGGGGTCGTCGTTTTCGGGGGTCCCGGCCATCCCGCTATCGCGGAAGGGGAGCAGGCGGACGTCTCTCAGACCGATCTGGGCCATGGCTGCGCGGAGTTCGAGTTCGCGCACGTAGCCCAGCGTTTCCGGCGTGCCGAGGGCGGGATCGCTGATCTCACCGACCTCGCCGCGGGTGGCGCATACAAGGGTCACCTGGGCCCCCTGCGCGATGAAAGACGCGAGGGTGCCCGTGGCCTGCCCCTCGTCGTCCGGGTGGCCGTAAACGGCAAGAATGCGGACGTTGTTCATGGGGAATCATCGTACGCGAACCGGAGGTGCAGGGTGTTCTCCGAACGGCTAGTGTTGGCGGCCACGGAGGGTTCCCATGCACTACAACGACATCAGCTACTCCCTCGACCACGGGATCGCGCGGATCACGTTGAACAAACCCGAGAAGATGAACGCCCTCTCCTGGGGTTCGTGGGCAGAACTCGAAAACGCCATCGCCGCGGCCGATGCCGACGATAGCGTGAAGGTCGTGCTCCTCACCGGCGCCGGACGCGGGTTTTGCGCGGGGACGGACCTGACAACCGGGACGAGGGAGTCGGACTGGCCGGATCGGCCCCTCGGCGGGCGACCGGGCATGATGCGCTCCCGCTACCTCGGCACCGCCAACCTGTATCACTGCCGCAAGCCCACGATCGCGGCCGTGAACGGCGCGAGTGTCGGCGCGGGCTTCTCGCTGGCGATGGCCTGCGACATCCGCATCGCCTCGGAAGCGGCCCGCTTCAGCGCGATCTTCGTGAAGCGCGCCATTGTCGCGGACACGGGATGCACCTGGTTCCTCCCCCGGCTCGTCGGCGTGGAGAACGCCCTGAAGCTGATGTACACGGGCAGGATCATCGATGCGGCCGAGGCGCTAAGGATCGGCCTCGTGAGTGAAGTCGTCCCGGCCGAGGAACTGGCGAGTCGCGCCACTGCGCTCGCCCGCGAAATCGCGGACGGCCCTTCGCTCGCCATCGAGCTGATGAAACGGCTGACGCACGAAGGGCTCACTCGCGGGCTGGATGAACAGATCGAGATGGAACAGTTTCTGCAGGGCATCACGCAGAGTTCGGAGGATGCCAGGGAGGGGCGCCTTTCGTTCCTCGAAAAGCGGGAGCCGGTGTTCAAGGGCCGCTAGTCGCCGGCGAGCCTGCGGCGCGGGCGGCGGAAGGAACCGTTATGGACCACGAGGGCGAGGGCACATTCTTCGATACGCCGGCAGCGTTCCGGGTGTGGCTACTGGAGGAGCACGCCTCGGCCACCGAGATCTGGCTTGGATTCGCCAGGAAGGGCTCCGGGAAGACCGGGATGACCACTGCGGAGGCACTCGACCAGGCGCTCTGCTTCGGCTGGATCGATGGGATCCGCAAGTCGAACGGCGCCGCGAGCTACAAGACCCGCTACACGCCCCGGCGGCCACGGAGCATTTGGAGCCTGATCAACATCCGGAGGCTGGAGGAGCTGCGGGCGCTGGGACTGGTCGAACCGGCAGGGCTCGCGGCCTTCGCGGCGAGGACCGCGGAACGGTCCGGCATCTACTCTTCCGAACAGGCGGAAGTGACGTTCGAGCCCGCCGACGGGGCGGCCCTCGAAGCCAACGCGGCCGCCTGGGCCTACTGGCGGTCCGCTCCGGCGGGCTACCGCAAGACCGCGACCTGGTGGGTGGTCAGCGCGAAGCGGCCCGAGACTCGCGCGAAGCGTCTTGGGGACCTGATCGACTGCTGCAGCCGGGGCGTCCGGGTCCCGCCGTTGCGCCGGGCCGGGGACGCTTCCTGAGCACGGTTATACGGGTGAGCCGGGGTTGGCCAGGGGTCGCCGCTAGTGCCCCGCCGCTGGCTTCTCGGCCCCGCCGGTACTCTCGCCACCTTCTTCGAGGTGAAGATAGGCATCGGCAAAGGCTTCGTTCACGTGAAGTACCCCGTCGTTGAGCGTCGCGAAGGGGTAGGAGTCGGTGATTTCGGGGAGCGCGTCGGCCTGGGCCTGGGTGGTGATCACGCTTCCCGCGGGGATGTAGCGTTTTTCGGGCACGTTGACGCCAATGACCTTCGCCCCTGGCTCGATGACGACGTTCTTGCCGATGGTTGCCTTGAAGACGAGCGCCTGCATACCGACGAAGGTGTGGTCCCCGACCGCTGCGGGCCCGTGGACCTGCGACTGGTGGGCGAGGGAGACCTCCTTGCCGATGTAGACGGCGTACTTCTTGCCGCCGACCGTGACCTGGTTCTTCTCGACCGTTTTGCCGTCGGCCAGGGTCTCCAGGGCATGGAGGACGACCCCGTCCTGCACGTTGGAGCCATCGCCGATGACGATAGGCTGACCTTCGTCGCCGCGGATGCTGGCGAACGGTGCGACGAACACCTGCTTGCCGATGGTGACATTGCCGATGACCGAGGCGAGCTTGTCGATGTACGCGCCGGCGCCGACGACTGGCGACTCGATGTCCGGGTTGAAACTGGTGGAGACGTTAGGCCGCAGGTTCGCGGCAGCGTGCTCTTCCGAGGCTGGGACCGCGACTTCGGCGGCGGCGAACTTCTCCTGGTAAACGATCCAGGCGACAAGCGCGACGACGGCCACGATGAGGCCGCCGTTGATGAGCTGCTGATGAGACCAGCTCCCGACCTGCGCGAAACTCGGAAGTTTGGGGATATCGAACGAGAACTGGAGCGACAGGCCACCTTCCGCCTTGCGATTGAGCGAGAGCGCGGACTCCGCGGCCGAGCCGGCGGCGGTATCGAGGGTGTCGAGTGGTTCTGCGGCTTCAGCGGCTTCGGACATGGCTGGACGCCCCGAAAAGGAGTTACCGGGGATATCGTCCACCGGGACGGCGGGCCGTATCGGGGAAGGCACCTAAGGGCGGGTACAGGGCAGTGGGGTGCCGGTTGACACCCCCCGAGGCCAATCTATGATCCCTCACACGAGGCCCTTCGATGGAAGGGTGCACCGCTAGAGGCGGTGTCCCGGGATGGGGCGAGCGCCAGGCGGCAGGCGTCGAGCCCATTCCCTCGGCTCTCTGGCGTCCTGCGCCGGAAAACTAGAGGAGTGGGTTCTGTGACAACTCTCGAACGGCCGCGCACGGTCGGCGAACTGAAAGCTTCGGGCTATCAGATCCTGCCGGTCCGCGAAGAAATGCGAAAAAACCTGATCGCCAAGCTCCGCAGCGGCGACGAGATCTTCCCCGGCATCTACGGGTACGAAGAGACCGTGATCCCTCACATCGTCAACGCCATCCTCGCGGGCCAGGACATCATCTTCCTGGGCGAACGGGGCCAGGCCAAGTCGCGCATCATCCGCTCGCTTACGTCGCTGCTGGACGATGAAACGCCGGTGCTCGCGCACTGCGAGCTTGCCGAGAACCCCTTCGACCCGATCACGCGGCTGGGCAAGGACATCCTCGCAGAGAAAGGCGACGCCGCGGAGATCGCCTGGATCGGTCGCGATCAGCGCTACGGTGAAAAACTGGCGACGCCCGACATCACCATCGCCGACCTCATCGGCGAGGTGGACCCCATCAAGGTCGCCGAAGGCCGCTACCTGAGCGATGAACTGACGATTCACTACGGCCTGATCCCTCGCACCCACCGCGGGATCTTCTGCATCAACGAACTCCCGGACCTGGCGGAACGCATCCAGGTCGGCCTCCTGAACATCATGGAGGAGCGGGACGTCCAGATTCGGGGCTACCGCATCCGGCTACCCGTCGATGTCTTCGTCGTCGCGAGCGCGAACCCCGAGGACTACACGAACCGCGGGCGCATCATCACGCCGTTGAAGGACCGCTACGGCGCCCAGGTGCGGACGCACTATCCCCAGAAGATCGAACATGAGATCGGGATCATGGACGCCGAGCACCACCCCGTGCCGGCGGACTTCAAAGTCTCCGTCCCTGCCTTCATGAAAGAGATCATCGCCGAGATCAGCCGGCTCGCCCGCCGCAGCCCGGATGTGAATCAGCGCTCCGGCGTGAGCGTGCGCGCCAGCATCGCGAACTACGAGTCGATGCTCGCCAACGCACTCCGGCGCTCGATTGTGACCGGCGAAGACGAGGTGGTGCCGCGCGTCAGCGACCTGCCGTTCGTTATCCCGGCGCTCTCCGGAAAGGTCGAGTTCGAGACGGTAGAGGAAGGTCGCGAGGACCAGATCATCGACAAGCTGATCCAGGGCGCCGTCGTCGCCGTCTTCAATCGCTACTACAACCTCGGAGAACTGGAGCAGGTGGTGAACCGGTTCAAGGCGGGCGTCGCAGTCGAAGTCGGCGACATGACCCCGAGCGCGGAGTACGTGGCGCTCGTCGGCCAGGTGGAAGGCATGCCGGCGGCGGTGGAGAAGGCTGGAGCAGGGCGTTCTCCAGCGGAAGTAGCCGCAGCAGCGGAGTTCCTCCTCGAGGGTCTGCACTTGAACAAGCGGCTGAACAAGGACAAGGTCGGCGGCAGAGTGCAGTACCGCGGATAGCGGACGCATGGACTGGTCGATACTGAGCATTCCTGCGCATGGCCCCCTGTTCGAGGGGGCCATCGCCGTGTACGGCGAGGCATTCAGCCGGCCGCCCTACAGCGACCCGGATCGGGGCCGCGAGATCCGCCAGCGCATGCGCGAGACGCACGCGCTGCGCCCAGGTTTCCAGCTGCTGGTGGCTTGCACCGGCCCGGAGCGGGTGGTTGGGATGGCCTATGGCTACCGCGGCACCGCTGGCCAGTGGTGGCACGACACGGTAACGCGGGCGTTGAAGCCCCTCGAAGCCGCCGAGTGGCTGGGCGACTCGTACGAGCTTGTCGAGATCGCTGTGCATCCCGCTGTGCAGGGCCACGGCATCGGCGCCGGACTGATCCGCGAGTTGCTTGCCGACCGGCCCGCCGCAACCTGCGTCTTAAGTACCCGGACGGATAGCGACGCGCACAACCTCTACCGGCGGCTTGGCTTCGAGACCATCATCGAGATGCCATTCACGAACGGGGGTTACCCGTTCTACGTGATGGGAAAGAAGTTGTTGCAGATGCCGGGTAGGGCGTCTGAGGGCACAATGATGCGAGATGGCTGACGATTCGTTTCGCTGTGTGAAGTGCAAGCAGCACGTAGACACGCTCTCATTTGGGACCACCCAGCGAAACCATTGCCCGCAGTGCCTCTGGAGCCGTCACGTCGACAACTTCCCAGGGGATCGGAAGGCAGCGTGCGGCGGCCCGATGGAGCCGCTGGCTGTGTTCGTGGCGCAGGGCGGAGAGTGGATGCTGATCCATCGCTGCAAGAGCTGCGGGGTGCTGCACGAGAACCGGATCGCCGGAGACGACAGCGTGATGTTGCTGCTGGCGGTCGCGGCGAAGCCCCTCGCGAACCCGCCCGTACCGATGGAGTTCCTGAGCTAACTCCAACGGGGGCTCTTCCCACAGAGCGGAAGTCAGGAGCCGCCGAGAAGCTGGAGAGCCTTGCCGGCGGTGGATGGCGTTGTACCGAAAACTAGAAGGACCTCGTTTGCCGCCGGCGAGGTCACTGCCAGGCCGCGACCGTCGCGAAGCGAGTACAGGGGCTGGCCCGCGGCGCCCCGAACACCCCCGGCGGCATCGAGCCATTGGTCGATGGCAGCAACGAACTCCGCCGATTCGCCGGCGGACGAGAAGGCGACGCGGATGGCGGCGACCGACTCACTCCCCGACCGGTAGACATCGTAACGATCGCCCGCCCAGCCGGCGCAGGCGGTGACGGAGACGAGGCCCGGCAGGTGGAGTTGCAGGAGATTGCGCAGGTTGAACTCGCCGAACGAGCCTCCGGATTCGTGCTTCCACCCGGAACCGAGGCCGTGCGCCAGGTCTGGCAGGGCCACGTCCGCCCGCTTCCAGCCGGAGGCGAACAGCTCGGGGTGAAGGATCTCGGCCGTGGTGATCCGGCGTCCGCGCAGGACCGTGTCCACCGCTTGCTGGCCGCCGCTGGCGCGGACGACGCTGACCCACTCGGTCCCGGCTTCGTACGGGAAGCGCCATTCGCGCTCGACGGAGGGGGGAACCGCGGCCCGGGGCGCCTGGGCGCCAAGCCACGCCCGTCCAGCTCCCACCTGCTGCGCGTGGCCACGCGTCCAGAGGCCCTCATGCAAGACAGCGTCTCCCTCGATGACGGCAGTGAGCGCCAGCGTCCAATCCAGTTCGTCTCCCGCCGCTTCGAACAGCTTCGGGACGTCGAAGGCTGAATCCTGGAGCGCGTGGACGAATTCGTGGGCGACAATCGACCGCTGGAGCGCGCTGAGCGCGGCGAAGTCGATGCTCTCTCCATCGTCCACGACAAGGAACTCATCCGTTAGGGGCAGATACAGGCCAACGAGAGCGTCGGCGACGAAGTCAAGGTAGAGGTCCTCGTAGTCCTCGCCGGGGCCGAGGTGGCCCAGGAGCCGGTAGAGGGAAGTGAGGTGCGCAAACGCCTGGCGGTCCGAGTCGCTCAGGGCATCGCCGACGACGCTCCTGACATCGTCGCGGCGGACCAGGCCCGCTCGGATGTTGGTCGCGGCCGGGAGCCCACGCTGTTCGGAGAGACCGGCCATGACCGCCTGCAACTCCGGAGAGAGGGGGTAGGTAGCCGGTCCGGAATCACCCTCCCGGCAGGCCGGCAAGAGGATGACCAGGCACATCGCCACGATGAAGCTCGCCAGGCGGGTTCGCTCTTGCCCGGTTGGAGGGGGCGCGGCTATCCTGAACGGCACGGCGCATTCGTCTAGTGGCCCAGGACATCGCCCTCTCAAGGCGGAGATCAGGGGTTCGAATCCCCTATGCGCTACCAGCACAGCCGACTCGAGCAGGGCAGATGCCCTGCTCGTTTGCTTCGTCCGGGGTAGTCTGATCCCTAACATCTCCGGGGTTTCGCGACTCCTCCCGGGAGGGTGTCATGGCATTCGTCGATGAGGCAACCGCCGCGCTTTACCGCGAGGCATGGGAAGCCTGGTCGAAGCAGATCGAACACGTCCACCGCGTCTTCCTTGGAGATGAACGACCCAGGCCGGACCAGTTGAAAGGCCTCCTGAACCGGGAAGCACGAGCCAAGGACAATTACGATGCGGCCCGCCTCCGCCTGTTGGGTCTCGAAGAAGCGACTCCCTCCCTTGCGGACCCCGATGCGAACCCGTTCAGGTAAACGAACCTCACGTTCGTAAGCCGCTGACGGGGGTATGATCCGGCTCGGATGGCAACGCAACGCGTGTTCGGACGGTCGATCGGGTCCCGGTCGACCTTGTACGTCCTCTTCGCCGCACTCGTGCTCATCCCGGTGGTTGCCTTCGCGATCGGGCCGCTCGGCGGTTCGAGCCTGAGCCTGGAAGGTCCGGGCGGGCCGTTCCTCGCGTTCTCCGCAGGCGTGCTTTCGTTCGTATCGCCCTGCGTGCTCCCCATGGTGCCGATCTTCATCGCACAGGTCTCCGGTTCGAGCATTCAGAACGGGAACTTCACGGCCGACCGGCGCGTGACGTTCACGCACGCGGTCGCATTCGTAAGTGGGCTCTCACTCGTCTTTATCGCCCTCGGGGCGGCGGCCGGGCTCGTGGGCTCGTACTTCCTCGTCGACAACCAGCGGGAGCTCGGCGACTTCGCCGGGGCGGTGCTCGTGTTCATGGGCGTACTCGTTATCCCGCCCCGCGGCCGGGCCGACCCGCTGAAATCGGCGTTCCTGCTGGTAGGGCTCACCGGCGTCTACTTCTTCCTCGCCGAAGTCGCCGAATTGAAGGACGACCGGACGCGCCTGGTCCTCCTCGGCGCCGTCCTGCTGGCGGTCTGGCTGCGGTTCGCCGGCTACCTGCAACTCACGCTCTTCTCGCGCACGTTCGAAGTGCGCATCGCCACCAATCAGCCGATTGGCTACTTGCGCTCGGCGTTCGTCGGCGGTGCGTTCGGGCTCGGCTGGACGCCGTGTGTGGGTCCTATCCTCGGGAGCATCCTGACCCTGGCAGCCGATTCGGGCGGCGCGCTGCGGGGAACCCATCTGCTCGCCTGGTACGCGCTGGGGTTGAGCATCCCGTTCCTGATCACGGGGCTCGCGATATCGGACGTGAACCGTTTCCTTCGCCGGATCCAGCCGTATGGGCCGGTGATCGAGGTAGTCTCGGGGCTGATGTTGATCGGCGTCGGAGTGCTCTTGATCTCAGGCAGGCTGACGGGCCTCAACGAACTCTTCTCGTTCGCGGACTTCAACCAGGGGCTCTGAGGGTTCCGGCGTCCAGGTTAGCGACCGTGGATTGCAGGATCCTGCTCATTGCGTAGCCGGTGAAGGCCGCGACGATGGCCGCCATGGCCATACCGGAGATCGCCCAGGTGACGGCGATCTGAAGGCTCGATGCATCGGACGGGAGGATTGCCGGACCGATGAACGTCGGGGGGAGCGCGAGGAGCCAGCCAGCCGTGCTCCAAATAACCCACTTCCATGCCTTCGGCACGTAGCGCCGGAGGACCAGCCACTGGGCGCCGGGGAGGGACAGGAGGAGGACAGGCGCAAGCGAAACACCGAGGGCGATGCTCAGCCAGGTGGGAGACCCGAGGTCGTGGGCGGTCGAAGGAGTCATGCCGCAGGCCCAGGCGACGGATGCGCCGGCAGCGGAGGCGAGGATCCAGGTCCTTGAGAAGCCGGCATGCCACTCTCGCAGCGTGAGCCACTGGGCGATGCCGAGTGCCGCACCTTCCGCGGCGCCGGATAGGGCAACGATGGCGGCTGCCCCCGGAGGAGGGAGCACGGCCTTCCACACGGCAAACCAAGCGAGGCCGGGGACCACAAAACCGGCCGTTTCGCCAAGCAGGACGCGGAAGAACCACGAACGGCGGCGGAAGCCAACCATCCGTGTGGTGCCGGGCTGGAAGGGTTTCGCAGCCACCACCGTTGCCACGGGTTGAGCATCGTCCATTTCCGAATCGCCTTCGACGTCCGGAAGGGCCGAAAACCGGGCCCCAATGGAACTCGCTCGCATCGCGTTGGCGGGAAGCGAGGAGCGGGTGATACTCTGTGGCGCGCGGCGCGTTCGTCTAGAGGCCCAGGACGCCGCCCTTTCAAGGCGGAGATCAGGGGTTCGAATCCCCTACGCGCTACCACTCAGATCGGGCATGGAACGGCCGGTTTCGTCCCGGACCTGTTCCTGCGAAACCTGACGAATTGCCAGGCTCTGGATCGTGCCCGTTCGCGGCGGTCTTCACGGTCCATGCCATAGTGGATCCGCATTGGCCAGAAAAGGTCTCGATGGTGGGTCTCCACCTGCGGCCGGCCCGGCCGTTACGGCGATGTCCGTCCGCTACGGCCGAATCCGGCAGGTCACGTTATGGGCGCGGGCTGTTGATACGGGACTGTTGATATTGGATCCGGATTGTGCATACTGCACCCGCCGGAGGTCCTCCGAGAGTGCGACAGCCGTTCATGGCGCTCGGCCTTGTGTCGCTCGTGGCGGCGCTCGCGGTTGTGGCCGCGGGCCAGCCGTCTGCGCGGGGCGTGCCCAACGAACTCTCCTACCGCCTGATGGTGCCAGGCCTCGCGAAGGACCCCCCGGAAGTCGCGCCGACACAGAGTCCCACACCGTCGCCGACGCCGGACCCGGGCACGCCGGCGCCGACGCCCGACGCGCCCAATTCGTACGACCTGATCGACGAGGCGCTGGCGAAGTTGCAGATCACCGCCGAGGAGGCGGTGATCTACCGGGTGTACGCGAGCTACGCGGACCCGCGGCTCCCGGCTGCGTACCGGGCAGACGGAGAACTGCCGGACTCGGTCGACCTGTTTGCGGATTTCGACACGTTGTCGGCGTCAGCGAAAGCGCTTCTGGCACCGTTCCGGCTCCGTCCCGACCATCCCGACAGCTGGTGGTACGCGACCGACGCGGGGGCGCTAACCGCCTCCGCCGGTGAGGTTAGCGCCGCCGCGCGGCCTGCCGGGCCGTGGCTGAACGTGACGGGAGCGAAGGTGCGAGTCCACTATCCCGCCGGCTCGCCCGCCCTTGCGGGCACGGCTGCTTCGATCGTCAGCGAGGCCGAGAACGTCATCTGGCCCAAGCTGACCGGCTTGATGGGACGAGAGCCGCTGCCGGATTGCCTGCTCATCTGCGGGGACTTTGGCGGTAGCTCTCGTTACGACATCTACCTCGTGACGGTGGTCGGCGCCCGCGTCCGGGCCGAGTCGCCGAACGACTGCAGGGGTCCGTGGACCACCTTCATGGAACTCAACCCCGCCAAATCATTCGCCACCCTGGCGCACGAACTCATGCATTCGTTCGTTCGGGCATTTCCGCGAGCAGGGGGATGTGACGAGTACCGTTGGCTGAACGAGGCCACAGCCCAGTGGGCAGAAGACTACATCTACAAGAAGACCTACAACAGCACCGACGAGCACTTCGTCTTGGCAGATTTCCTCGATCACCCGCGGCAACCACTGGAATCCGTGCTGGAAAACCACGAGTATGGGGCCTACATCTTCCTGTTCTACCTTACGCGAGTTGCAGGCGTAGCGGAGTCCGTCGTCAAGGATATCTGGTCGGCCGCGACGAATAGTGACAGTCTTAAGGCAATAGATGGCGCACTTCCGGGCGGCTTCGCGAAGCACTGGCCTGAGTTCGTCAAGTACAACTGGAACCCGGACCCGGGTTGGGCGCCATTGGACCAGTACCGCACGCTCGACGACGTCACCTTCCGTGCCGCACGGCAGTCTGGGTTCTCCCCGAAAGCCGTGTCTGCCAGTCCTGACCAGCAGGTGCCGCTTACGAATCCCGAGCTGGTGCACCTGTCTTCGGCCTACTACGAATTCACGTTCGACGGCAGCGTCAGCACGCTCGCCTTCCTCAACGGCTTCACCTATGAACTGAAGATCGAGAACATCGACGGGGCGCAGGTGTTCACGTCTACGGAACTCGATGGCACCGAGCCGGTGAAGAAGTACGGGAAGGTGCATGCACTGATCAAGCGCCAGGGCAAGGACTGGGAGGTGGCGGACTGGAGCAAAACTCCATCGAGCATCATGTGCCTGGACGACCCGAACGACCGTGTCGAACGCCTCGTGATCATCCTCAGCAACAGCGACCATGACCGCGCCAACCTGCCGATCAAGCCCGTTGGTAGCCTGGGACCGCGGCTCTGGGCCTCGAACATTGGCTGCTGGAAGTGGCAGGGCACGGCCACGTGGGTCAACCCGACCAGCACGCAGAGCACGACCGCGAACGTCACATGGGAGCGCGTACCGAATGGTGGCGGCCCTGGTGTGATCGCTGCCGCCGTAGGGGACCGCTATGGCGTCGTCGCCATCAGCTACCGGCCGATTGGGGGCACAATCACGTTCCGGGCCTCGGGCAACGATGGCGGGTGCACGTACTCAGGCGGCGCTACGTTTGACTTCGCCAACCTGCCGCCGACTACGAACTTCTTGGTCACCAACAATTTCGTCCCGGCCGGCGATTTCCATCGTGTCTACGTCGGCGGAGGCCTGACTCCCCCTGTGACGATGACGCAGGCGTGCCCGGCCGTGTCGTTGTCTACGGCCCCGCGGATCTGGCTACTCGCCGTTGATGACAGGCAGGTGCCGCTGAAGTTCTCGGCCGACGGAAGACACATGACGGGCACCGCCGACGCCGAAGGCGACGTCTTCACCTGGGACTTCACGGCGATCCGGGGGCCGTAGGACCCGGAATCCGGTTCGCCAGTCTCTCCAGGGACACGGGGAGGCTGGCGCGCGCCCCACCGGCCTCGTTGGCCAGAACGCCGCCCTTTCGCGGCGAACTGCGCTGGCGCTCCGGTCGCGCACGCGACCGGGTAGAATCTCCAGGACTTCCTTGCAGGCCGGGAGACTGCCCGGGCTGGGAGAGGTGGGACCGGGATGCGCCTTCAGAACATCGAGATCCCAGTGGCGGACCTCACCCGGGCCGCGCGTTTCTACGCGGACGTCCTCGATCTACCGCCGGTCGTCCGCATGGGAGACCAGGCCGCCAGCTTCTTCCTCGGTGATGCCCACGGCGGCATGATCACGCTCGTCCGTTCGACGCGTCCCCCGGAAGGGGGCGGCCCGGTGGTGGTCTTCCAGGCCGAAGGTGGCATCGAGGAAGCGCGCGCCCGCCTCGAACGGCTCGCAGTGCGCTTCACGGGCGCCACCGAACATAGCCCCCTCGGCCTCACCGCTTACTTCCTCGACTCCGAGGGCAACCGGCTCGCGATCTTTGATGGTTCGCTTTCGGCTCGCTTTCGCGAACAGGCGCGGGCGCCACTTTCCGACCTTGAAGCGAAGCTCAGCGAAGTCGAAGCGCGCACGATGGCCGTCTTCGAAGGCCTCAGCGAGGTCCAGGCGCGGCACATCCCGGCCCCAGGGGAATGGCCGATCGTCGACCATATCGGCCACATCGTTGACTCGCTAGATTCGTGTGGCCAAATCTCGCGCGACCTCTCCTCCGGCCGCCAACCTCCGCGCGATCGTCTCTGGCAGAAGGAGTACCCGGAGTCTCTCGTTCGCCCATGCGTTGGAGGAGCTGCGCCGTGGCTTCACCGACGCGCACGCCTGGCTGGCGAACGTCCCGGCGGCCAACGGAAACGATGCCGTCCTGCCTCACGGGGTCTTCGGTCCCCTCAACCATCGCGAATGGGTCGCCTTCATGTTCTTTCACCTGGGGATGCACGCGGACCAGGTGAAGGGGATTCGTTCCGGGGTGGGCTTCCCCGCGACGTAGCGGTCCAGTGGTGCTCGAACCGGACCGTCCCGCGGCGTTCGAAAAGCGGTTAGAGTGGCGCTCTCACTTCACGCCGCCCATGCCTGCCGAATACCTTTCCGAAGAAGCCGAACAGTTCTGGCGATACATCAAGTCATCGCTCTCGGACTTGCTCGACCTCGTCGCCGGGCAAGACGATGAAGTCATTCGCTGGCGGCCACCTGCGCGCGATGCGAACTCCATCATCATCCTCGCCCGCCACGCCTCGCGAACGCCGGCGTCAACATCCTCCACACCCTGGGCGGGCTCGAGTACAACTACGACCGGGAGGCGAACTTCGGGGAGCACATCTCCCGCGATGAGGTGCTCGCCACCTGGACACCGCTTTGCGAACGGCTCGAAGCCGTGATGCGCACGCTGCCACAGGAGCGCATCGATGGGCCGGTGCCACATCACTGGCGGGGCGAAATCCCGGGACGCGAAGTCCTGATCATCGTCGCGCGACACACCGCAGAACACCTCGCCCACGCCCGGCTGACGGCGGATCTGGCAGCGGTGGCGCTGGGGCGGTAGGGTCCCGGACGAAACTCCCGCCTACTGGAATCCCGATGTTGGGACTGGGTGGTCGCGCCCGGCATCGCCTGCCGATGCGAGCGCCAGGTCCTCGTAGATCTTGTCCGTGATCTCACTCAACCGCGTGTAGTGCACTGCGGGACCGGGAAGGCCGTTCATCACGAGGGCGACGGCGAGCTGGTGCTCCGGGGTCGGCGAACGCGACGGAAGACTGCCCACCGCCATGACCGAAGGTGCGCGGCGAGCAGTGCCGCCCATAGTTCACCGAGTCGATGATGAATCCCAGGCCCCAGTCGATGACGATGCCGAAGGTCTGGTCGTGCATGCCGACGCGATGGCGGGCCACCATAGCCTCCGCAGCCGGCGGGTCGAGCAGGCGTACCCCATCCCGTGCGCCTTTTCCGAGCATCGCCTCATACAGCCGGCCGAGTTCGCGCATAGGGCCGCGCCCGGCGCCACCGGGCACGCACGCCGCGCAGCCCTCTTCCGTATCGACCCGCGGGAACGGGAACGGTTGTCGCCCGGGCCGGGTGAGATGGAGGACGCCGATGCGGTCACCGTAGGAGGCGAACGCTTCGCCCGGCATGCCCAGCCAGCAGTCCTGCATGCCGAGCGGCTCGAAGATCTCTTCGCGCACATACCGCGAGAACGGCCGGCCATCGAGGCGCTGCACGATCTCGGCCAGGAGGAACATTCCGGAGAACGGGTGGTACCCGGCCCGGCGTCCCGGCACCCATCCCGGCTCGATCTCCGCCTGCACAATCCTTGCGAGACGCTCGTCCCACGGCGAAACGAACGGGCTGTAGCCCGTCCCGCCGGGGACCACCCCCGCCGGGCTGCGCGCGTCGACATCGGCGGAACGGATTCCGGCGGTGTGGGTAAAGAGGTGCCGGATGGTGATCGCGTCCTTGCCCTTCGTCCCAAACTCGGGGATGTAGGCAGCCACCGGATCGTCAAGGTCGAAGCGGCCCCGCTGCCATTGCTGTGCCGCCGCGACCGATGTAACCGCCTTCGTCGCGGAAAACCAGACCATCAAGGTGTCACTGGTCATCGGCACGCCCGGGCGGGATTCGCCACCCGCTGCATCGGCAACAACTCGCCCACCGAGAGAGACGTAGAGCTGCCAACCGATGTGGAGACCTTCCATCATCCCGCGGTCGAGAGCCGCGACAGCTGTTGGGAGTTCGTTCATTTGGTGTCTCACCTGCGATTGGGAGGTCGAGAGCGGACTATACGCCCGCATCCAGCTCCCGGCGGCGGACGAGGGCCAGCGCCATGGCGATGACGCCCCCGCCAACCATGACAATCACCTGCGAAGCGAGGTTCGTGTCGTAGTCCTGCCGGGCGGTCAGCACCAGGGAGAAAACGGCGACCGAGACCAGCAGCACGAACGGCTGTGCGAATGCGATCCGTCCGCGCAAGTCGGCGGCGCCTTCGAGCGCGAGGACCACGAGGCACGGCGCCACGAGGACCAGTAGACGTTGAGTGTCGGTCGCGAAAAGCAACTGAGCGTAGGTGAGAAGGAAGAACGGCAGCATCCCAAGTGCGACCCTCCGCAACCGCCGGGTGCCCAACGCCGCAAGAAGCGGCAGCGCCCACCCGAACGGGCTGGTCGTGTAGCTCCACAGGGCGCGGAGGCTCCAATCGTCCAGCCGCTGCTCGCGCCCGATGTCTTCGAACAGCGTCCAGTAGTTGTACGGGCCGTACAGTTCCGGGAAGCGACGAATGTCCTCGGGCATCGTCGCGAAGTAGGCCTCGTCCCCATTCCCCTGCGCGATCCCGAGGCGAACCGCGACGAGGACGAACGCAGCCGGCGCGAGGGCAACAAGACAGCGGCCGGCGAACCGCCAGTCGAAGGGGCGCCGGACGTTCAGGCAGAAGTAGAGCGGTGCGGCGAGAAGCACCGACTCCTTGGTGATGGCCCCAAGCACCATGACGGCCGAGAACAGGTACAGCCTTCGTTCGAGCGCGGTCCAGAGTGCGAACGTGACGAGCAGGAAGGCGACACCATCGGGGATCCAGAAGTCGGCGAGGATGAATTTCGCGCCCCAACCGAGCGAGAAGAACAGCAGCACTCCCGCTGCCGCCAGCGAAAGCGAGTGGCCCGTGCGGCGGGCCAGGAGAAAGAGCGACACTCCCGTCGCCCAGAGCGCCGCAAGAGTGATCGTGAAGAAGCTCGCCTGGAGACTGAAGGGAGACCAGCCCGCTATGGCCGGGACGAAAACGCGCCAGCAGTAGGGTGCGAGCCGGAACTCGAAGATGCCCTGCTCGGCCATGAGTCGGTAGAGGTGGCGGTCCCAGCCGGGATCCCGGTAGAGGGCCGTATCCTCCGTCTTGAGGTCGGTGAACGCGAGGATGAGGCCCAGCGCGAACCCGCTGAGGATGATGCCGGCCGCGAAGTCCCTCGCTTGAGTCCGGGCGGGCCGTGCTGTGACTTCCGGCAGTGCACGCGAATCGATGGATGGCATTCGTTCCGGGCGCCGAAGCTAGAAGATCGGGCCGGTGCTCGCCGATTCCTCGGGAGCCTCGCCCAGGAGGGTTTCCTGTGTGAGCAGCCCGGCCCCCTGGATGAGACGCCTTCGGAAGGCGAGCATCTGCGCCTCGTCTACTCCCGCGAGGGTGCGCTTCACGAGTTCGAAGAGCGTGCGGGTGGAGACGAGGCTGTAGCGGTAGTTTTCACAGGCGACGCGAAGCGGTGTGCTGAACTCCTCTTCGCGCTGTTCCGGGTCCTTCTCCCGGTAGCCGTTGGCGACAACGATGCCCTTGAGCGACTCGGACTTCTGGAGGAGGTGCTCCTCCAGCCGCCGCTGAAGGCGGACGTACGGCCACTCCACGACCTGTTCGCGCGCACTCTCCAGCTCCACGAACGCGCGGACGCCTTCGTGCTCCAACGAGAGCGGCTCGCCTGGCGTGTGCTCTACCGCGAACCCGAGCAGGCGGAGTGCCTCGGCGACGGCCCCGGAAAAGACCTGCCCATCCTCCCAGAGGAGCCGGCGGTGGCGTGCGAGGGTATCGTGGCGCTCCCGGATGGCAGTCTCGCGGGAAGCGGCGTCAGCCGCCGCCGACTGGGCTTCTTCGAGCTCCGCTTCGACCTGTTCGAGCCCCGGGAGAGCCTGGGCGCGCACCCAGTAGGGCTCCTGGGCGCCGAAATCGCTCCCGGCGTGGCGCACGCAAGCGTCGACGAGCGACTGGGCGAGCTCCGTGCGGTTCGCGTACGGGTTATCGGCGATGACAGGGAGGAAGAGGACCCGTCCACCGAGCACAGGAAACTCGATGGAGATGGGGATGCCGGCGCCGCCGGTGGCGAGCACGTGCCCCGCCCGCCGCACCTCCGCCTGGCGGTCGTCGAAGACAGCCCGGTAGCCCGCCGCCTGCCGGTGTTCACGCAGGACAGCGACGAAAGGGTGCTCTTCCGCGCCGGCGATCCGGACTGTCGTGCCCTCGGCTGGCTTGAGGTAGGGCGGGCCCCATGACAGGCCGCCGGGGGCGGGGAGCCAGTGGTAGCGGTCGAGGCCCTCGAAGCCGAGGATGCCTCCCTGGACAGCGTCCGGGCGAGCAAGCACGACGACGAGGCCACCGGATTCAAGCAGCCGGCGCGTCTCATCGGTTCGGCGCCGGAACTGGTCGTTGGCGCTCACTGCAGAGGCAGTCGTCGGCGCGTTGATCACCGGACGGCCATCGAACGCTTCGAACTCGGTGCCCTCCTCGGCGAGGTCCTTGCCCGCCCTGGTGATGCTGGCCGGGTCGATGATCAGTGCGTCGTAATCGCAATAGCTCGGCGCCGTCAGCGGGTTGTAGTTGTCGATCGCCATGTTGGGGAGGGGATAGCCGATCGAGAGGATGCGCATCAGCGTTCACCTTCGGTGAGGAGTGGGAGGAGGCGTGCCCGGAGTTGGCCGGCGAGTTCGGGCCGGCGCATTGCAGCCGCTACCGAAGCCGTCAGATAGCCGAGCGGCCGCCCAGTATCGTATCTCACTCCAGAGAACTGGAACGAAGAGACCGGCTCGCCCGCGGCGATCTGGCTCGCCAGGGCGTCGGTGATCTGCAGTTCGCCGTTCGCCCCCGGAGGGATGCGGTCGATGTGCTGGAAAATGGTCTCGCTGAGGATGTAACGGCCGACGATGCCGAGTCGCGACGGGGCATCCTCGAGCTTCGGCTTTTCCACCACTCGCCGGAGCCGGGCCGGGTTGGCGCCATCCACAGGGTCGACAATGCCGTACTGGGGCACATCCGCATCGGCGACGGGTTCAACCGCGATGAGGCTGCCGCCAGTCCTCGCATGGGCTGCCGCGAGTTCGGCGACGCAGGACACCCCCAGCACCAGGTCGTCCGGGAACATGAGGGCGAAGGGCCGCCCTTCGAGGTGTTCGCGCGCGCAATTCACGGCGTGGGCGATGCCGAGCTGCCGGTCCTGGTTCGCGTAGTGGAAGGTCGCGCGGCCACCGATGGCAAGCAGGGCTTCGGCCGCGGTTTCGTGGCCTGCCTCCCGCAGCGCGCGTTCAACGCGGGCGCCGCCTTCGAAGTGCTCGCGGATGGCGCCCTTGCCTTCGGCGATGACGAAGACGATGTTGGTGATCCCGGCTTCCAGGGCTTCATCGACGCAGTACTGGACGAGCGGCCTATCGACGATTGGCAGCATCTCCTTCGGGATGGACTTCGTTGCGGGGAGCATTCGCGTGCCCAGCCCGGCGGCGAGAATGACTGCGGTGGAGACAGGTTGCATACGGGAGCATGGTACGACGGTCTCCGGCGCTGGATATACAGGAAGGGGACTCGCTGCTACTATTCGAAGCTGTCTATCTTTCCCCGGGGAGCAGTTTGAGGAAGCGATCGAAGGTTCCACCAAAGCCGGCACCACCAGAGCCGAGAATCAACGAACGGATCCGCGTGCCGGAAGTTCGTGTCATCGACGAAGAAGGCCGCCAGATCGGCGTCATCCGGACGTCGGAAGCCCTTCAGATGGCACGTGAGCGGGAAGTCGACCTGGTGGAAGTGGCCGCCCAGGCGAGCCCTCCCGTGGCACGGCTGATGGACTTCGGCCGCTTCAAGTACGAGCAGTCGAAGAAGGAACGGGAGGCCAAGAAGCATCAGCAGAACGTGCAGCTCCGCGAAGTGCGGATGAAACCGAAGATTGATGACCACGATGTGGACTTCAAGACCCGGACCGCTGCGAAACTGCTGAAGCAGGGCGACAAGGTGAAGGTCACCGTCATGTTCCGCGGGCGCGAAATCACGCACCCGCAGATCGGCAAGGCCCTCCTGGACCGGGTCCAGGCCAGCCTGGATGACATCGCAAGCCTCGAAAAGGATGCGATGCTCGAAGGCCGGCACATGACCATCATCCTGTCTCTCGACAAGAAGAAGATGGCTGCCAAGGCCCGGGCCGCCGCTGCCGCCGCCGCTGCTGGCGAGGCCGTGGTGGAAGAGGAAGAAGAGGACGAAGCCATCCTGGCGGCTGCGGAAGCGGCTCCGGTGGTGAGCGAAGACGAACACGATGAAGGTCTCGACGCCGAAGATGACGACGACGACGACCCGACAGGAGACTGACAGTGCCGAAGCTGAAGACCCACAAGGGCGCAGCCAGCCGCTTCCGCGTAACCGGCGGCGGCAAGATCATGCGTATGCAGGGAAGCCGCAATAACTTCCGCCGCAAGAAGCGCCAACCCGTTACCGTGAAGTTCGGGCGGACCGTCGAGGTCGCCGGCACTCATGCCGATATCGTAAAGAGGCTGCTGGCGGGCCAGTAGGCCCAGCGGCACCCCAGGGAGAACCAGACCATGAGCCGAGTTAAGCGTGGCGTCACGTCGCATCGCCGCCACAAGAAGATCCTCTCGCTGACAAAGGGCCACGCCGGCCAGCGTCACCGCCTCATCAAGCGCGCGAACGAAAGCATGCTCCATTCGCTTCGCTACAACTGGGTCGACCGCCGCGACAAGAAGGGCGACTTCCGCGAGTTGTGGATCATGCGCATCAACGCGGCCGCCCGGCTGCACGGCCTGACCTACAGCCGCCTCATCCACGGCCTGAAGGTTGCCGGCGTCGAGTTGGACCGCAAGGCGCTTGCCGACCTGGCCGTCACCCGGCCGGATGCGTTCGAACAGCTCGCTGGACAGGCGAAGGCCGCGCTCGCGTAGCGTCCCGGCACCGCCCAGGACAGATCAGGCGTCCCGTTCGGGGCGCCTTTCTTGTTGCCCCCGCGCGTGGTCAGGCGCCGGAGTATGTGAGCTTGGGTGTCCGCGCAAGGCCGACCAGGTAGGTGCCGGCTGCCAGCACGGCGAGCACGGCGAAGTCGACCCCAAGCCCGATGAACGTGGCGTCGCCGGAGGCGTAGACGGCGAGTTCCAGGGCATCGACGGCGTAGGTCAGGGGGTTCACAAACGCCAGCACACGCAGCCAGGCCGGCAACCCGTCGATCGGGAAGAACGCTCCGGAGAAGAACAGGAGCGGGAAGAGTGCGAGGTTCATCAACAGGTGGAAGCCCTGCATCGTCTGGATGCGCGACGCCAGCGCCTGGGCAAGCCCCGTGAGCATCAGGTTCACAAGCACAACCGCGGCGAGCGAGACGAAGAGTCCTGCAACCAGTCCGTATTGCCACTCGAAGTCGACGAACGGCGCCGCGAGGAGAAGCACGGCCATCGCCTGGACAACACCGATGGCGAGCGCGGCTAGCGACTTTCCCAGCAAGAGGACCCGGGGGTGGACAGGGGCCGACAGCAGAAGCCTGAGGACGCCGCTGTCGCGGTCGCGGTAGTAGGAGGCACTGGAGAAGGTCGACGAGAACACCGAAGTCATCACGACGGCGCCCGCCACCAGGTACGCGGTGAAGTTACCGTCCGGGAGGTTCGCCGGCTCCAGGCCGTGAGAGACGCCGTTCCCAAGGAAGACGAGAAAGAGGATCGGCGTCAGCATCGAGCTGTAGAGCTGGCTGCGGGAACGGACGACGGCAAGCAGGTCGCGTCGGGCGATGACCAGGGCGGCGCTCATCTTGCAGCCTCCCCTGTGCGCCTCTGGACGTGCTGAAAGTATGCGTCCTCGAGGGAAGCCGTTGCGATCGTCACGGACCGGACCGCGTCCGGCGCGAGTGCGAACAACCGCGGGACGAAAGTCGAGGCTTCATCGGTGGTCACCACGACGATGTCGCCGTCCCTGGCCACCTCGCCCGTGCCCGGCCAACCGGCCACCTCCGCGAGTTCACCTTCCGAGGCCGTGGGCCAGGCGATGCGGACCGATTCGCGGCGCAGGCCAGCCTTCAGTTCCGCCGGCGAGCCGCTGGCGACAACTCGCCCGCCCTGGATGAACGCGACCGAGTCACAGACCGCGTCGGCTTCGGAAAGATCGTTCGTGGCCAGGAGGATCGTCACAGCGTCCGCGGAAGAGCGCAGCGTTTCCCAGAGGATCGCCCGCTCTTCGGCATCGATCCCGGTAGTGGGTTCATCCAGTAGGAGCAGTTCGGGCCGGTGAAGGAGCGCCCGCGCGACCTCCAGCCTCCGGCGCATACCGCCCGAAAGGCTCGAAACGGGGTCTGCTGCGCGGTCGCCCAGCCCGAATCGTTCGAGCAGTTCGGGAATCCGCGTACTGAGTTCCGAAGACGCCACCCCGAACACCCGCCCGGCGAAACGAAGGTACTCGCCGGCCCTCATGAGGGGGTCTGCGGTGTTCTCCTGGAAGACCGTCGCGATGCGGCGCCGAAGCGCCCGCGAAGGCGGGCCCCCGAGGATCTCGAGAGAGCCGGTTTCCGGCGGCTCGGTGGCGGCGAGCATGGCGATGAAGGTGCTCTTTCCGCTCCCGTTCGGGCCAAGGAGGCCGAACACACCTGCCGCCGGGACATCGAGCGAGAAGCCGTCCAGGGCCTTTCGTCCGCCGTAGCCGCGGGTGATGTTGGACGCGCGCACGGCGTATGGGGGCACGGAGCCAGTGTCCCACAGCGACCCACGATGGACTATGTTGGGACGCGTCAGGCCGGAGCGACGAGACCGGCAACCAGGTATTGCATCACGATGAGCAGCATCATCGCGATCATGGGGCTCATGTCGAACATACCCGTGTTCGGCATCACCCTGCGAATCGGGTCGATGATCGGCTCGGTGACCTTGAAGAGCATCTGGTAGAGCGGGCTCGACTGGTCGACCGGGAACCAACTCAGCAAGGAGCGGGCGATCACTGCCCACATCAGGATGCTCAGAAACGTTATGGTCAGTTGGGCGACGTAGGGGTTTATCTTCGCTACTCCGAAACGGGCACCCGAATGTGCTTCACATGATACCAGATCGACGGTCGCCGCTCGCACTGAAGCTTTCCAAAATGGTTACTGTGCGGCCGCCCGTTCAACCACCTGGATCATCACGAGCAAGACGATGATCACGATCATCGGCGAAAGGTCGAACATGCCCGCGTTGGGGACGACGCGGCGGACCGGCTGGATGAGCGGCTCCGTCACCAGGTCGAGAAATCGGACGAAAGGCCCGTTGCGGTCCAGGTTGGGGAACCAGCTGAACAGAGACCGCACCAGGATCGCGACGATCAACAGGTAAAGGAATGTGGTAAAGAGGAACGCAATCTGCTCGTTCATGCGTTGCCGAGTTCCACCGCACGCTCGTGCGCGGCCTTCACGCATTCGATGACGGCGGCCCGGAAGGCGCCTTTCTCGAGCTCGAGGAGCCCGGCTGCCGTCGTCCCGGCCGGCGAGGTGACCGCCGCCCGGAGGTCAGCCGCGCTCCGGCCGCTCTCCTGCGCGTACAGCGCCGAGCCATAGAGCGTCTGGAGCACCAACTCCTCGGCCGCTGCTCGCGGCAGTCCGACCGTCACGGCGCCTTCGACCATCGCTTCGATGAAGAGGAACACGTACGCCGGGCCGCTGCCGCTTACTGCCGTGACCATGTCGATCTTCTTTTCGTCATCGACGTAGAGTTCGCGGCCAATGGCCGAAAGCAAGGTCCGCGTGAACTCGCGCTGGTCGGCGGAGACAGCCTCCGTGGCCGTCCAGGCGCTCATCCCGGCTTTGACGGCGGCCGGCGTGTTAGGCATCGCGCGGACGATGCGGTCGTGCCCGAACTCCGCCTTCAGCGACGTGATGGTGACGCCCGCCATGATGGAGAGCAGCACAGCGTCTTCCCGCAGGGTACCGGCGACGGAACGCATCTCCTGCGGTTTCACCGAAATGATGACCAACGAGGAATCGCTCATGGCTTCGAACGTGCTGGAGACCTGGACGCCGTAGCGGGCGTAGAGCTGGTCTCGCCGGGCTTCGAGCTTCTCGATCACGGTTACTTCGGGTGCCGAGAAAACGGCCCGGTCCAGGGCCGCGCCGAGGATCGCCTCCCCCATGACGCCCCCGCCGACAATTGCGACTTTCATGGGCGTTCTCCGAAAAGCGCCCGGCCGACTCGCACGTGGGTCGCGCCCTCCTCGATGGCGACTTCGAAGTCGTTCGTCATGCCCATGGAAAGCCCGCTGAGGCCCTGGCGCTGGGCGAGTGTCTTCAGGGCGCGAAACACGGGGCGCGTCCCCTCCCTGTCGGCAACGTGTGGGGCGACGGTCATCAAGCCACACACCTCGATGTTCGGCAATTCGCGCGCGATCGCGACGAGCGCCGGGACCTCGGCGGCGGTAACACCGTACTTCTGCGGTTCGGCGGCGATGTTCACTTCGATGAAGACCTGGATCGGAGAGGTTGCCGCGCCGGAGACCGCCCGCAGGAGCCGTTCCGAATCGACGGAGTGAAGTATAGCAAAGGTACCGAGGGCGGCCCGGACCTTGTTCGTCTGGAGGTGGCCGATGAGATGCCAGCGCGGACCACCGGCCACGAGAGCCTGCGTCCCCAGTGACTGGGAGACTTCTTCGGCCTTGGCGGTGGCCTCCTGGACCCGGTTCTCACCGAAGTCCGTGAGCCCGGCGGTGAACGCTTCGAGGACGGTCTCCGCGGGATGTGTTTTCGTGACGGCAATGAGCGTCACCGACTCAGGAAGGCGGCCCGATCGCGATGCCGCCCGGGCTATGCGTCCCCGGACTTCAGCAACGCGCTCCTCGAGGGTTGAAGCGGCGGCGCTCACCCCACCTCCGGCGGGTGCTTCGCTTCCCAGACCCCGTACCCGGCGAGTGCCAGCACTACCGCCGCGATCAGGCCGAGCCCCAGCCAGCCGCTGACGGTGAAGGCAAGGATGACGAGAACGAGCCCGATGACGGCGCCGAAGAGGATCCCGAGCGGGACTGCAAGGGCCTTGAAGACGGCGAAGATGATGGCGATGGTTTCGCGCCACGAGCCCGGTGGGGGATCCTCCTTCGGAGGTCCCGAGGAGCCATAGTAGAAGCCCATGACGGAAGTGTAGCGCGGACGCAGCCTGTAGCCGTCAGCCCCGCAACCCGGCCTCCAGCCAGCCGATGTGTTCGTTGTAGTGTTCCCAGGTGTTCCCGTGGATCCACCCGGCGACGGGTGCGGGGTTCAGCGGCGGGTTGTCGGGCTGGTAGTGCGAGTAAGGACGATCGAGGTCTTCCTGGGTCATCGAGCCGAGCAGGGCGAGCAGTTCGGCATGCGTCGACGCGCTCTGGGCGAGCACCTCGGCCAGGGGCTGAACCTGGGCGGCTGCGGCGAGCGCGGCGTTCACGGCGTCCCCGGTCGCGGGCCAACTGGACTCGTCACCTGAGTCATGGGCGTCCCAGGTTTCGCGGGGGAGACCCATCGCCTCGCCGCGGTGCTGCCCGCGCAGCAACGCAACCAGCGACCTCTCCCAGGCGGTGACATGCCCCGCATGGACCTTCGGGCTCCAACCGTCCCCGAGGGGGCGCTCCATCTCCTCGTCGTTCAGTGCGCCGACCAGCTGCCAGAGCGCGGCCCAGCGTTCGTTGATCAGGGCGAGCAGTTCGGGTTTGGTGGCTGGTGGGCCGGTCAAGGCGGTCCTCCGATTGTTTGGTTGCGAGGATAACGGCCGTCCGCTGCCGCCGTCACAAACCGGACGGGGGCTTCTTGCGAAGCCCCCCGCGCTCGTTCCTGCGAGACGGTGAAGGGCTATGCCCTCGGCAGGCCCAGGCCGCGCGTGGCGATGATGTTCCGCTGGATTTCGCTCGTGCCGCCCTCGATCGTGTTCGCCGTCGAACGGAGGTACTGGTACTTGTAGCGGCCGAAACGGGAGGCATCGACGCCTTCGGACTTCGCATCGAGCTGACCGTACAGCCCAAGGACCTTCATCGCGGTGCGGGCGATGCGCTGGTTCAGCTCCGTGCCGTACAGCTTCGCCACGCTGGCCTCATGGCCGGGTGCGACGCCCTCCTTCGCCTGGATCGAAATGATCTTGAGGCTCATCTGGGTGGCGACACCGGCCTCGATCATGCGGTCCACGAGTTCGTGCTTCACACCGGGGTTGGACTTCAGCGTGCTGACATCGCTGGTCTTCGCCAGCGTCACGAGATCCTCAACACCCTGGCGGGCGCCGACCGCGCCACCAATGTTGGAGCGCTCGAAGCTCAGCGTGGTCTGGGCGAGGTACCATCCGCGGTTTTCCTCGCCAATGATGTTCTGCTTCGGGATGCGGACGTCTTCGAAGAAGACCTCGTTGAACTCGTGGGTCATCGCCGCGTTGATGAGCGGCCGGACGGTGACGCCAGGCGCCTTCATATCGGCGATGAAGTAGGTGATGCCGCGGTGCTTGGGGGCCTCTGGGTCCGTGCGGGCGAGGAGGATCATCCACTTCGCCATGTGCCCGCCCGATGTCCAGATCTTCTGGCCGTTGACCACGTAGTCATCGCCATCGCGGATGGCCCGAGTCTGCAGGGAGGCGAGGTCGCTCCCGGCGCCCGGCTCGCTGTAGCCCTGGCACCAAACGGTCTCGCCATCCAGGATCTCCGGAAGGTACTTCTGCTTCTGTTCGTCGGTACCGTGGACGATCAGGGTCGGGCCGGCGAACCCGGTCGCGATGCCGCCCGGGCGCGGCGCGCGAGCTTCGGCCATCTCCCAGTTGAAGATGAACTGCTCCATGACCGACATGCCGGCGCCGCCATACTCCTTCGGCCAGGCCGGAGCGACCCAACCCCGGTCGGCGAGCTTCTTCACCCACGCCTTCCAGGCGTCGCCCTGGCCGCCATAGCCGCCTTCGCCGCGCATGACGTTGCGGGGCGATTCCTTCTGGATGAAGTCGTGCACTTCCTGTCGGAAGATTGCCTCTTCGGGAGTGTCTCGGTAATCCATGTGAACCTCGGATGTGTTGTGGGACGAGTGTATCGCTACGGGCGAGAATCTGCAGTTGGCGTGGGCACAATGTCCAGGCGGCGCGTGCAGCGCCGCCCGTTCGCGAGGTGGCAGAGCGTCCGTGGCACGGGCTCCGCCAGCGGTAGCCCGAGCCCTTCATGCCAGCCCTCGATCCTGTCGAAAATGCCGCACTCATAGCTTTCGGCCAGGCCAGCCCGCGCGATGTTCTCGGCAGCGAAACACTTCGTCACCTCTACCTCGTACGAAAGCTCGCCGGTCTTTCGCACTGCCAGATCGACGATGGATCCGACAAAGAGATCTCGACCGGTATCGGTGAACGCGAAGAATGCATCGAGCGACCGCACCGGCGGAAGGTCAAGATGTTTGGACAGGCGGCGCGCCTCAACAATGCCCGCCTGCCGGATGGCCTGGCGGTTCGCGCGGTTGGCGACCTCCATCCCGCAATCGGCAGCCACGGTGCTAAACCAGCGTGCATCGTGGGAGTACCAGGCGGAGCGGATCAGATCTTCGCGTTCAGCGGGTGCGAGACTGGGCGGGGCATTCACTCGGTAACTCCTCTTCCTGTTGTGGTGGTGTCCGCGCGGGGGCGCAAGGAATCGATGAAACGGTCGCCCATCTCTTCCACGGTTTCGCGTGAGAGGTCGTCGCCAAACCCGAGCACGTGGGCAAGGTCCATCGAGAAACCGATCCCCATGAACTCCCATGCGGCGGTCCGGGTGTCCATGTCGTCGCGAAAGACGCCGGCTCGCTGGCCGTCTTCGATGACCGCCTGGACGAGGCCGACCGCCTTACCGAGCGTCTCGGCGACCAGGGCGCGCACCTCCGGGTCCGCGGCTTCGCCCACGGCCTGGAACCAGAGACGCATGACCGGCGAACGGGACCTGGCATGGCCGTAGTAAGCCATGCCGATGTCCTTGATCGCGCTGGCGGGGTCCGGCGCCGCCGAAAGGGCGCGCTGCCAGAGTTCGAGCAGCTTCGGGCCCGCATCTGCGAGCGTCGCGAGGTAAAGGTGGCGCTTGGTGGGGAAGTAGCGATACAACGCCGGCGGTGTGACGCCGGCTGCAGCCGCGAGATCTCCGGTGTCTGCCTGGGCGAAACTCGCACCCGCGAAGACGCTACTGGCCCCCGCGAGGATCGTCCTGCGCCGGTCTTCGGCTCTCTGCTTTGGCGCCCGGCCCGAAGATAGTGAATTCATTTTCACTATCTTCCCTACTGCTGCGGTCCCCTGTCAAGCCTGCCAGGAGATGTCGCGGGTCCCGCGTAGACTTGGCAACAGGGCGGGCAATGGCCTGTTGGCGAGGTGAACTGTGGCTTCCTGGGACGAGTTCGAACTGCAAGCGCCGGCACTGGCAGCCCTTTGCTTCCAACGCTTCAAGTCGACCGACCTCCTGATGCTCGGGACGCTGCGCAAAGACGGGTTCCCGCGGATCTCGCCGATCGAGTGGGTGATCTACGAGGGAGAACTCGCCCTGGGCGGCATCTGGCAGGCGAAAAAGGCGCTCGACCTCCTGCGCGACCCTCGCTGCACCATCCACAGCACGACCTCGAACAAGGACGGAAAACAGGGCGACGCGAAGCTCTGGGGGCGCGCGACGCCACTGGCGGAACACCGCATCGAAGGCTACTGGCAGTGGGTTTTCGAACAGACCGGCTGGCGCGCCAACGGGCCGGCCCACATTTTCACGATCGATATCGAGTCAGCCGCGTACGTGGCCTTCACGAGCGACGGCACGATGAAGCGCCTTCAGTGGCCGGGCGACGGCCAGTGGATCGTCACCAGGCACGGTTAGCGCTGAGGTTGGTGGCTACCGATCCTGCCAGTAGCCGGGGCGCTGCCTCGCATCGGCGAGGGCAATTACCTGGATTCCTTCGCGTTCAATGCGGGTCCCGCCACATGAGCCAGATCGCCGGGCCGCCGTTCGGCACCTGGAATTTCTCGGTCACCCGGAATCCGTTCCGTTCGTAGAGCGGCAGGTTCTTCTCCTTCGAGCTTTCGAGGTAGGCCGGGACCCGTTCGCGGTCGCAGCGTTCGAGGATCGGGGCCATCAGCTGCGTGCCGAGGCTCCGGCCCTGCAGGTCCGGCTCCACGCCCAGCGCGAGGAGATAGTAATGCGGCTCGTGCGGGTGCTTCTGTTCGATGGCGTTCATTCCCCGGGCTACCGCCGGCAGCCTCCGCCAGGAGGCCGTCCGGACCATCGCCGGCAGCAGTCTCGCCTGTTGGAGGACGCCCATCTTCCACTTCCCAGGCGGCGACCAGTACGCCCCGCCCTCCAGGTCGTCCGTCGTGTAAACCTCTCCGTGCGCCCTGGTGATCTGGAATGCCGCATCCATGAAATCGTAGACGCGCCTTGCGCGCCGCCTGTCCTGTGCGGCGAACCAGTTGGCGATCGGGTCGTCGTCGAACGCCCTCGCCATCGTCGCTGTGAGCCGTTGGCGGTCGGCCGGCGTTGCCTTGCGGATGTTCGCGGCGAGCGGCTCGCGAGTTCGTTGTGCGGTATCTGCCTGGGTCATGGGTGTGGTCTCCTCCCGCGGGTACAGTACGCCGAGGACGCAAGCCCTCTTCGGTCGCCGGTTATGTGATGGCCGCATAGGATATCGGGCATGTCTTTCAGCCCCTCGTTCAACCCCCCGACCCGCATCCTCATGGGCCCCGGCCCCAGCGGCGCCCATCCGCGCGTGTTGAAGGCGATGACCGCACCCATCCTCGGCCACCTCGACCCCGAATTCCTGAAGATCATGGATGAGTGCAACGACATGCTGCGCGTGGTCATGGGCACATCGAACCGGATCACCCTCGCGACGCCCGGCACCGGGACGAGTGGCATGGAAGCCGCGGTGATGAACCTGGTCCAGCCGGGCGAGAAAGTCGTCGTCGGCATCTGCGGCTATTTCGGCGAACGCATCGCCGTGATGGCAGAACGCGCAGGCGGCGTGGTCACGCGCGTCCAGGCGCCTTGGGGCTCTCCCACCGACCTGGCCGGCGTCGAAGCCGCCGTGAAGGCAGCCGGAAACGTGAAGCTCATCGGAATCGTCCACGCGGAGACATCGACGGGTGTGCAAACGCCGGTCGAACCGTTCGTGAAACTCGCGAAGGAATCGGGTGCCCTCCTCCTCGTCGACTGCGTAACCTCGCTCGGTGGCGTACCGGTGACCGTCGACGCCTGGGGCGCGGACGCGGTCTATTCGGGCACCCAGAAGTGCCTGAGCGCGCCTCCGGGCATGGCGCCGCTGACGATGTCGCCGGCGGCATGGGACGCCATCAAGGCGCGTGAAGTCCCGTGCAACAGCTGGTACCTCGACCTTTCGCTCCTGGAGGCGTACTGGGACGAACGGCGCGCCTACCATCACACGGCGCCAATCTCGATGGTGTACGCGCTCCACGAGGCACTCGCGCTCGTCCTGGATGAAGGACTCGAAGCTCGCTGGGCTCGCCACGAGAAGAATGGCCGCGCGCTGCAGGCGGGGCTCGAAGCGATGGGCCTGGTCCTGCACGCCGACGCCGGCTACCGGCTACCCGTGCTGACGACGGTACGCATCCCCGAAGGCGTCAACGACGCGGAAGTGCGCGGCGCGCTCTTGCACCGGCACGGGATAGAGTTCGGCGGCGGGCTCGGAGACCTGCGGGCGAAGGTCTGGCGTATCGGGCTGATGGGCGAATCGAGTAACCCGGGAAACGTCCTGCTCGCCCTTCGCAGCCTCGGTAACATCCTCCGCGAACAGGGCTTCAAGGCTGACGTGAGGGCGGCCGTGGACACTGCGGCAACTGGGCTGGCCTAACCCGCGAGCTTCACATCGAAGCGATAGCCCGAACCGCGCACGGTCCGAACGGAGCGGGCCGCGGCAGTGCGTTGCAGCTTGCGCCGGATGTTCGAGACGTGGCGGCGGAGGATCTGCAGGTAGCGCGCATCGGCCTCGGTGCCCCAGCCGCGTTCGATAATCTCGGTCGAGGAGACGGTGCGGTTGGGCTGGGCGAGGAGGATCGCCAGGATCTCTGCTTCGCGCTCCGTCAGTGTCACCTCGAGGTCGGCGAGGCGGAGCTTGCCGCGGAGGGGGTCGAGTTCGAAGGGGCCAGCGACGACGAGCTCTGCGCTGCCGATGCCGTCGCGCGCCAGTTCGACGATGCGTTTCTGCACCTGGGGAGTTTCGAGACGGCCCCGGGCGATGCCGTCTATTTCCGGGCGGAACGTCCCCGGGATGGCGAGACCAGGCGAGTCATCGTTGGCAACGTAGAGGACCGGTACCAGCCGCCATCGGCGGTTGGCGTGAAACCCGTTCACGATCGCCTGCTGGTCATCGACGGACATGCCGCAGAGGACGAGCAGATCGAAGACATCCTCGCCGGCGCGGGCAATCCAGGGGCCTGCCTCAGCCGCGATCTCCGCGGTGAGATGGTCGCCCATGAGTGACCGCCCCTCGAGAGCCCGCGGAGCACCGGAGACGATTGCTAGCACGGTTGGCAATTGACTACTCCGCTGAGCTTGCTGTGCCGGGAGCGACAGGATGACCCCACCAACCCAACAACCTCTTCCACTCCCACCGTAGGCCCGTCGCGGCGGCGCGTGTATTGGGGCAATCCCGAGTGCTGGGTCAAAGGTTCGCGGACGGGAAAGCCCCAATCCAATGCGCGGTTCAGAACCCGCGTTCGACGAGTTTTCGCGCGATTTCGCGAGGGTCGGGATTGTAAGTGCCGTTCGCGATCTGGGCCTTCAGGGCGAGCATCCGCTCCGTGCGAGCCTCTTCCGCCTCCTGGACGATGCGAAGTGCCGAGGCAAGTTCGCGCGCTCCATCCGTAATCCCGGATGAGTCCGTCCGCCCGGCGTTATCGACCGTTGCCGACGCCCCCGCACGGGACTTCGCCAGGTCGTACACCACCCCTCGGGCAGCGCTGGGGCCGGAAGTCTTTCTTACTCCTGCCATGAGGACCATCCTCCCAATCCGTATTCATGGTATCCGCCTGTGCAACACCGTTTCAATGCGCTTATGCGGTAAGCGTCCCGATAACGACCAGCCTGTTCTTCAGGTCCTTCGTGCAGGTGATGAGCGTCACCGTCGAGGTGGAATCCGAGCGGAGCAGTTTGACCGCGCCCGGCGGGACCACCAGGACCCTGTCGACCTGGTAGGTGTATCGCTGATCCCCGGAGAACACCTCGACGACATCGCCGGCGGCGACGCCTTCGAGGTCGCGGAAGACGGCCAGGTTCGACCGGTCTGCGACCGAAACGTGGCCGGTGATGACCATGTTGCCGGGCTGGCCCGGCATCGCCGAATCCAGGTGGTGGCCGGCGGCGCGCCAGGCCGTTTCCCATGCCGCCTTGCCGGACTGGACGGTGACACCGACCTCCGCGATCGAGGCATCGACGCCGGCGGCCGGCACGACGATTCGGGTAGGCAAGCCCCCGGTCGAGACGCCGGCTACGGCAGCGACCGGCCTCGCCGGGCGTTCATTGCCCGCCGAGGTGACGATTGGCTGTTCGGCGGGAGAAGATGCCGAGCCCGAAAGGCCGAACCATGCGATCACTGCCGCGGCGAACACGAATCCGCCCGCCACGAGCGTGGAAGGCGAAAGCTTTCGGGCAGTCCTGGTCTGGGTCAATTCGGCTCCTCCCGGGCGCCGGGGCGTCCCCTCCGGTCTTGGTGAGTGTCGGCAGCTTCGGGGTCGATCTTGACCGCCGGGAGGGGCTCCGTCAGGCGCTTCCAGATAGCCAAACGGTGACAAAACGAGGAACGGCGACGGGAGTTACGCGCTCGGATCGGCGGGCTTACGCGCCGTTTACAGTGAGCCGTTGGTGGTGAAGGTAGGCGCGGTTCGCGCGCTCGCTGTGACGGAGTGTCCCGAGCCTGGCTGAAGCCTCATCCATGAGTTGCTGGAGGACCGCGCCGGACTGTGTCTCCAGCGCGATCAGCTCATCCAGCGAGGGGACGTCGCCCGCGGTGAAGACCTCGGCGTTGCCGGAAATGAGCACGTCGCAGGCGGCGGTGAGCGCTTCTTCCCTGCCGGCATACGCGTCAATATCGCCCCGCGTGATCGCCTCGTGGCGTTCGCGAGCGATGACCAGGGCCCTCTCTATTGCCTCGCGGGCCATCTCAGGCCGCGGCTTCAGCGCCGAGGCGGCTAACGGCACGGCTCGCCCGCAGCTCGGCCGTGGCGGCTTTCCATGCCGCACCGATTGTCGAGATGTGCTTCTCGACCTCCCGCAGTCGTTCGGCATCGCCGAGAGACGATTCGACGATGAGCCGCATGCAGTATCCGTACACCCCGGCAAGGTTCTCGGCGATGTCTCCCTGGCTCATGTCGAGCGTCGAACGCAGCTCGCCGATGATGAGGTAGGCGCGATTTGACTCGTCGTTGAATCCCGTGCGGTTGCCATTCTCAAGGTGAATGACGGCCTTCTTCAGAGCCTTCACGCAACCGTCGTAAAGCATCGTCGTGAGCGTTATCGGGTCGGCTGTGGTCGCTTCTACGGTCCTGTAGGCGGCGTACGGGTTGCTGGTCATTCGCGGTACCTTCTCCTTCACGCGGAACCTTCTTCTGTCTCTAGCAGCATCGGCGCGGATCGCGATTCGAGTATCGGGGAAATCCCCGGCGGTTAGCTTTCGTCGCTCGATGTGATCTTCGTCGTCAAGGCCTGGAGCTGGCTAATGGCGGATTGGGCGGCCGCCTGGGCTCGCTCCATCGCGGCGAACTTCTTGCGCAGCACTTCCATCTCCTTCTCGATCCGGTCCTGGACGTCCTCGATCCGCTTCGCGATGTCCGTCTGGATGTTCTTGAAAGCATCCTGGCGCTTCTGGAGGACTCCTCCGGCGCCGGATTGCACCTCGGAGAACTGCTTCAGACGCTGAATGACGCTCTGCGAAGACGCCGTGACCGTTACCGTGTGCGTGCCGGCCTGGAACACGCCTCCAACGTTCACGAGCATCCCGGGGACGAGGAGCGATGTCGAACCGTTCAGGCCGACGGTCGCGGTAGTCGTGCTCGCGGGGCCGCCGTTGGCGGGCGTGAAGACGGAGGTGAGGTTGCCGAGGCCGTCATCATCGATGACGTACTTTCCGGACTGCGCCCCCGAATATGTCCCGGTCAGGCCCGTCACCGAACCGGTCCCGCCCGGCTGGAGCGAGGCGGAGAGGGTGAGCGCGCTGAGCAGGGCCTGGGCTCCCGCAGGGTCATCGGCGAGTGCCGTCTTGAACTTCGCCTCGTCGAGTTGGAGGGTGCTGGTGGCGCCAAGCGCCGAACCGACCGGACCAAAGCTGATACCGACTTCGTTGAGCGTCTTGAAGTTGCCGTCGACATTCACCGCCATGCTCGTGACGATGGAGCGAAGGTCCGACTTGAGTTGACGAAGGCTGGCGTCGCCGCTGAGCGGGCCCGACGTGTTGTTTTCTTTCGAGCCATCGGCCTTCGTCGCAGCGCTGATCGCCGTCATGACGCCGTTGAAGTCGGTGACGAATGCCTTGACGGCAGCCAGGGCCGAGGTGGTGTCCTGGGTCACGGTCACGGTGTTCGGCGTCCCGCCGGTCAGGGCGTTCAGGGTCACGCCAACGCCGTTGTGGGTGATGGTATTCGACGCCGACGACTGGGCTGGCCCGCCATCGATGGAGTACGCGGCGTTTTCCCCCTCGGTGAACGTAGCGCCGATGAGGCCAAGCTTTGCTGCAAGGTCGCCACCCGAACCATCGTCCGCGACGGTAAGCGAGAGCGTGCCGGTCTTCGCGTTCTGGAGCCGGAAAGTGTCGGTAATCGAGTCATACCGCGCCGTCACCCCGGCCGAACTCGCGTTGATGCGGTTCACTACGTCGGTCATCGAGTCCGTCGATGCGTCGTAGGCGATGTCCACGCCATTGATCACGAGGTTGTGCGGCCCCGCTGCGACCGGTCCCGCATTGAAGCCGACATCCTCGAGCTTCGCGGACTGACTCGCGCGCGAAAGGGGGCTGGCGCTTGACCGCGTCGCGCCCGTGGCAGACGTGATGAGTGCGGTCGCGGAAAGGAAGTTCGAAGTGTCGGCGCCATTCCCGAAGCTGATGTTCCCCTGGGTTGAAGTCACCGTGAGGATGTTCGCCCGCCCATTCGCGTCGTTCGTGATGCTCGCGGTGACCCCAATCGCGCTGCCGTTCAAGTCGGCGATGACTTCGTTGAGCGTCATCATCTTCGTGAACGCTGCGCTGCTCGTCCGGGTGGTTGTGCCAGTGGAAGCGAGCAGGTTCGTCGCGGAGAGGAAGTTCGAGGTGTCGGCGCCGTTGCCGAACGTGATCGCTCCCTGGGTGGAGACAACGGAGATCTGGTTCGCGTGACCATACTGGTCATCCGTGACGGTGGCCGTGACACCGATGCCCGATCCGTTGATCGCGGCCACGACATCGGCGAGGGACTGCGTCGCTGCGTCGATCGTGAGTGTCGACGAACCGCCGGTGGCGGTGGCGATGGTGAACGTCCCGCTCGTGACTGCCATCTGCGTGTTGGCCGCCGAGAGGAGGGCCGCGGACTGGACATCTCCTCCACCGATGCCGAACGTCTGGGCGCCGCCGGTGGCCGTTGCAATCGTGTAACTGCCAGTTGTGGGGACGGTCCCAAAGTTCGACTCGTTCATCGGCTTCGTGGCATCGATGGCGGCCGAGACGACGCCGCCCTGGACCTTCGATACAGTCGCCAGCTTCGTCACATCAACCGTGAACGAGCCAATCAGCGAAGACGGCGTACTCGAAACGCTGACCGCGGCGCCGCTGCTGTTGGCTACCTTGCCGCTCACCGAGTTCGCGGCCGAAAGCGCGTTCAGTTTCGCAAGGAGCGCGCCGACCGAAGTCTGCACCGTCGCAATCGCGGACTGTTTCGCCGCCGCTTTGGCATTCTTGATCTCGAGCAAGGTGACGGCGTTCATCCGCACCTGGGTCAGCTGCGAGATTACCGACTCGGTATCGAACGTGGAGAAGAATCCGCTGATGCGGACCGGGTCTGACATGCGCTAACCCCTTCGCTCGAGGAGCAATCCGCCGGCAGCTTCTTCCGTCCCCAGCTGCCACAGATCCTCGGCGTTGATTCGGGCGATGACCTCCCCGGTCGAAAGGTCGCGGACGAGGACGGCAACCATCATCCCCTGGGCATCCACGACGTAGTCCACTTCACAAGTCTCCGGAAGGCGGCCTGGCGCGAGGGCGGCGATGAGCCGTTCACGCGCCGACCGCTGGCGCTTCGGGCGCGGGTAGGCGCCGTTTCGTCCGCGTCCGTCGGGCGGGACCGCCTGCGACGCAAACGAAACGTGGTCTATGGCAGCCAGTCTAAGGTCGGCCATGGCCGTTTCCTTTCGGGGACTTACCTGATCTTCGGGCGAATAGCCGGGGATCTTGAGGGAGCCAGCCGGTGGAGACCTCGCCGCGCCGGCCAGGCGGACAACGAAAATGGGGCCCGGCAGAACTGCCGGGCCCCACTTGGCTGGTGGACGTTACGGCGGTTAGCCGCGGAGGAGGGTCAGGACGCTCTGGGAAGCCTGGTTCGCCTGGGCGAGGACGGCGGTGCCGGCCTGCTGCAGGATCTGGTTGCTCGCCATCTGGCTGCTGAGTTCGGCGACGTCGGCATCGCGGATTCGGCTCTCGCTCGCGGTCAGGTTCTCGACGCTGACTCCGAGGCTGTTCACCGTGTGCTCGAGGCGGTTCTGCGCAGCACCAAGGTCCGACCGGCGGGTGTTCAACGTGGTGATCGCCGTGTCGATCTGGTTGATGAACGCCTGCGAAGCCGTGTTCGAAGCCACGACCGTCGCCGACGAGGTCCAGTCCACGCCGCCGCCCGTGACCAGGTTCAGGCCGGTCGCCGAGGTCGCGCGGCTGTCGTTGAACGAGATATTCATGGTGTCGTAGGCGGTCGTGTTCGCGCCGACCTGGAGGGCCGCGGCGCCCGTACCGGACACCACGATCGTGTCGTTCGCAGCCAGGGCGAGGGCCGCACCAATGTTGTCGGCCGTGTCGCCCGCCGCGCTGTTCAGCGTCACCTTGATGCCGTGCTGCGAGAAGTTCAGCACCTGCGTGCCGTTGGCCGCGATTGCACCGAGCGTCACGTTCTGGGCGATGCCCGCGGAGTTCGTCAGCGTGAGCGTGTCGGTCGCTGCCGCGTAGGTGAAGGTGTAGGTGTCGGCCTTGGAACCGGCAACTTCGATGCTCGAGGCGATGGCCGCCGCGACCGCGTCGTTCACGACCAGGTCGTTCGCCGTCAC
Organism: Candidatus Amarobacter glycogenicus; assembly: GCF_016704105.1. NCBI lineage: Bacteria > Bacillati > Chloroflexota > Tepidiformia > Tepidiformales > Tepidiformaceae > Candidatus Amarobacter > Candidatus Amarobacter glycogenicus. Next base: position 318,604 of record NZ_JADJAT010000004.1, on the reverse strand, counting down.
GCCGCCGAGCGTACCGGTGAGGGTGCCGGTCAGGAGGTTCTGGCCGTTGAAGTTCGTCGCGTTCGAGATCCGGTCGATCTCAGTCCGGAGCTGCACGAGTTCGGTGCCGATTGAGGTCCGGGCGGCGGTGTCATAGGTGTCGTTCGCAGCCTGGACGCCCAGCTCGCGCATACGCTGGAGGATCGAGTGGACCTCGTCCATCGCGCCTTCAGCGGTCTGGATCATCGAGATGCCATCCTGGGCGTTGCGGATCGCCTGGGTGTTGCCCCGGATCTGCGCGCGCATCTTTTCGGAAATCCCGAGGCCGGCCGCGTCATCGGCGGCGCGGTTGATGCGGTAACCGCTGGAGAGCTTCTCCAGCACCTTGCCCATCTTCATGTTGGTGTTGTTGAGGTTCCGGTTCCCGTTGAGGGCGGCGACGTTCGTGACGATCGAGGACATTTCGCTGGTTCTCCTGTTTTCCGGGCCCCGGGTTCCCCGGCAGCCCCGCCACTCGCTGGTGGCGTTAGTGTCACGGTGGTTATCGCGTTGCAGGACGGGGCGAAAGGGTGCCCCAGGGGAGCGATTTGGGGACGGAATAGTGAACACGGTGGCCAGCAGGGAACGAGAGAGTGGACAGCGGGTGAACATGGTCCCCGGATCGGTGCGCAGGGCCCGTCGCGACCTGCAACCGCGCCTTCTGAACGACCTCCCAATGTGGCGGGCGGGTGGACAGCCGGTTACGGGAGAACCCTTAGAGAGAATGGAGAGTGGACACTGAGCGGGCGCTCAGGGCCCGGAGTCCGGCACAAGACCTTCCTGGCCTGCGCCGGGGTGGCGGACGGCGCTCAGTCCCCGCCGAATATGCGGCGCGGGTTGAGGACGGTCATCTGCTCGATAGCGCCCTCGCTCACTCCACGCTCGCGCAGCATCGGGATGACATCGAGCGGGATGTGGGTCAACCGCCAGGTCGGGGCGTACTCATCGAGCATGCCTTCCGGCGCCCAGTGGAAATTGCAGCAGGAATCGTGCGAAAGCGTGATGCGTGCCGCGTAACCCTTCTCCACCAGTGCGGCCACCATGTCGGCGCGCTGCTCGCTGGTGCGCGGCCGCTGGATACCGATGCGGTCCATCCCGCAGTAGCTCCCGTTCTGGATGATCTGCTCCAGGTAGCTGATGTCGTCCGAGTCGTCTGAGTGGCCGATGACCGTACGGGAGAGGTCCACCCCTTCCTCCTTGAACACCCGCTGCTGGTCCAGGCCGGTGCGGTTGGCGGGGTAGGTGTGGGTGCAGATAGGGACACCGGTCTCCTTCGCAGCCCGGGCGGCGTTGCGGAGCACGCGCTCGTTCATTGGATGCATCTCCGGTTCCGTCGCGCACTTGATCACGCCGGCCCGGATTCCGGTCGTAGAAATGCCGAGAGTTATGTCCCGGACGAAGAGCTCCTGCATCTCGCGGTCTTCACGCATCTGGAAGTGGAACGGGTGGGCGGTGTAGTAGATGCCCGTGGCGGCGATGATTTGCATCCCCGAGCGGTTTGCTGCCTCCGCGATCAGCGTGACGTCGCGCCCGAGGTCGATCGGCGTGAGGTCGACGACCGTCTTCACGCCGGCCGCACGCGCATCCTTCAGGCGAGAGACTGCGCGGTCAAGTTCGTGCTCACGGTCGAACATCTCCGGGTACTGCTGGTACATCGCCCCCCAGCCCACGCGGACATGCTCGTGCATGAGCGTGAACCCCAGTTCGCTGGAATCGATGGGGCCTGTAGCGGATTGGATCGTGGCCATGCGGATGCTCCCGGGAGTGGTGCGGGAACGATACAGCGCCGCTCGCGCGGTGCCGAATGGCGGGTGCGAGGTCCGCCGGGCCCAGGAAAACAGGAGCGCCGGGTTGAAGGCTCAACCCGGCGCCCTTGAAGTGTGAAGACGTGTGGGCTACTGGCCCCCGCCGAGCGCCCCGACCGCTTCTGCTTCGGCCTGCGCGGACGCCGCCGAAGGCACGGGGACGTGCAGCCTGCGGCTGCCCTTTTCCGCCACGCGGTACACCAGGCCCTTGCCGCTTGCGAGCTTCCACTGTGCATGGAGGGCGGGCATCGAGGCGAAGAAGAAGGTGATCACCGCCATCGCGGGCCAGATCAGGAAGCTGGCCACGGCCTTCGGCAGCGAGACGTTGGACGGACGGGGGCCACGCTGCCGGTATTCCACCACCATCATGACGATGAGCGGGACAATGCAGACCCCGACGAGCATGCCGGCGGCGTTCACATACATGTGGAACTCGAGCAGGCCCGTGCGGTCGAAGTTGAACCAGTGCGAAGGCTGGAAAACGTACTCAGGGTGCCACCCGGTGCCCGGGATTTCGTAGCGCTGCACCCACCACTCCGGGAGCGGGGCGCCCCAGGTGCCGGCCATCTTCGAAGGGAGCAGCACGCCGAGGGTGACCATGTACCACTGGGCCATCCACAGCGCGTGCACCTTCGTGACGGACGTCGCGAGGAGCACCTTCCGGCCCCAGCTCGCAGGAGAGCCGGGGTTGCGCGCGGCGCGCCAGGCGTAGGGGATGTCGCTCGCGCCCCAGGCGTGGCGGACGCTCTGGGCGTAATGAGCGCGGAGGGTCTTGAAATACCCATCGGTCAGCACGCAGTCATTGCCGAGGGGGAGGAAGATCGGCTGGACGTTCACGCGGTCGCCGAACGTGTACGAGCACTTCAGGTAGAGGTGCCAGTCCTCGGGGATGACTTCCTCGTCCCAGTAGTCGACCTCGTTCAGCATCTGCCAGCTGAGCGAATAGCAAGAAGTTGGGAACTTCACGCTTCCGGGGAGGAGGAGGTTCGACATGCGGTTGATGCCAGAGAGGCCATCCGGGATCCGGAGCGGAGCGGGGATCTCCCAGATGTTGTTGCTGTTGAAGATGGTCGGCTGCCAGAACGTCCGGTAGCGGTCCGGCGCCGTGAGGAAGAGGAAGTTCAGCGCCTCGAAGTGGCGCGGATGGAACACTGCGTCGGCATCGCAGCTGGTAACTGAGTACCGGCGGATGTCGTCCCCACCGTCTTCGATGAGGTGGATGAACGCCTCGCGGGCGCCCCACGCCTCGTTCGAACCTTTGCCCGGCGTTTCGTTCGGGAGACCGACGGGGTGGAAAGTCGCGAACATCCCGGCGAAGTGCCGGCGGTACCGGGTGACCAGCCGCTCGGCCTTGACGTGAGCGTCCGCCTCGCGGGCTTCCATCGCCATCACAACAACAACCTGGCCGGCGTTCGCCTGGTTCGCGAGGGAATCGAGCGTGCGGGCGAGGCCCTCTTCGCTCTCCTTGTAGTTGGGGATGATGACCAGGTGGCGCGGCCATTCCCACTTCTCAGCATCCGGGTGGTCCGGAAGCCATTCGCAGTACTTCGCAAGCCAGTTGGCCTGCTGCCACTGCTTCAGTTTTCGGAGCCCCACGAGACAGGAGACCGCCACCGAGTACGAGCGGACCAGCCAGTAAGTGAAGAAGCCCATGCTCAGGATGGCGAACGGCCAAGGGGCGTAGAAGGGCCCCCAGAAGACGAAGCTCGCGAGCAGGAGCGACACGGATAGGGGGAGCATGTTCCAGAGCCGCTCGCGCAGATGCGACGACGCATAGACTGGAAGTGCGACTGTGGAGGATGAGGGAGCAGTTGCCGCCGACGGGGATCGGCGAGCCAGGATTGCCATTGCGAAGACGCCTCTTAAGGGACGGTCTTCCTACGCCTCCGAGGTTAGCTGCCGGGCTGCGGCCGGAGATGGCCGCTCCGCCGTCGCGTTCCTTTCCGTGAAGGACGCCCTTGCGGACTCGCCCCGAAAACTGGTTCCCCCGTTCCGCCCGTGGCGGACTAGGCGTGCGTTCGGTCGGTGCCATCGTTTTCTCAGGGGCGCTAAGGGTCAAGAGTGCGACATGGTGGACGTGCGACTGTAGATTGGACGGCGATGGTTGACGCACTACAAACGCACGAAATGCCGATGGGGAATCTGCGCGAAGTCCAGTTCTGGTTCCACCAGGGCGCCGAACACGTCCCGGGACTCCTCTACCTCCCCATCGAACACGAAGACCCGATGCCGTTCGTCCTCATCCAGCACCCCGGGATGGGGAGCAAAGAGGACTACTTCGTGGCGGAAGTCGCGCGGGCGTGGGCCCGTCGTGGATGGATCTGCGGCGGCCTCGATGCCCCGCTCCACGGCGAGCGCGCTTCGGCAGACCCTATGTCGCTCTTCCGCAACCCCGATCGCTACCCCGAGATCCGGGCACAGTTCGCCGCCGAAGTCACCACGATGCTCGACCTCCTCTCTGAGCGGTTCCCTATCGACATGTCTCGAGTCGGGTTCGTGGGCTACTCAATGGGGAGCATGCTCGGGATCCCCGCTGTGGCGCGGGACGGCCGCTTCAAGGCGGCCGCGTTCTGCCTGGTCGGTGAGGGCGGGCTCGCCGGCGCGGTCGATGGACCGGACGCCGATATACCGCTGCTCCAGGGAGTGGCGACTCGCGTCGTCGGCAAGCTGCAGGACCAGCTCATCCCGCGTGAACGGACCGAAGCGCTGTACAACGCACTGCCCGGCAAGAAGGACATCCGCTGGCTTCCCGGTGGACACTTCGAGATCGGCCCGGATGTGATCAAGCTGGCGGAAGAATGGCTGCTGGCCGAGCTGTAGGTCAGGGCTCCCGGGGTTCCAACACACCCATGATCCCCGCAAGCACCTGGCCGAGCCTCACGGAGCTGACGGCGCCGATCAACTCGTCGAATAGCGTCCGCTCCACGGGGCTGAGCCCCACAACCTGGACCACGCTCTCGTTGGGCAGACCACCTTCGCGGCGCCGGAGTACGACATTGCCCGGCGCTTGCGCCCGCCGCATGTTCGAGGTGAGCGGGCACGCGAGCACGGTATTCAGCAAAGTGGCGTTTGTCAGATTGTTCTGAACCACCAGCCAGGGGCGTCGATAACCGGGCTCTGAGCCATAAGGCTCTTCGCCAAGCACCCAGTAGACTTCGCCTTGCCTCATCGTTCCCAGTCCTCGGTTTCACCCTGGCGAAGGATCTCATTGATTCGCCGAAGAGCGCTCGCACGCGCGCGAGCGAGCGCCGCCTCCTCGCGCAGCTCTTCCTCGGTCATCGGTGGACCGTACGCAGCGTTCATCCGCTCGATGAAATCTGCGGCAGTTACCCGATCGAAGTGACTTTGAAGCGCTTGGACAACAATGGCACTGCGCGTTGTGCCTTCCGCTCGCGCCGATTCTTCCAGTTGGACGAACAACTCGTCCGGGACCGAAACCGCCACTTTGGTATGACCCACGGTAGTACCACCTTTCCTACCATGAATCATACCGAACACGACGCCCTCCTGCCACGTTACACTCCGCCCACACCATGGAGGCCTCCACCCATGCCCGAGTTCATCGATTACACCGTCGAAGACCACGTCGGAGTCATCACGCTCAATCGCCCGGAGACGATGAACGCGCTGAACCGGCAGATGTACGTCGAACTGGAACAGGCCTTCCGCGATGCCCACCGCGACCCTGACGTCCGTTGCGTCGTACTCACGGGCAACGGACGCGCGTTCTGCTCCGGCGACGATGTGCGCCAGATCATGCTCGGGGAACAGCGCGACGAAACCGTCGCACGCCTGCGCGATGCGAAACCGAAGCCAACGCCAGCCGCGACCGCCGTCCTGGATTGCGATAAACCGGTCATCTGTGCCGTGAACGGCGCCGCCGTCGGCTGGGGGATGGACCTGGCGCTCTTCGCGGACATCCGCATCGCCTCCGAGTCTGCCAAGTTCGGCGAGCTCTTCATCAAGCGTGGCCTCGTGGCCGACCTGGGCGGGCTGTGGCGGCTGCCCCGGGTAGTCGGCCCGTCGAAGGCCGCGGAGTTACTGTTCACCGGCGACATCATCCCGGCACAGGAAGCCGAGCGGATCGGCCTCGTCTCGAGAGTTGTGCCCCCGGCCGAACTCATGCCGGCGGCGATGGAGATGGCCCGCAAGATCGCGCAGAACCCGCCGATCGCACTCCGCTACATGAAGGAGGGCCTCCGCCGATCCGTCCACGGCACCATGGCCGAAATGGGCGAGTACGTCGGCAACTCGCTCGCCTACCTGTTCACGACCGAAGACCACAAGGAAGGCGCCCTGAGCTTCGTGGAGCGCCGGGAACCGGTCTTCAAGGGGCGGTAGCCACCGGGCCGGGAACCTTTCTCCCGTCCAGGACGTTCTAACGGATAGGACCGGAGGGCGACTGATGGCGCGGTTTCTTTCCGCGTGCGGGTTACTGGTAGTCGCCCTCGTGGCGGCTGCGTCGCAACACTTGGCCGCAAGTTCCGTCCACGCATGTTCTCTCGGTCCCTTCAACGTGGCGTTCCTGGGCGAGAGCCAGGGAGTGGAAGTCGCGGCGATCGGGACGCTAGGCGAACAACATGGCGCGGCAATCGATCTGATCGTAGAGGAGTACTACAGGGCCCCCGCCTCGAAGGCCTCCGTGCTCGTCATCCGCAACCTCCTCCAAACGACCACTCCTTCGTGTGAACCCGTCCCAACTCGAATCCGCGCGATGGAGCCGGGGACGCGCGTGATCGCCTTGCTGGCGCGGGACACCGACGGTCTCGGCGCGAACTGGCGCCCGCTCCTTGTGCGCGGCCTCATCCCGATCCAGGAGGACAGCATTGAGTCCCACGAGATCGGGGCCGAACGATCAGCACCTGTACGAGTCCCGATGAGCGACGCGCGAGCCCAACTCGCGAAGCTCGGGCCGCTCAGCATTCCTAACGCGTCGGCGCGAGAAGCTGTCCCCGAGCCGACGCGCACCATCCAATGCCTGTCAGGACCGCAGACCGTGGCCTATCTCGCCCGGACAGCGCCCATCATCGCGCTCGGCACGGTGGAACGGGCCAACGCGTTCACCGCCGAGGTTCGCGTCCGAAGTGGATTCCTTGGAGCCAACGACGGCCAGACACTGAAGATCGACAACCGCCTCTACCAGGACAGCTGGAGTCTCGGTGAGTGCGACGAAACAGCGGGCCGCGGGCCGCGCTTTGAGGTCGGCCAGGAACTCCTGATGTTCCTCCAGAGCCAGGTGCCGAACGACCTGGCGGGCTATCGAGGCGTCGGCGTGGGCGCTGCGGGAATCTTCTATCCGACGATGCCTGAGCCGGACCGCTGGCAACTCCCCGACGGAACGCGCGGCGGCATGTCCCTGGAGGAAGCCATCGTTGTCATTGAAGGTGCCGTGGCCGGTCGGCCTGCTCTCGTCGTGCCATCGCCCGAGCCCACGCAACCACCGGTTACTTCCGGGGGCGAATTGGCCGGCGAAGACAACTCCACCAGCGTGTGGTGGTTGCTCGTCGCCGCGACTGTTGCCGGAGCGGCCGGGGGCGCCGTGGCCGCCATCGGATTGGGGCAGGTCAGACGGTCACCTCGTTGACCAATGGCTCGCCCTTCGCCATGCGGGCGAGATTCGGGAGGAAGTACTCGGTGGCGACGCGATGGTCGTTCCCCAGGGCGGCAGCGGAGTTGTGCGGCGAGACGATCACATTCGGCATGTCCCAGAACGGCGAGGCGGGGTCGAGCGGCTCCTTGGAAAAGACATCGAGGTAAGCGCCCCCGAGGTGCCCGGACTGCAGCGCCTCGATGAGCGCGGGCTCATCGACGACCTCGCCACGGGCGATGTTCAGGACGTGCGCGCCCTTCGGGAGGGCCGCCAGGACTTCGCTGCTGACAAGGCCGCGCGTCTCGTCGGTCAACGGGCAGGCAAGGACAAGCCAGTCGGTGCGGGGGGCGACGGAGAGGAGCGCGCTGGGTGGGACGAGTTCGCGGACAGGGTCGCCTTCGCGCCACGGACTGCGTCGCACCCCGATGACGTCGAGGCCGATGGCAGCGGAGATGCGCGCTATCTCCGCGCCGATAGCGCCGAGGCCGACGACGGTCATGGTCTGACCAATGAGGTCCGCGGGCGTCGCCGCGCCGCGGATCGGCTCCCAGGCGTGCCTGCGCTGCGAATCTCCCCAGGCGAGGAATCCGCGCGAAAGCATGAGCATCCCACCGATCACCGACTGGGCGATGGGCTTCGCGGTGGAGCCAGAGGACGTCGTCATGCGGATGCCCTTCTTCAGGAGTTCCTGGAACACCCAGTTGTCGACGCCCGCACTCATCACATGGATCCACTTCAGGTTGGGGGCCGCGCGCACCGTGGTGAAGAACGACCGCGACGAAGCGGGGTAGATGTCGGTCGAAAAGAATGCGTAGTCGATGCGGGCGCGAGTCTCGTCGTCGAGCGGCTGGTCCGAGTCTCCCGGGAGGATGAGGGTCTCTATACCCGGGAAAGCTTCAGCAATAGGCGCGCCGTAGCGCTCGGCAACGGAGTGGGAGACGAGAAGTGTCGGCATTCGCGAATTGTGACGCGTTCAGGCCGGCGCGAACAGGCGGCGGCAGATGAAGACGGTGCGCTGGCTCCCGATCGTGGTGAACAACAGCGTCACCGGGTCGCCCTCGAGGCGCCCGAGGAGCTTCCGCATCTCGTCCGGCTCGACCGGGAAGGCGCGCCGCCGGATTTCGTCTGCCCGCCAGCGTCCCTGGCGCATCCGCTCCTTTAGTCGCGACACCGAAAACGGCAACGCGTCGAGCACCTGGAAAGTAGCGGCCAGCGGAGAGAATGCCGCGGCATCAGCCGAGAGGTAGGCGATGTGTGGATCGAGCATCCAGGCGCCAAGACGGTGGGCAAGTTGGCGCACAAGGGTCGACCGCGTCACGCAGGACTCAGGGTCGAACAGGAAGGTCGCGGGTGCGCGCGGCTCCGGGGGGGCCCCCGGCTCGTTGGATTCGAGCGTTTCGCCCGCGGGAAGCAGGACCGCTCGCCGGATTCCAGGTTCCGCGCCCTGGCCGAACCAGATGGTCAGCTCCCGCATCGACGTCCCCAGCTGCACCGCCTCGAGTTCGATGCCCGGTGGGATGTAGCTCGCGTCGATGCCCGGCTGAGCCTTGATGACACCCGCCGCGGCCGAGGTGGCGATGGCCACCGCGGCATCCCATCGCGGAGAGTACGCCGCCGGATCGAAGGTCCGGGACGTGCCCGCACGGCGGGACGGGTCGAGCACGACCGCGAGCCGCGCGACATCGAAAGGTGGATGCGCAGCGTCCCCCCGCACGACCGGGACGCCTGTGTTCGCCGCCGCAAGAAGCGCGGTTGCAGGCTCCCGCTCGAGCCCGGCGCAGGGGACATCGCGTGCGGCGACGGCATGGAGGTCTCCGCCAAGTCCAGCCGTGAGGTCCACCACGTCGCGCTCGTAGACCGCCAGGCGGTCTGCCCTCCGTGCCGCGACAAGCGGATGGGTCATCATCTCCAGGCCCTCGGCCGTGTAGAGGAACTCCCGCGAAATGCCGTGATTGCGCGAAGCACGGGCACGAAGCGTGAGTTGTTCCGCCAGCGCCGATGCTTCGGCTGCCGGGAACGTGCGCCGCAGCGCGGTCGCGAGCCGCCCAGGGCTCTCCACCGGCAGGCCGGCCGGGAGGCTGGCGAGCGCGGACTTCCCGGCCGGGCTAACCAGATAGCGGGCGCGGGCAAGGTCCATGGGAAGGAACCTACCAGCTTTCGCACGTCCGCGGGCAGCCGCTGTGCGAGACTTGGGGCATGGCCAGAGTCCTCTGCCTCGACTTCGATGACACGATCGTGATGGAGAACACCGCCAGGCTCGTGTTCGAACGCTTCGCCGCGCCCGCATGGCGCGACCGCGAAGCGGACTATCGGGCCGGAAGGCTCACCGTCGAGCAGTTCAACGCCGCGGCACTCCTCACCGTCAGCGCGACGCGAGACGAGCTGCGGGCGTTCTGCGCGGATGCCGTGACGCTGAGGCCGGGATTCCTGGAGGCGCTCGACTGGGCGCTGTGGAACGGCTGGACGCCGGTGGTTGTCAGCAACGGGTTCGACTTCTATGTCGATGCCGTGCTCGACAAGGCGGGTGTGGACCGGGTGGCCCGGCATGCCGGGCGGGCGCGGTTCGACTACCGGTGGCAGGTGACCTACCTGAGCCCCCGGGGCATTGAATTGGAAGCGGGTTACAAGTTGAGCTACGCCGCGGCGTTCAAAGGAGTCGGCGACTTCGTGGCGTACGTGGGCGATGGCGCGAGCGACATCGAAGCGGCGAAGCTCGCCCGGGTCGTCTTCGCGCGCGACGCGCTGCTTCGGGCGCTCGAAGGCGTCCACCCGCGCGTCTACGCCTTCGAGACGTTCCACGACGTGATCGCCGTACTCGACCGCGAGGCTCCCGCCTGGGCGGAGGACGCCGCTAGTTCGTGATCGACTGCTCCTGGAAGCTGGCGATCTGCTCAGCGGTGAAGCCAACCTCGGCGAGGATGTCGGCGGTATGTTCGCCGAGGGCCGGCGCCGCGCGCTGGATCCGCGTCGGTGTCCCGGTCATCCGGATGATCGGAGCAGGCCCGCGCAACGGCCCGAGGAGCGTGTGGTCGTACTCTTCCAGGAACTCATTGGCCACGACCTGGGGGTCGTTCCACATCTCTTCGATGAAACGCACCGGGCCGGCAGCAATGTCCCGCGAATCGAGGAACGGAATCCAGTAGTCGTTCGGGTGTTCCAGGAACTTCGCTTCACAGGTCGCGACCAGACCCGCCGCCACTTCCTTCAGGCGGGCAGGGTCGAAGTCCGAGTCGTAGCGCGGGTCGTGGAACTGAAGGGCCTCGCGGAACCGGGCGCGCGGCCCGGGCCCGAGACAGCCAACGGCGATGTACGAATCCTTCGTCTGGTACGGCCGGTAGTAGACGTTCCCCGCGAGTTCTGGCATGAGCGCGCGTCGCTCAGCGTAAACGGTCTCGATGTTGGCTCCGCGCGCCCGCGCGGCCTCCACTGCGCTCCGCCGCCGCTCACGAGGCTCCTCGTCCATCGCGAGGATCTCCTTTGAACCCGCCTGGAGCGTCAACGCCGTGAGCAACAGCGATGTGTTCAACGCCTGGCCCTCGCCCGTCTTCTCACGATGATAGAGAGCCGCGGTGATGCCCCAGGCGAGCGCGATGCCACTCATCACGTCCGCGGGCGCGAAGCCGACCTGCATCGGCAAGCCGTTCTGCAGGTTTGGGTTCGAAGTCGTTAAGCCGCTCATGGCCTGCGCCACGATGTCGTAGCCGCGCCGGTTGGCATCCGGCCCAAGCTTCCCGAACGCGGTGTTCTCGGCATAGATGATGTCCGGACGGATCTTCCGTGCGGACTCGTAGTCGATACCCAGGGATTCGGGCACGCCGGGGCGGTAGTTCGTCAGAAGCACGTCGGCCCAACGGATCAGCGCGTCGCGCACCGGGGCGGCGCCGGCCGCTTTGAAATCGAGGGCGAGTCCGCGTTTGCCGCGGTTCTGGGAGAGGTAGGCCTTGCTCTCCTTGGGGATGATCTCGGCCTGCAGCCGCCACGGCTCGCCTTCGAGCGGCTCGACCTTCACGACGTCGGCGCCCATCTCCGAAAGAAGCGACCCCGCGAGCGGACCCGCGATGATCTGTGTGCAATCAAGGACGCGAACGCCTTCAAGGGCGCCTGGCATAGACGTACTCCGGGGGTGAGATGTATGTGGGCGCGACTATACGGTGTGGCGACAATGTGGGAATGCGCAGGCGGGACCACTGGCGGCAAGCGGCTCGCCGTTCCAGACGTATCCCGGGTGCCCATGGTGCTCTGCGAGGGGATCCGAAAGACGGGCGGCGACTGGACAACACGATGAGATTCGCCCGATGTCAAGGAAAAGACTGGTGTTTCTGTAAAGTGTTGTGGTACTGTACGCGTCCGGCTGAAAGTGGGGTAGCTACCGGCGGGGTACCCGACGCGAGATGAAAACGGGGCTTGATGCCATCTCCCATTGCATCAAGCCCCATGCTTCCCGAATGCTTCGGGTGAGCGTCCTTCCGGACTAGTAGCGCGCTCGGTTAGGTAGCTACCTCCTTTCAGCCAACCTCGCCACACTCCCGTCTCCCAACGGCCTGCTCGAATTCAACGAGCGAATGTTCCGCCGCAGGAACGCGGGCAGTTCAGCGTCATCCATGTTCGAAACGCCCGGCAGCCCGTAGTCACGGATGCTGCGCGTGATTTCGAGGCCGTCGTCGATCATCGCCGCCTTTGGCGAGAACCCGGTCGCGATCACGGTCATGTGGATCTCTTCCCCAACACGCGGGTCCACCACGGTGCCGAAGATGATGTTGGCCGAAGGGTCGACCATCTCCGCGATGACGCGCGCCGCGATATCGAGTTCGCGGAGCTGGATGTTGCCCCCGTGGGTGACGTTGAAGAGCACGTTCTGCGCGCCGTCGATCGACTGATCGAGCAACGGGCTGGTGGTGGCGGCGCGGGCCGCTTCGGCGGCTCGATTCTCACCAGAAGCGCGGCCGACCGCAAGCAGCGCGGGGCCGGCTTCGCTCATCGTCGTTCGCACATCGTTGAAGTCCAGGTTGATGGAACCGTTCTGGCTGATGATGTTGGAGATGGATTGGATTGCCTGGCGGAGCACGTCATCCGCGGTCTCGAAGGCCATCTCGATGGTTGCGTCGGGCGGGCAAATCTCGATGAGCCGGGAGTTCGGGATCGCGATCAGCGTGTCAACCTTGTCGCGCAGCCGGGCGAGGCCTTCCTCCGCCTGCTTCATGCGGCGGGCGCCTTCCCAGGCGAACGGCTTTGTCACGACGCCGATGGTGAGCGCGCCGCAGTCCTTCGCGATTTCGGCCACCACTGGCGCGGCGCCGGTGCCGGTGCCGCCGCCCATACCCGCGGTCACGAACACCATCTCGGTGCCGCGGAGGATGTCGTAGAGCTCGTCTCGGCTCTCATCGGCGGCGCGTTCGCCGCGGGTCGGGTCGCCGCCGACCCCGAGGCCCTTGGTCAGCTTTTCGCCGATCCGGAGACGCGTCGTTGCCTCGGAGGACATCAGTGCCTGCGCATCGGTGTTGCAGGACACGAAGGACACTCCGGGAATCTTGGCGCGGACCATGCGGTTCACGGCATTGCAGCCGCCTCCGCCGACGCCGACGACTTTGATATCGGGCAGGAGTTCTGTGTCGTAACGAATACTCATGGGACCGGTTCCTTTCGCGAATGAGTCGAGACTGCGGGGATCGTCGTTGGGGCTCATTCCCTCTCCTTCGAGGTTTACTGGGGCATCAGCGCCCTCCCGAAAGATGCAAGCCGGCGGAACAACCCGCCGACGGGCACTTCGAATGAGGCTCCTCCTGCGCTTTCGAGTACGCGCTCACGGCCGCTGAGCGCATACTCAACGAGGCCGATAGAGGTGGAAAAAGCCGGCGTCCCGATGAGGTCGGAAAGGCCGGAGTAGCGGGCCGGCTGTCCGAGCCGGGCAGGGATGCCGAGACGAGCCTCGGCCACATCCGGGAATCCGCGCAGCTGGCTCGTGCCGCCCGTGAGGACGAGACCGGCGGCGAGCCGGTCGTAATAGCCGACGCGTTTCAGCTCGACCGCGACCATCTCGAGGATCTCCTCGCTCCGAGCCTGCAGGATCTCGCAGACGTGGCGGACATCCACGGATTTCTTCGCCTGCGTGCCGAACGCCTGGATCTCGACCGTCTCGTGCATCGAAGAGTCCGCGTACGCGGCGCCAACAGTGCACTTGAGGTGCTCGGCCGCTTCCCACGGACAGCGGAGGACCCGGGCGAGGTCGTTGGTCAGTTGGGAGCCGGCGATCGGCAGACAGGCGGTGTGAGCGATGCTGCCTTCATCGTAGACAGCAACGGATGTCGTGCTCCCGCCGATATCGACGAGGGCCACCCCCTGCTGGCGCTCCTGGTCCTCGAGCACGCTGGTCGCACTGGCAATGCACTCAAGGACGATGTCATCCACCTGCACGCCGGCGCCCTCCACACACTTCGTAAGGTTCTGGATGGCCGAAACCGCGCCCGAGACGATGTGCACCTCGCAGTCCAGGCGCCCGCCCCACATGCCAACCGGGTCCGAAACGGGTTCGGTGCCCTCAATCCAGTAGCCCCGCGGGACAACATGGATCACCTGGCGGTTGGTCGGGATTGCGACCTGGCCCGCGCTATCGAGCACGCGTGAACGGTCGTCTTCCGTGATAGCCCGGGAACGGTCCGGGATGGCGATGATGCCCCGGTTGTTCTGCGATGAGATGTGGCCGCCGGAGATGCCGACGACTGCGCTGAGGATGCGCATGCCACAGGCCTGTTCGGCCTTCTCCACCGCCACCCGGATCGCCTCGCGAGCGCTCTGGATGTTGTCGATGACGCCACGCGAAAGGCCGGCAGCGGGAGTGACGCCGACCCCGAGGATGCGCGTTTCCCCCTGGTCCCCGATGTCGCCGACGATGACGGCCACCTTGGTGGACCCCACATCGATTGCGGCAACCGTACTCCGACGTCTCATGTGCATGCTCCTTACTGCAGTACCGGCCGGTTGCCGTAGCGCAGGTCGATTGTGGTGTAGTTGATCCGCTGGGCCTGTGCTTCGGATTGAAGCGCGGCCCAGACGGAAAGCTTGTAGGGGATCGAAGACGAATCGCCGAAGAGTGCCGTCTGGTTGTTGGTGGTCGTCACCTGGACGCCCTTGCCGGTGATGAAGGCGACCTCGGCGACCGTGGTCCCAAGCTGCCGCGGGAGTTTCTCGTAGATCTCCGCCGTCGCATCGACTGCCTGGTAGTCCACATGGTCACCGGTGATCCGGTTGCCCGGCTCGGAGCTCTTGATGACGGGAGAACCCTCCGGAGCGGCGCCAACGCCGAGGACGACGCCCTCGCGGTCGATGGTGTAGCGCACGCCCGATTGCTCCCACGTGCCCCAGGCCTTGCGTTCCTCGACCACGATCCGGATGGAGTGCGGCCAGTCCCGTTCGATCTTCACCGAGTTCACCAGCGGCTGGGCGTAAAGGGCCTCCTGGGCTGCCGCCAGGTCCGCATCGAACATGCTCTCGCCGAGCAGGTCGACGGCTTCGACGACCGTGGTGTTCGAGATACGCTGGTTCCCAACCACCTGGATATCCGAGACCTTGAAGAACGGCGAAGTCCAGACCCAATAGCCTCCGTACACCGCGGCGGCCAGTGTCGCGACGGTGGCAGCCGTCCAGAGGAGCGCCTTCGAAGGGCGCCACGAGGAGCCCGGCCGGTGGAATCGCGGTCCGCGCGGCCCGCGCGGACGCTCGGGCGGGCCGCCGACAACCACGCCGCGGTGGCGTTTCACGATCGTCTTGCCGATGACTTCGCCGACTGCGGGGCGGTTGCGCTTGATGATTCGGCGGCCAGGCGAAGCCTTCGGCGGGCGATTCCGCTTGATGATCATCTCGACCTCCGCTGGTGGCGAGCCAGGGCGAGCTCGAGGATCCGCGTCAGCAAATCCGGGTAGGGTAGCCCGGAGGCTTCCCAGAGCTTGGGATACATGCTGATGCTGGTGAACCCGGGGATGGTGTTCACCTCGTTCGCGATGAGTTTGTCGGCCGGCGTCAGGAAGAAGTCGACGCGGGCATAACCTTCACAGCCCATCACCTGGAACATCCGGACGGCGAGACGGCGGATATCGCGTGCCACCCCCTCCGGGATCGGCGCCGGGATATAGAGCTGAGTCGTCGACTGCTGCGAGTACTTGCTGTCGTAGTCATAGAAGTCCCGGTCCGGGACCACTTCGCCGACGATGCTCGCCTCGGGATGCTCGTTCCCAAGGACGGAGCACTCGACCTCGCGGCCAATCACGGCCTGTTCTACGACGGCCTTGTCGTCATAGGCGAAGGCGGCCTGGAACGCATCGGGCAAATCTTCACGCGAGCGGGCGCGGCTGACGCCGACGGAGGAGCCTCCATTGGCTGGCTTTACAAAACAGGGGAAGCCGATCGCCTGGTCTATGAGAGCCATCGAATCATTCTGGGCAAGTGTATACTCCCATGATCTGATTACGGAATAGCGTGCGACAGGAATTCCGGCCTCGCGGAACAAAGCTTTCATCAACGCCTTGTCCATGCCGATGGCACTGGCGGCAACGCCGCCCCCCGCGTAGGGGACCCCGGCGATTTCGAGGAAGCCCTGGAGTGTGCCGTCTTCACCGTATGTGCCGTGGACCAGGGGGAACGCAACATCGCAGGAAGCGAGCGCAGCCAGCGCTTCCGAGGCGGCGAGCACCGGTGCGCCCTCCTCCGTGAAGGCGCGCTGGCCCGCATCGAGTGCGGCAACGGTCTCCCCAGGCGTCAGCCAGTTCCCGGACCGGGAGATCCCGATCGGCACGACATCCCAGCGCTCCCGATCCAGGGCCGCGATCACAGAGCGGGCGCTCGTCACGCTCACTTCGTGTTCCCCGGAACGGCCGCCAAGGATGACCGCCACCCGTTGCTTCGCCATCACCACGCCCCCACAAATTCGACTTCGGGTTCGAGCGCGACGCCGAACTGTTCACTGACACGGCGCTGGGCCTCGGCGATAAGCCACGCGACATCGGCTGCGGAGGCGTTGCCTTCGTTCACGAAGAAGTTGCAGTGCTTGTCGGAAATCGCCGCTTCGCCTCGTCGCATGCCCCGCATCCCGACGGCGTCGATGAGCTTCCACGCAGGCGAATCCGGGGGGTTCTTGAAGGTTGACCCGGCGTTGCGACCGCGCGGTTGCGCGCCCAGCCGCTTCTCATCGAACGCGGCCGCCCGGGCAAGGAGCGTCGGGGCATCGCCGGCCGAAAGCTCTACTTCTGCTTCAAGGACGGCTTTCCCACCAACCTGCCCACGCGTGAAGGCACTCCCGCGGTAGACCATCCCGAGGTCAGCCGCATCGACCCACTGGTCGCCATCACCGGGGAGCTGGAGGCGCACACGGCGCAGGACATCGGCGAGGCAGCCGCCATAGGCGCCGGCGTTGTAGACAACAGCGCCGCCGATGGTGCCCGGGATGCCGACTGCCCAGGTGAGACCTTCGAGGCCGGTCCGGCACATCTTGCGGGCGAATGCTGCGAAACTGGCGCCGCTTTCGATGCGGACGACGAGGTCATCGTGCGCTTCGCCGCGGGCACGGTTGTCGAGCACCAACCCCCGGATGCCCGCATCGGCAACGAGAATGTTGCTGCCGCTGCCGAGGACGAAGACGGGCACGCCGGCGCTGTGGGCGGCATTCGTCGCGCGAGCGAGCGCGTCGGCGCTGCGGACCGTAAGGAAGAGGTCGGCCGGCCCACCGATCCCGAACGTCGTGTGCCTCGCCAGGTTCTCCGAGCGGCGCAGTTCGCCAAATGGCGAAAGAGTCGTTGCCAGCGTTTCGATGGCGCTCACCGCAAGAGCTCCAGCAGTTTCGGCCCAACTTCAACGACATCGCCCGCGCCGATCGTGAAGACCACGTCACCGCGACGGGCGAGCGCGCGAGCCTTCGCCGCCGCATCGTCGAAGTCGCTGGCATAGACGGTCTCGACACCCCGGATCGCCGCAGCCAGGTCCGCCGCGGAATACCCGGGTAGCGGCTTCTCGCGGGCAGCATAGGTCTCGAGCACCACGAGCGCGCTCAGCCCGTCCCAGCAGGTCAGCCAGTCGTCCCACAGGTAGGAGATGCGGCTGTAGGTGTGCGGCTGGTGGATGCCGATGATGCGACGTTCAGGGAACGCGCGCAGGGCGGCGGCGATCGTCGCCTTCACCTCGCTTGGGTGGTGGGCGTAGTCGTCCATCACCAGCACGCCCCCGGCCTCTCCGATGCGTTCGAAGCGCCGCCGCGCGCCACGGAAAGTCGCGACTGCAGCGGCTATGGTGTCGAACGGGACATCGAGGTGGAGGCATGCTGCCGTCGCGGCGAGTGCGTTGCGGACGAAGTGCTCGCCGGGGACTTTCGCGTGCATGCGGCCGATCGGTGTGCCGCCGCGCGTCACCTCGAAGTCCGCGCCGCCGTCCGACATGCGGACTTCCCCGGCCATCCAGTAGCGGACGCCCTCGATGCCGTACGTCTCCTGGCGGATCGGGTCGTCGCCGAGGATGTCCGAGACTTCGCGCGCTCCGGGGTCATCGGCACAGGCGAGGATGATGCCGCCTTCCTTCACCTTCTTTCCAAACTCGACGAACGCCTGCCGGTAGGCGGCCGCGGTGCCGTAGTAGTCGAGGTGGTCCGGCTCGACATTCAGGATGATGGCGATGTCGGGCGTGTACTCGTGGAAGGCTCGCTTGTACTCGTCCGCCTCGACGACGCATATGTCGCCCTTGCCCCAGGAGGCATGGCCGCCGAGGTCGAGACTTTCGCCGCCGAGGAGGTACATCGGTTCGCGGCCGGCACTGACCAGGATGTGCGCGATCAGGCTGGAAGTCGTCGTCTTTCCGTGCGCGCCGGAGACGGCGACCACCCGCTTCCCCTCCATCAACCGGGCGACCATTTCAGCGCGCAGGAGGACGGGGATGCCCCGCCGCCTGGCTTCGCCCAGTTCCGGGTTGTCATCGGCGGCGGCGGCGGTGGTGACAACCAACGCCGTACCCACCGGCACGTTCGCCGCCGCATGCCCATAGGCGACCGTTGCGCCCATCGCGGCGAGCTTCTCGGTCAGCGACGAAGGCCGGAGGTCGCTCCCGGAAACGGCGACACCCTGCTCGCGCAGCAATTGCCCGATCGCCGACATATGGATGCCGCCGATACCGATGAGGTGCACGGGGCCACGAGTCTCGGTCATTTCCGGGCGACCTCCAGGACAACGCCGGCGATGGCTCCGGCCGCATCTGGCCGGGCGAGCGCCCGAGCGGACTCACGCATCGTTTCGAGGCGCTCCGGAGACAACAGCAGTTCGCTGACGCGGGAGGCGAGGCCCGCCAGTTCGGTTTCTTCCAGCACGATTGCGGCACCCGCATCGGCGAGCCAGCGGGCGTTGTTCCGCTGGTGGCCGCCCGCGTAGGTCGCGGGGATGAGGATCGAAGGCAGAGCGGCGGCCGGGACTTCGCCGAGCACCGAAGCGCCGGCGCGGAAAACACCGAGGTCGGCGGCGACCATGAGTTCGGGAAGATCATCGCGGAACGCGGCGACTCGGTAGCGGGGGCGAAGGGCGCCCGGGAGTGCCGCACACGCGGCTTGAGCAGCGGCCAACCCGGCGGCCCCTGTGACGTGGTGGACCACCGCCAGCGAGAGCAGTGATTCGAGCCCGGCGAGGACGGCGTTATTGATCGCGGTCGCGCCCTGTGTGGCCCCCGCGACGACGACCAGCCTCTCGGAGGGATCGGCTCCGAACTTCAGGCGGGCCGCGGCGCGGTCCGTCGCGAAGAAGCTGGCGCGCACCGGGTAGCCGGTGACGACCGTCTTCTTGCGCGGCAGGAACTCGAGGGCGGCCTCGGTGGTCGTGGTCATCCGGGTCGCGAGCAGGCGTTCGGCCTTCACCGCCCATCCGGGATGTACGTCTGGCAGGTAGACAACGAGCGGCCTGCGCAGGAGCCGGGCCGCGAGGCTGCCCGGGAAGCTCCCGTAGCCACCGGTGCTGAAGACCGCATCCGGCTTGAACGCCCGCAACGCGCGGGTGGCCGCGAACGCGCCCTGGAGAAGCCGCCATGCGGACCGCGCCAGTCCGAGCGGCCCGCGACCGCGCACAGCAGCCGAAGGGACCGTGACAAAACGGACGTGCGCGGCCTCGACACGGGCCCGTTCGCCGCGGTCATCCGGGCCGAAAAAGCAGACCTCGGCCGTGCCGCCCAGGCGGGCCTGCACGGCCTCCATCACGGCCAGCGCCGGGATGATGTGGCCTCCTGTGCCGCCGCCGGTGAGTGCGAGCCTCAAGCGTCCGGCCTCCTGCGCACGACCCGGCGCGTATCAACCGGGTGCTTCTCGAAGTAGCCACCGCGGTCGGTGCCGAAGCGAGAGATGCTCAACAGGACGCCGATCGCCAGCAATACGGACGCGAGGGCATTGGAACCGAAACTCAAGAACGGCAGCGGCACGCCGGTAAGCGGGATGGTGCGAGTGATGCCGCCGATGTTGAGGAGGGCCTGCACGGTGATCCACGTCGTGATCCCGGTAGCGATCAATTGCCCGAAATCATCACGGGCGCGCCGGGCGACCTGGAAACCCCGGATCATGAGGAGCATGTAGAGGCCGAGGAACGCCAGCGTCGCGATGAGGCCCAGTTCTTCGCCCACGATCGCGAAGACGCCGTCTGTGTGGCTCTCCGGGATATAGAAGAACTTCGCCCGGCTCGCACCGAGGCCGAGCCCATGAATCCCTCCGTTTCCCATCGCGATCAGAGACTGGAGTGTCTGGAAGCCGTTGCCCTGTGGGTCGGATTCGGCGCTAAAGAACGCCGACAAACGGTCCGCGCGGTATCCGGCCGCCGTCGCCAGGAATGCGAGCGAAGCGAAACCGGTGACGGCCAGGGCCGTCATCTGGGCGATGGATGCCCCCGCGACGTAGAACATCGTCACCGTGATGACGAGGATGATGAGCGTCGTCCCCAGGTTCGGCTGGAGCATGATCAGGACGCTCACCGAACCAATGATGGCCACGAACGGCAGGAGGCCATGCTCAAAGGAGCGGACCGAGTCACCCTTCGAAGCGAGCCAGGCGGCCAGGTAGATGATGACGGAAAGCTTGGCGAACTCGGCCGGCTGAATCGTCAACTCCCCGACGCCAATCCAGCGACGGGCGCCCCCGCCGGAAATACCGATCACCAGCACCGCCACGAGCAGCGCGATCGTCACGGTCATGATCGGCACAGCGAGCGGCCGTAGCCGGCGGTAATCGGTGCGGGCCATGCCAAACATCAAGACCGCTCCGCCCGCCGCCCACACCATCTGGCGTACGACGTAGTAGTAGGGGTCACCGAACTCGACAAGGCCCGTCACGAAGCTCGCTGAGTAGACGACGACGAATCCGGCGATCGTCAGCGCCGTCGTAAGGGCGAGGATTGCGTAGTCGGGGCGCCCGGCAGTCCATTTACCGGTCTGAGATTGCTGGATGGCGGCTATGGCGACACCTCCTCGGTAAACCCCGGCAGTGCCCGGACCACGGCCCGGAACGCTTCACCCCGGACCTCGAAGTTTGGATAGGCGTCGAAGCTCGTACCTGCCGGGGAAAGCAGGACAACGTCTCCCGGCGCGGTGCGAGTAGCGGCGAGAGCGACGGCTTCATCGAGCGTGTTCACCCGCGTGCAGTCGGCCACCGCGCCCCGCATCGCCGCGCAGAAGAGGTCGCCGGACTCGCCAAAGCAGACGACGGTCCGGCAGCGCGAACGGGCGAGTTCGCGCAGCCCGTCAAGGTCGAGGTTCTTGTCGCGGCCGCCGAGGAGGAGGACGACTGGCTCGCTAAACGCACGCAGGCCGGCAATCGTCCGCTCGGGACTCGTCGCGATGCTATCGTTCACCCAGGCTGCACCGTTCACTGAACCAACCACCTCGAGGCGGTGGGGGACGCCCGTGAACGCGCGAATCGCGCGCGCCATCGCGTCAAGAGGAATTCCGGCTTCGGAGGCAATGGCGCAGGCCATGGTGACATTCGCCAGGTTGTGTTGGCCGCGGAGACGGATTGCTTCGACCGGAAGGACCGGCTGTGGGCGGCCATCGCCCCGGACGACGATTTCGCCACGTTCGACCCAGGCGCCGGGGCCGGGCTGTTCCTCGAGGATCGAAGCACGGACGAGCCGGCCTTTGACCGACGCCATGAGGGCTCGGCTCGTCTTGTCATCGGCATTGAGGACGGCGGAATCGCCCCGTCGCTGATGGGTGAGGATGTTGCGCTTCAGGCCGACGTATTCGTCCCAGCTGAACTGGTCCAGGTGATTCGGGGTGATGTTCGTGATCGCCGCGATGGCCGGCGAGCGATCGGTGTACTGGAGCTGCGTGTGGCTTATCTCGAGGATGACCGTCGTATCGGGAGAGATCTCCGAGAGGTGGCCGAGAAGCGCTTCGCCGATGTTCCCCCCGACGATGCTGTCGATCCCCGCTTCGCGAGCCATCCCCCCGACGAGCGCGGTAGTCGTCGACTTGCCGCTTGAACCCGTAATGCCGACGGTCTTGCCGGGACAGAGCTGCATGAAGAGCCGCATCTGGGACGTCACCGGGATCCCGAGTTCGCGCGCCCGCTGGAGCGCCGGGTTGTAGCGGAGCACCGATTGCGAAACGGCAACGAGGTCGTAGCCGGACGGGTCCAGCAGTGGCTCGCCGGAGACCAGGCGGAGGACGCCCCTGGGCGCGTGCGCCCCGGCGGCCGCCAGGGCTTCATCGGAGCGAGTATCGGAGATGACAACCGTCGCGCCGTTCGCAAGAAGCCAGCCCGCGAGGTCACGGCCCTCGATGCCCAGCGAGTAGACGAGGACGCGCTTTCCGCGGACTTCCGGGGGCGCCGAGAGTAGCGAGCCGTTCGGTGCGGTCATTAGTCCGGCACCTCCAGGGCGAGGGCGACACCGGCCATCGCGGCGACGATGGAGACGAGCCAGAAGCGCGTGACCACCTGGGTCTCTGCCCAGCCGATGAGGTTGAGGTGGTGGTGGAACGGGGCGCGCTTGAAGACGCGCTTCCCGCCGCTCAGCTTGAAGTACCCGATCTGGATGAGGTTGCTGCCCATTTCGGCCACGAACACGATCCCGATGACCGGCAGCAACAACCACTGGCCGGTCATCAGCGCGATGACCGCGAGCGACGAACCGAGGGCGAGCGCGCCGGTATCTCCCATGATCACGCGCGCGGGGTGGGCGTTGTACCAGAGGAAGCCGAGGGTGGAGCCGGCGATGATGAACGCGAACGTGGCGACGAACTCCTGGCCCTGGATGAAGCCGACGATTCCGTAGGCGATGAACGCGATGAGCGTCGTGCCGCCGGCGAGACCGTCCATGCCGTCGCTTACGGCGACGGCGCTGGTGGTGGCGACGATGATCCCGGCTGCCAGCGGGATGTAGAACAGGCCGAGCGAGTAACTCCCGACGTACGGGATGTTGATGGACTCGACTTCGATGTACTCATAGAGGACGACTGCGGCGGCGACCGCGAAGAGCGCCGTGAACGTGATTTTGAAGCGCCAAGAGAGGCCCTTCTGTGCGCGGTGCTGGAGTGTCCCGAGGTCGTCCACGAAGCCGGCGGCCATCGTGATGCCGATCATGCCGAGCGGAAGCAGGATGGACTGGTGCTTCCACCAATCCACCGCGACGGCAGTGACGACGAACGTTGGCAGCCAGATGATGAAGCCGCCGAACGTCGGTGTGCCCGCCTTGTGCTGGTGTTCGGGCAGGTACTCGCTGATCTCTTTGCCGATCTTCTGGCGGCGCAGGTAGTTCACGATCGGAGAGCCGACCGCGACGGCGATGAAGAACGTGATTACCCCGGAGAAGAGGGCGTGGATCATCGGGCGTCCTCCAGGACGTGGAGGATGGTTTCGAACGCCTCACCGCGCGAGGCCTTTACGAGCACGTAATCGCCCGGCTCGATGATCGCAGCGACCGCGGCAGCGGCCTCCTCTTTCGTCTCGAACCAGCGGACATCGCCGTGGCCAGTTGCGCGAGCCGCCTCCGCGAGCGCCCGGCACGTCTCGCCCGAGCAGACAAGCAGGTCGCAGGAACGTGCCGCAACCGCGCCAGCTTTTCGGTGCTCGGCCTCTTCGAACTCGCCCAGTTCGGCCATCCGGCCGAGCAGCGCGATTCGCCGGCCCGGGAGGCCGGCGAGCATCTCCAGGGCCCCCGCAAGAGACGCCGGGCTCGAGTTGTAACGGTCATCGATGATGGTGGCGCCGGCCTCGGTGTGGCTTACGCGGGCTCTTCCGGTCGCGCGAGACTGGGAGACCGCCGATGCGGCGCCCCGCAAGTTCACGCCGAGCGCGATCGCCGCCCCGATGGCGGTTAGCACCGCCGAGACGGTGTGGGCCCCCGGCAACGGAGAGTTCACACGTTCCGTGGTCTCCCCGAAGGTCACGTCGAACGACGTGCCATCGAGTCCCCGGTCGGTGACCTGGCCTCGGCGGAGGGCGGCTTCTTCGGCGCAGCCGAACGTGATGACCGAGCAGCCGAGCTCCGCCGCCACGGGCGCGATCCGGGGATCGTCGGCGTTGAGCAGCGCGGTACCTGTCCGCGGCAGGCCACGGACCAGGCTCAGCTTTTCGGCTGCGATCGCGTCGATGCTGCCGAGCTTCGAAACGTGCGTGAACCCGATGTTCAGGACCGCGCCAATTTCCGGCTCCGCGATGGCGGCCAGTTCGGCGATCTCGCCCGTGCTATCCATCGCCAGTTCGAGCACCGACACCTGGTGGTCGCGCCGCAGGCTCATCAGCGCAAGAGGTAGGCCCTCCCGGCTATTCAGGTTCCCCGGGCTGCTGTGGACGTTGAAACGATTCGCCAGGACGGCCGCGGTGAAGTCCTTTGCCGTCGTTTTGCCGACCGTGCCGGTGATCCCGACGACCCGGGGACCGCACTCGCGACGCCACGTATGGGCGAGTTCGCCAACTGCCCGCGTCACGTCTGGCGTTACGGCGATCGTTGCGCCGGGCCACTCTCCGTCGGGCTGGCGGGAACAGATAACCGCGACGGCACCGGCCTTGAGTGCGTCGGCGACGAAGAGGTTCCCATCCGCGTTCTCCCCCGGGAAAGCAGCGAAGAGATCCCCGTGCGAAACGTTGCGGGAATCGGCTGCGCCGCCCGTGATATCTCGCTCCGGACCTTCAAAAACGGAGTAGCCGCGACTGCGCATCGCGGCTGCAACGAACGCCGTCGTCAGGTTGGCGGTCATCGGGACACCGCCGAAGGTCCTTTTTCCGGCCGCACGCTCAGGTAACGGAGGGCGTCATCGGTGAACTTTGCGAAGATCGGCCCGCCCGCCACGGTACCAGTCTTCCCGTCGCCGTTTTCGTCGAGTTTCACCAGGACCAGGATCTTCGGGCTCTCCAGCGGGGCAAACCCGATGAACGAGACGATCTGTGTCTCGTCGTAGGTTCCCCACACCGGTACGTTGGCCGTCCCCGACTTCCCGCCCGCAGTGTAGCGCGAGGGATTGCGTCCCCAGCCGTCCGGGTCCTGGCTGACGACAGCTCCGAGCATCTGGCGGATGGTGTCGCTCGTCTGGGGCGAAATGGCCCGGCCGACCACCTGCGGTGGGACGTCGACGCGAGTCCCGTCCGGCTTGATCCGCGCCTTGACGACGTGCGGCGCGATCAGGTTGCCGCCGTTTATCGCCGCGGCGACTGCCTGCATCATTTGCATCGGTGTCACGCTGATGGACTGGCCGAACGACTGCGTCGCGACGTCGACGGGGGAATAACCGTCATCCTCGGGCCGGCGGAAGATACCGGATGCCTCGCCCTGGAGGTCGACGCCGGTGGGCTTTCCGAAGCCAAAAGCATCGAGGTACTGCTGGAATCGCTTCGTCCCGAGCGCCTGCTGCATGAACACCGCGCCGGAGTTGATGCTGTTCTGGAGGACGCCCGTCATCGTCTGCTTGCCGTAAGAGCCGTCGTCCCAGTTCTTGAGCGGGACGTTCTCGATATAAACGATGCCCGTGTCGACGTACTCGGTGTTCGGGCCTACCACGCCGGCATCGATGGCTGCTGCCGCGGTGATGATCTTCATCACGCTTCCGGGCTCATAGAGGTCGGTCACGGCGCGGTTTCGGAGGAGCGACAGGGCGTCGTCACCACCTCCGGAGAGGTCCTCCTCCAGCGAGCTGAACTTCAGGCCGGGGGACGTGGCGAGGGCCAGGATTTCTCCCGTCATCGGGTCCATCACGATGATCGAGCCACCCTTCGCCCGGTGTTCTTTCATGCCATCGGCGAGGTACTGCTCGGCCATCTCCTGGAGGACCCTGTCGATCGTGAGGACAAGGTCCTCGCCGGGCTTCGGCTGCGTCACCGTGTGCTGGCCGTAGGGGATCGGGTCGCCGGTCGTGTCGCGCTCGTAGATCGCGCGGCCCGGCTGGCCCTGGAGGACTTCGTTGTAGGCCGCCTCGATCCCGGCGAGACCGGTGTTCTCCGTGCCGATGAAGCCCAGGACGGAGGATGCGACATCCCCCTCGGGATTGATGCGTGCGGTATTCGAAAGGGCGATCACACCCGGGACCTTCCGCTTGATCAGTTCGATGCCCGCTTCGTAGGAGAGGTCGTGATAGACGCGCGCGTCGAGCGATTCCGCCGAGGAGACCAGCGACCGGAGGGCCGTGGGGGTGGTCTTGAGGAATGGGGCGAGTTCCGTCGCTGCCTTGTTCGCGGCCGCGTCGTCCTTCCAGACGCGCACGTTCACGTAGATGTCCCACGTCGTCACGCTGGTGGCCAGGACACCGCCGTTTCGGTCGAGGATGGTGCCGCGCTGCGCGTAGATCGTGTCGTTGCCGAGGAGTTCTTCCCTCGCCTTCGCCGCGTAGTAGTCGTGTTCGAGGACCTGGAGCTGGACGAGGCGCACGCCGATAGCCGCGGCGAAGAGGCCGAACGCGGCAGCCGGGAGCCAGACACGGCGGGTGCCATGCGGGCGCTGTTGCGCCATCGAACGCGCCTCCAGTCCTCCCGAAGGAGGACAGCTAGGGCTGCCCTAGGGCAGCCAGTTCACGAGCGGCTTCCACCACGGAGATGACGACACCGGCTTGGCGTCGTTCTTGGGGAGATACTCCGAAGGCAGCTTCGCCGGCGCGGGGCCGGGCTCGTTCACCGTAACGTAGATCGGGTCGGTCACGGGGAGCAGGCCGATTTCCTGCGCCCGCCGTTCAATCCGCGATATGGAAGTCAACGACGCGACTTCGCCTTCGAGCAGGCTGAGCTGCCCGGTGAGTTCCGCTTCCTGGCGCTCCGCCGCCTGGATGTCGAATCCACGGCTGGTGGCGAGGCTGTTCTGGAGCACGGGCAGCAGAGCGGAAACGCCTGCGGCAACAATTCCGAACGCCAGCCAGAGGTTGAGGCGACCGCCCGGCACAGGCATTGGCAATCCACGCCGGGGATGCCCCAGGGGGTGATTGATCGCGGCCATGGCTAACCGATCCGTTCTACAGCACGGAGGACCGCACTGCGGGACCGCGGGTTCGCCGCCACTTCCGCCTCGGAGGGGCGGATGGCCTTCCGCGTGAGTTCGCGCAGCGTTGCGGTGTGGCCGCAACGGCAGACGGGAAGCCCGGGCGGGCAGATGCAATCCGTCGCCTCGCGGCGGAAGAACTGCTTCACGATCCGGTCTTCGAGAGAGTGGAAACTGATGACGGCCAGGCGGCCCCCATGCGAGTTTCCAGAGCCGAGCAGGCTGCAGGCGAGCGGCAGAGCCGTGATGAGGGTGTCGAGTTCCCCATTCACACGGAGCCGGAGCGCCAGGAAGACTTTGGTGGCGGGGTGAATATGGGTTTGTCCCCTGGAACCCCCCACAGCCTGCTCGACAGATCTGGCTAATTCCCACGTCGTCCGCAGCGGCCGGTTCCGCACGATCGCGCGAGCGATCCGGCGGGACTGGCGTTCTTCTCCGAGTTCGAAGAAGAGGTCCGCAAGCGACGTTTCATCCCAGGTGTTGACGATCTCCTCGGCGGTGATGCCGCCGGACCCAGGGTCCATCCGCATATCGAGGGGGCCTTCGAGCGCAAACGCGAATCCGCGCCGGGGCTCCCCGATCTGGAAGGATGAAATGCCGAGGTCCATGAGGATGCCGTCCGCAGCCTGGAAACCCTCCCGCTTCGCCACATCGGCGAGTTCGCGGAAGTTCGCGTGGACGAAACTGACCCGTCTCCCAAACGGAGCCAACTTCGCACGCGCGAACTCCAGCGCCTCGCGGTCCTGGTCGAGGCAGAGGAGCCGGCCGGTCTCGCCCATTCGCCCGGCAATCGCCGAGCTATGGCCACCGAGGCCGGTGGTGCAATCGATATAGACGCCGCCTTCCCGCACATCGAGGAGTTGAAGGCTCTCGTTGAGCAGGACGGGGACATGCACGGGAGTTGGCGCTGTCATAACAACCACGTTACGCCTCCCCCTGGTGGGCCTGTTGGCGGGCCGTAGCCCTGCGGCGGTTCACGAGCGCGTCCGGCTGGCGAGCCAGGTACGCGCCACGATCCCAGATCTCCAGCTTGTCCCCGACACCCACAACGACCACGTCCTTGCTGAGTCCGGCGTAGGAGAGGAATTCCGGCCCGAGGGTGATCCGCCCTTGCGCGTCTTTCTGGACGGCGCCGGCAGAGCCAAAGAAGGCGCGGCGGGCATCGTCGCCCTCCTCCGTCTCTGCGGGGATGGCTTCGATGATCGCCGCGGTAGCGGCGAAGGACTCGGGCGTATGCAACTGAATGCACGGGTCGATGCCCATGCTCAGGTATCCGCCGGCATCGAACGCGCCCCGGTAGATCGGCGGGATGGGGACCCGTTTCCGATCATCGAGCTGATATTCGACTTTGCCGACGAAGTACATCGCCTGTTGGCCCTCGGGGCGTGGGCGCGAGGCCCTGGTGTATGGGACGGTATGGGCTGATGCCCCCACTGACCCCCTGACACCCCATCGGCACTGTAAAAGTAGGGATCAGCCGTGTCAAGCAATTGTTTGAACATTTACACGGAGCTGGTAGGAGATGCCCCGTGGCGCCCGGCGAGCGAGGGCACCGTGGGCGGATGGGCCGGCGGTCGCGGTACCATGGCCGGCATGGCTCGTGTTTGTGTCCTCACCTGTTCTGATAGCGGCGCCGATGGAGTCCGTGCCGATGAGAGTGGCGAGACGATCGTCCGCATGCTCTTCGAAGCCGGGCACACCGTGATGCGGCACGACATCGTCCGCGATGAGCGCGCGCTCATCGCCGAGCACCTTCGGGTTTGGGCTGACTCCGAACTGTGCGATGTGATCCTGACTACCGGCGGCACCGGGTTGACCGAACGCGATGTCACACCCGAGGCGACCCGCGACGTTGCCGAGCGCGATGTCCCGGGCATCGCCTACGCGCTGGTCGCGAATGGCCTGCAACACACGCCCTACGCGGCACTGACGCGCGGCATCGCGGTCACGCGCGGAGCCGTCCTCATCGTCAACCTCCCGGGAAGCCCGAAGGCCGTCGCCCAGGGGATGGACGTTGTCCTCCCGCTTCTCGGCCATGTCGCCGAGCTCCTCCAGGGCCCGGTCGAACACGCGCAGGAAAATCGATGAGGGTCGATGTCCTCACGCTCTTCCCGGAGGCGTTCGAGGGGGGACCGCTCGCGGTTTCGATCATCAAGCGAGCACGCGAAGACGGCCTGCTCGACCTCCAGGTCCACAACATCCGCGACCACGCCACCGACAGGCACCGCTCAGTCGATGACACTCCGTTCGGCGGCGGCCAGGGGATGGTGATGCGCGTGGACGTGCTCGACCGCGCGTTGCAGCACGTCCAGGGACAGGATGGATCGCCGGGTCTGGTCGTCTATCTTTCGCCCCAGGGCCAGGTCCTGGATGACTCGCTCGTGCGGGAGCTGGCGACGAACGAGCGGCTCATCCTCGTGTGTGGCCGGTACGAAGGCGTCGATGAGCGGTTCGTCGAGCACTGCGTCGACCGCGAAGTGTCGATCGGCGACTTCGTCGTCACCGGCGGCGAACTGCCGGCGATGGTGCTGATCGACGCCGTGGCGCGGCACATCCCGGGTGCACTCGGAGATGAGGTGAGCCCGGAGGAAGAGTCGTTCGCGGACGGGCTGCTTGAGCACCCGCAGTACACAAGGCCGGCAGAGTACAACGGCTGGGCGGTGCCGGAGATCCTGTTGAGCGGGCACCACGCGAAGATCGAGAAGTGGAAGCAGGAACAGCGCCTCGAGCGGACACGCGAGCGGCGGCCCGACCTCCTCGGCGACTCTCCGTAGCTTCGCGGCCAGCCAAGGGGATTCAGGTGCGGCGGAGCATCTGGCAGAAGTAATCGTTGGCGAGCGCGCCAGGACGGGCGCGGCGGATGCGGTCGATGGTCTCAGCGGCTTCGAGGCCAAGCCCGCGAAGGATCAGGCCGCTCACCAGCCCGCTCCGGTTCATCCCGTGCTGGCACATTACGTAGATGCGCTCGGGGGCGGCGCCGTTGCCTTCGAGAATGGCCGCCAGGGATTCAGAAACGACCTCGCTGATACGCGCCGGGGACGTCAGTGGTCCATCCAGGTCCGGGAAGACACATGCCAGCCAGCGAGAGGTCAGCTCGCGGTAGGAACGGTCGATGTCGCCTGCGCAGTCAATCAACCATGACGCGCCCAGCGTTGTAGCGGTGAGGTCATCTCCGTGCGAGGTGTGGGCGCCGCCCATCCAGACTTCCGTCCGGACGCCCGCGACTTCGCCGGCGGCGAGGACGCGGCTCGCCCGCGGAGGATGCGCCACGCGGTGATGGACGGACGGGTCTTCCAACATTGCTCTCCAGAGACTGTAGCTGGCCGGGGCGGAACGATCTTTGCGGCTGCCCGGCAAAGGGAACAAGGCGATATCTTTGTGACGCGGGGCACGGGCGCCGCGGGAGTGACCGCCGTGATTGGACTACTCGAAATCCGCCGCAGAAAGCTGCAGTTCATTCTCATCGCCCTCATCGTCACGCTCATCAGCTACCTCGTGCTGATGATCAACGGGCTCGGCGTGGGGCTGAACGAACAGGCAGGCAGCGCCCTGAAGAACTTCGATGCCGATGCCGTCGCGTATTCGGAGCGAGCTGGCCTGAGCGTTATCCGCTCCGAACTCAGCGCGGAACTGGTGTCGGAGATACGCCAACGGTTCGGAGCCGAATCGAGCGCACCGCTCGGATACCTGGCGGCTAACTACCAGGCGGCGGATGGAGAGATCGATTCGGCGGCATTCCTCGGGTTCGAACCCGGGAGTATCGGCGAACCGAAGGTCACGAAAGGGCGCATGCTCACGGCGGATGATCGGGACGGACTGCTCGTGGACCGGAGCTTCCTCCGCTACTCCGGCCTCGATGTCGGCGACGCTGTCCGCGTCTCCATCCGGCTGGTGGAGCGGGATTACGTCATCGTCGGCGAGACCAACGAGGGCAACTTCTTCTTCCAGCCTTCGGTCTACCTGCTCCGCAGTTCCTGGCAGGAGCTGAAGTACGGTAAGTCCGGAAGTGACGTGCCCGCGGCATCGATCATGCTCCTGAAGGGAAAAGGCACAGCAGGTTCGCGCGGCAACGGGTGGATTGCCGTGGACAAATCGACTGCTTTCGCGAACATCGAGGGCGTTTCGGGCCAGCAATCAACGGTCCAGGCGCTCCGGGTTTTCGGCTATCTGATCGGCGGGCTGGTCATCGGCGTCTTCTTCTACGTGCTCACGCTCCAGAAGATCGGCCAGATCGGCGTCCTCAAGGCTGTGGGAGCGAGCTCGTTCTTCGTGTTCCGCCAGGTCTTGCTCCAGGTCCTGGCCATCAGCATCGCCGGAGTCGCCATCGCGATCCCGCTCGCCTGGCTGACCAACCGCGCGCTCCAGCAGGTACCCAACCCGGTGCCCATCGCCTTCACCACCGGCACATTCCTGGTTACGTCGGCGCTGCTCGTGCTCATGGCGGCGATCGGCGCCGCCTTTTCCGGACGACAGGTCGCGAAAGTCGACCCCATCATCGCCCTCGGGCAACAGCAATAGGAACGGGGACGATGACGGTAACCCTCGAAGTCTCTGGGCTCTCAAAGACCTACGGCTCGGGCGAGCAGGCGGTCCAGGCGGTGCGTGATGCCTCGTTTTCCACTCAACCAGGCGCGTTCGTCGCCGTGGTCGGCCCGAGCGGTTCGGGCAAGACGACGCTCCTCGCTATGATCGGCGGACTGCTGACGCCGACGGCGGGGACGATCGTCGTCAACGGACGCGACATCGCAGGCTTGAGCCGATCGCAACAGGCGGCCTACCGGCGGGAGTCCGTCGGCTACGTGTTCCAGGCCAACAACCTCCTGCCGTTCCTGACGGCACGGGAAAACCTCCTCGTCATGGCGCAGATCAGCGGCACGGCCCGCAAGGCAGCCAGGGCGCGCGCCGACCGGCTTCTCGCGGAACTTGGCATCGAGGGGCGCGCGGGGGCGCTGGCAACCGAGCTGAGCGGCGGCGAGCGGCAGCGTGTCGCCATCGCTCGCGCGTTGATGAACGACCCGGGCCTGGTGCTCGTCGATGAGCCAACCGCGAGCCTCGATTCGGCTCGCGGGCGCCAGGTCGTGGAGTCGCTCATCCGGGAAGTGAAGCAGCGCGGCAAGCTCGGCCTGATGGTTACTCACGACATGGACATGGCGAAGCTGGCGGACCGCATCCTCGCGATGCACGACGGCCTCATGACGGAAGTGGAGAAGTCCTGAGGGCCGCTGGCCGTTCCGGTTCCGCTGCCGTTAGCATGCGCCATCGCCGCATGGCGAAGTCCGGGCCGGAGTTGTAGGTGGACATTGAGCTCCAGACGGCTGCCGTGGCGCTCTGCGTGGCGCTTCCCCTCACCTTCGCCCTCCGGCTGCCAACGAAGACGGGCCGCAGGGGCGAACAGATGCCCCGGATCGGCGGACTCAGCATCCTCGGCGGTTTCGTCGCCTCGATCCTGATCATGGCCCTCTTCAGCGACCATGCGAGACGGCTCGTTGGTGACGACCGGCGGGAGTTCCTCGTGCTGGTGGCCTGCGGCGCGGTCGTTTGCGCGGTTGGGGCCCGCGACGACTTCAAGGACCTTGACTGGCGTTACAAGATGTCCACGCACTTTCTCGCGGCGCTGGGCATCTACCTGGCGGGGTTCCGTATCGGCGAGACGACGCTGCCCGGCGGGGGGACCCTGGCGCTCGGTTGGATGGACCCCGTGGTAAGCATTTTCTGGGTGATGCTGATCACGAACTCGATCAACCTCATCGACGGCCGCGACGGTGTCGCCGCCGGTGTCGCCGCCCTCGTCTCGAGCACGATGTCGTACATCGCCTGGGACCTCGGGCACGACCTCATCGCGATGCTGTTTGCCGCGCTTGCCGGCGCGTCACTCGGGTTCGTGCCGCTGAACCTGCCGCAGGCGAAGCGCTTCCTCGGCGATTCAGGAGCCTACTTCCTCGGCTTCATGATCGCCGGCCTCAGCATCGCAGGCTTCGTCGATACGACGGGGCGGGTGCCGCTCTACATCCCACTGGTGGCGCTTGGATTGCCGGTCCTCGATACGGGAGTCGCGTTCGTGCGCCGCTATCTCGATGGCCGGCACCCCTTCAAGCACGACGCCGACCACTTCCACGACCGGATGGAGCGGGCGGGTTACTCCCCGCGAAAGCTCACGCTCGTGAGCTACGCCATCACGCTCCTGTTCTGCGCAGGGGCGCTGCTCGCCCACACGTGGTACAAGAGCGCGGGGTCCGCGATCGTCGGGCTGGCCGTGCTGGCGTTCGCAGTCGCGTTGATCGTGCTCTTCGGATATGGCACGTCTTTCTGGAACTCGGCGAGGGTGTCTGGATGGCGGGGCACCGCGGCCGGGCAAGACCTGTAGCTAAGGATTCGGGCGCCCAAGGCACCGGTTCTTCAAGGTGCGCAGGGCGTATGAGGTGGCATGGAGCCCGAACCTGGCCCAGATCGCCACGAACGTCGCGGCATCGAGCAAGAACGTTCCCCGAAGGTGCTTCCGGTAGTAGTGCCACATCCCGCGATGGTGGGCGGCCATGGCGCGGTAGACCGCCTTCCGCGAGCTTCCCCCCACGCGGTGGCGGATCGTCGCCCCGGGGAAGTAGACCACCTCGAGTCCGGCGTCCCTCACCCTGCGGCAGTAGTCGACGTCCTCGATGCTGAAGAAATAGGCGGCGTCGAGCAGGCCAACCGCTTCTCTCGCCCGGCGGTGGATGAACATGAACGCCCCGGAGACCCAGTCCACGGGGCGAACGTCGTCGTGGGACCAGGCGGTCATCAGGTAGCTGCTTGAGAAGCGGTTGCGGGGGAACAGCCTGGTCGTGAGCGAGTGCCGGTTGAAGAAGGCGTTCCTGTGGCCGGGGAATGCACGGGCGCTGGGCTGGATCGAACCATCGGAGTTCAGGATTCGGGCTCCTGCGACGCCAGCGTCCGGGTGCCCGGAGAGGTACGCGGCGGCGGCGAGGGCACCGGCATCCAGCAGTACCGCGTCGGGATTGAGGAGGCAGACAACGTCGCACGTTTCGAGCACCCGCATGCCGGCATTCGCGGCGGCAGCGAAACCGACGTTGCGTTCCTCCTCGATGACCTGGACCACTGGCCAGCGCCGCCGGACCGCCTCGGGAGCCCCATCGCCAGAGGCGTTGTCCACCACCACCGTCGTCTCGAGGAGCGCGGGGAGGTGGCATTCGATGGATTCGAGGCAGGCGAGCAGCAGTTCACGGCACTTGTAACTCACGACCACGATCCCCAGCCTCACGAGACGACCTCCCGGTAGACGTCGACCGTCTCGGCGGCTGCGCGTTCCCAGGAGAAGCGGGCTGCGAACTCGAGTGCCTGCGCCGAAAGTTCCGCTCGCAGCCCTGGGGTGGTCAACAGGCGGACAGCCTCGACGGCGATCACCGATGGGTCCCGGGCAGGGACGAAGACTGCAGCGCCCGCCAGCACTTCAGAGACCGCGGGCGCATCGGCCGCAACGACCGGCGTGCCGCAGGCCATCGCCTCCAGAGGTGGCAGCCCGAAGCCTTCGAACAGCGAAGGAAACAACAGTGCCGTCGCGCCGGTGAGCAACGGAGCAAGGGCATCATCCGGGACGTAACCGAGAAAGCGGACCGACCTGGACACGCCGAGCCGCCCGGCTTCGCGTTCGAGCCCCGTACTCAGCCGGCCGGGATTCCCGGCGAGCGCGAGGGTGGTCCCGGGTGCCTGCGCGAGTATCGCGGGCATCGCGCGAATGGCGTCCACTGCGCGCTTCCCGGGCTCGGCGGTGCCCAGGCAGAGCAGGTAAGGCGATTCGAGCGACAACTCTCGGCGAGCGGCCGCGACTTCTTCCGCCGAGGCCGGCGCCAGGCCCGCTCGCGGCGCTTCTGCTATGACACGGACGTGTTCCGGCGGGTAGCCAAGGTAGCGCACGACATCGGCGGCAACGGTCGCCGATGGCACGATGACGCGGGCCGCGCGCTTCGCGCACCGGGCGAGGTACCGGTAGTAGCGGCGATGCCACGAGGTGTAGCGCGCCGGCATGGGGTAGAACGTCAGGTCGTGGACCGTGGCGACGGCCGGGACCACGGTCTTCGGGACGTAGAAGTGGGGCCCGTGATAGACATCCACCTCGGACCGGGCAAGGACGCCGCTGAGCGCGATCGCCTCCCACGCCTGGCGGCCGCGGCCAGTTGGCCGCGGGCGGATCGTGTCGACGCCAAATGCGAACGGTTCGGGGGCCGCTACGACCAACTCGACGCCCGGCACGGCCGCCAGCGCTCGCCCGAGTTCGACCGTGTAGACGCCCGCCCCGGCTGGCCGGGCCGGCAGTGCGCTTGCGTTGTAGAAGACCCGGAGGGGCCGCCCGTTCATCCGGCGATCCTAACGGAAGGGCGAAACTATAATCGCGGCCATGAAGGGCGTCGTGTTGGCCGGAGGCAAGGGCAGCCGCTTGCGGCCCTTCACCTACTCGGGTGCCAAGCAGTTGGTCCCCGTCGCGAACATCCCGGTCCTCCATTTCCCCGTCCGCCAACTGGTGGATGCCGGGATAGCCGAGATCGCCCTCGTAGTCGGCGATACGGAGCCGCAGATCAGGTCGGCTATGGGTGACGGCAGCGCGTTCGGGGCAAAGTTCACCTACATCCGCCAGGAAACCCCGCTCGGCATCGCCCATGGGCTCGGACTATGCCGTGACTTCGCCGGCGCGGAGCCGGTCGTCCTCTACCTGGGCGACAACGTGCTCCTCGGCGGGATCAGCACCTTCGTCGAGCGCTTCGCCGGGTCGACGGCACAGGGCGCGGTTGTGCTGAAGGAGGTCGAAGACCCGCGCGCGTTCGGGGTTGCCGTCGTCGAACACGAACGCCTCAAGCGAGTGGTCGAGAAGCCCACGCAACCGCCGTCGAACCTCGCCGTGATCGGCGTCTACGCCTTCCGGCCGGAGGTCTTCGAGGTCATCGCCGCGCTGAGACCCAGCGCGCGCGGCGAACTCGAAATCGCTGACGCAATCAACGGGCTGATTAATGCCGGCCTGGGCGTCGAGGCGACCGTGACCAGCGCCTACTGGATCGACACGGGGAAGATGGAGGACATGCTCAGCGCGAACCGGGCCATCCTCGACACCTGCGCCGATGCCACCGACCCTGCCGCACATATCATCGGCGGCTCGAAGCGCGGGGTGGCGGCCATCGCCTCCGGGGCGCGGCTGGAAGCGTGCGAGCTCATCGGTCCGGTAGCCATCGGCGCCGGCGCCGAACTTCGGGGCTGCCGGATCGGGCCTTACGTGGCCGTCGGCAGCGGCTCTCACATTGAGGGCAGTGCCATTCGCAATTCGATCGTCATGGAAGAGAGTTCCATCACGGCTTGCCCCGGGCTGGAGGACTCGATGATCGGCCGGTTCACGGTGGTCGAACGTGCCCCGGCCGGGGCCCGCCTCACTCTCGGCGACCACTCCCGCTTCGAAGGCCCGGCGTGAAGGCGCTCATCACCGGCGGTTGCGGGTTCATCGGCAGCCACGTCGCGCGGGCGTTCGTCACCGACGGCTGGGAGGTGACGAACCTCGACAAACTCACCTACGCAGCGAACCCCGCCAACGTCGCCGGCCTCGCCGGGCAGCCAAACTACCGGTTCATTGAAGGCGACCTTTGCGACGCCACCCTCGTCCGCGACCTGGTGGCGGGGATGGACCTTGTCCTCAACTTCGCCGCCGAGACCCACGTCGACCGCTCGCTCCTCGACCCGGCAGTTTTCGCGCGGACGGATGTCGAAGGCGTCGTGTGCCTGCTGGAGGCGATTCGCGCCGATGGCCGGGCCGCCCTCCTGCACATGTCCACCGACGAGGTCTTCGGCTCCCTCCCCGAGCCGGAAGAGGCCGCGGAAGACGCCCCGTTTGCGCCCACTTCGCCGTACTCCGCGAGCAAGGCAGCCGCCGAGCTGATGGTCCGGGCCTACCGCGAAACCTACGGCCTGCCCGTGACCGTGCTTCGCTGCTGCAACGTGTTCGGGCCGCTTCAGCACGTCGAGAAGTTCATCCCGCTCTTCACCATCCGGGCGCTCGCGGGCGAGCCGATGCCGCTCTACGGCGATGGCCTGCAGCAGCGCGAGTGGTTGTACGTGGACGACCTGGTGGAGGCCATCCGGTTCGTCGCCCGTGGGTCTTCCTCCGATGTCCGTGAGATCAACGTCGGTTCCGGGCACCGGGTGACCAATATCGAGATAGCCCGGCGTATTTGCGAGTTGACCGAGCGGCCGGGCTCCCTGATCCATCCCGTGCTCGACCGGCCCGGGCATGACCGTCGCTACGCGATCGACTGGTCGAAGCTGCGGGCCACGGGCTGGTCGCCGAAGGTCGACTTCGAGGACGGACTTGCGCGGACCGTCGCGTGGTATACCGCGCACGGCCGGGAGCGGGCTGAGGGAGACGACCGCTTCGCCGGGTACTTCCGCGAGCAGTACGGCCAACGCCTCAAGTAGCGAGTCAGGGAAGGATGGCGGGTTCCGCGATGAGCGGCCGGTGGTCGCTGCCTTCGCCGCGCCCTTCCCGGATGGAGAGACAAACCACCCCGGCGCTGTGGAAGACGTGGTCGATGCGGATCGGACGGAGCTTGCGGCCCTGCGGCCAGGTCGTTTCGTTGCCACGGCCGCGCTCCTCGTGGCAGCTGTCGAGTCCCAGGCCCTTCAGCTTCCGATACCAGGTGTGGTGCTGGTTCATGTTGAAGTCACCCGCCACCACAACCGGGCCATTCTCAGTCCGAAGCTCACCCAGGATCGTCTTCCAGCCCGCATTCCACTCGGCGGCGAGCCACGCCCCGAGGCCTGGCGACGTCGGGTGCAAGCCGTAAAGGACGACGGGCGCGCCGTCGATGCGGATCGTCGCGCGGATGAACGGACGTCCGCCGGCAAACAGCACAGCGCTGTCTTCAAGCGGCAACTTTGAGTAGAGCACCGTGCCGAAGTACGGGTTTTCCAGACCCAGGACCCGGTGCGGGTACCGATCGAGGAGACCGGCGTCGTTCAGCGCGGCCTCCATGCCCGGTCCGTACTCCTGGAGGAACAGCACATCCGGGTCGGCCGAGGAGACTTCAGCGGCGATGCCGGAAAAGTCGGGGTTGTCGAAGTAGACGTTCGCAGTCATCAGCCGCAGCCGCGGAGCGCCAGTGGCCTGCGCGGGAATGGCCTCCGCCGGCCCGTAGTCCGGGAGCACCCAGGCGATGTGGAAGACAACGACGATGGCCGCGGCACCCGCCGGGACCCATCGCCGGCATGCGATAGCAGCAGTGGCGACCGGGTAGGCGGGGAGGTAGATCCAGAACGTATAGGCGTCGGCCCAGATCAGCAGGAGGTTCGTGTCCGGCCTGAGGATGCGCGCGCAGATGAATCCCAACAGTGGTGTCATCGCGAGGGCAGCAAGGGCGAACGCGAAGTCCAGCGCGCGGCTCCGCCGGGAGGCTTTCCAGGGAAAGCACCGGCCCAGGAAACCCCGAATCAGGCGCCCGCTCCCGCGGAGTTCACGGTGTGTGCTGCCAGTCCAGCATCATGGCATCGATCTCCTCGCCCGCCTCCACGACCGTCACGTCCTCCGGTATCACGGTCAGAGCGTTCGCGCTGCTCATCCCGGTGAGGATGTTGCTCCCCTGCGGACCGCTGAGGTCGGCATACCAGCGGCCATCCTCGCCCTGCGTGACGATGCAGCGGGCGAAGTAGCGCCGCGGGTCCGGATTCACGACGCGCTCCCGCACAATCGCGCGAACCGAGGGACGCTCCCACCCCTGCTTCCCCAGCATCTTGAAGATCGCGGGCCGCCCGAAGAGCTCGAACGAGACCATCGAGCTGACCGGATTACCCGGGAGCCCCAGGTGCGGGATCCGCCGGCCATCGGGCGCTGCGAACGCGCCGAAGGCCAATGGCTTCCCGGGCCGCATTCGCACCGTCCAGAAGTCGACCTGCCCTTCGCGGGCGAGGACATCCTTGACCACGTCGAAATCTCCGCGGGAGACGCCAGCAGAGGTCACCAACATGTCCGCATCGAGCCCTTCGCGGAGCTTGCTCGTCAGGTCTTCGATGGTGTCCTTCGCGATGCCGAGCACCCTGGGGACCCCGCCGAAACTGGCCACCTGGGCGGCGACGGCGGCGGAATTAGCATCGTAGATCCGCCCGGGGAGGAGCGCCTCTCCGGGCGGTGTCACTTCATCGCCTGTCGAGAGAATTGCGACGACCGGGCGGCGGAAGACCGCGACTTCAGTGAGGCCGAGGGAACTGAGGACGCCGATTTCCGAGGCGCGAAGGACGCGCCCTGCTTCGATGACGCGGTTGCCGGCCCGCACATCGCCTCCTCGTTCGCGTACGTTCGCTCCGTGCTTCGCGGCCTTGAAGATAGCGACTTCTCCGCCGGGCCGTGGCTGTTCGTTCGGGCCCCGCAGCACTTCGTCGGTCTCTTCGAACGGCACGACGGCATCGGCGCCCGGGGGGATCGGGGCGCCAGTCATGATCCGGGCCGCCTCGCCCGGGCCGATCGGCACATCCGAGACATAGCCGGCAGCGAGGTTGGTGATCACACGGAGGCGGACGGGTGCGGCTTCACTGGCGCCTGCTGTATCGGCCGCTCGCAGGGCGTAACCATCCATCCCCGTGTTCGCCAGGGGTGGCAGGTCGTACGGCGAAACGACATCTTCCGCGAGCACCTGGCCAAGCGCGGCAAGGAGCGGCTTCCGTTCAACGGGCAGCCGCTGGAAGTTCGCGAGGATCCGTTCGCGCGCCTCTTCGACGCTGATCATCTCGGAGTGAGTGGGCACGGGATCGATTGTCGGCCCCGTCGCGGCTGCTTGTCGATTCGCAGGCTCCGGGAGACAGCGATGCCGCCCGGGCGGGCGGCATCGCGAGAGGTCCTGAGAAACCGGCGGTCAGGCCAGGCGTACCGCCAGGCAGGTGGTGGTGCGCTGCACACCTGAGACCTTCTGGACCGCTTCGGTGATTGCATTGCCGAGACTATCGAGGTCATCGGCCTCGAGCTGGACGATCACGTCGTAGGGGCCTGTCACGGTATCGACGGCGGCGACGCGGGCGCCGGGGTAGGTGAACTCCGCGATGGCGGAACTGACCGCTTTAGCCTTGCCGACATCGGTTTCGATAAGGACGTAGCCTCGAACGGCCATGGGAGCCTCCTGAAGTCCGCGAGTCGCGGGGGCTGATCTTTCCGTGCGGTAAGGCGGCATGTCAAGAAGATGCCGGTCTGCGGCAGGTAGCGCCGAACCGGATAGCCCGGCGCACGGGTGGTTACTTCGATGCCAGCCGCACCCGGAAGGTCGTCCCCTTCCCCGGGGCCGATTCGACCGTGATCCGTCCGCCGTGCGCCTCGACGATCCATTTCCCGATCGCCAGGCCGAGCCCGGTCCCGCCCTTGGACCGCGTCCGCTCGCTATCGGAACGGTAGAACCGGTCGAAAATGTGCTTCTGGTCCGCTTCGGAGATCCCCGCACCGTCATCCGAGACTTCCAGCTCGACGTGGCCGCCTTGCGGCTGGCAGCGAACGCGGACGATGCCCCCAGGAGCCGCGTACTTCAGGGCGTTGTCCACCAGGATCATCAGGAGTTGCCGCAAGCGGACGGTGTCGCCCTGCATCGAGCTGGGGGAGATCGTGGATTCGAGGCGCGTGCCGCGAACATCGGCCAGTGCGGACATATCTCGCACCACCTCATCCGCCAGCGCGCCCAGGTCCATCGGCGCCAGGAGCAGGTTCCCACGGCCTTCGTCAGCGCGCGCCAGGGTCGTGAGGTCGGCAACGAGCACGCCGAGATGCTCAAGTTCAGAGGCGACGGCCTCGGCCTGGTCCAGCCGGGATTCCACCGTAGCCTCCGGGTCTTCGAGAAGGAGAGAGGTGTTCGCGCGGGCGATCGCGAGCGGCGTGCGCAACTCGTGTGAAGCGTCGGAGACAAAGCGGCGTTGGGACTCCAGCACGGCGCGGATTGGCCCCAGCGTCCGGCCCGCGAGCCACCAGCCACTGACGAGCGCCGCGAGGATTGCGACACCGCCGCCCAGGATCGTCACCGTCGTCAGCGTT
Organism: Candidatus Amarobacter glycogenicus; assembly: GCF_016704105.1. Taxonomy (NCBI): domain Bacteria; kingdom Bacillati; phylum Chloroflexota; class Tepidiformia; order Tepidiformales; family Tepidiformaceae; genus Candidatus Amarobacter; species Candidatus Amarobacter glycogenicus. The sequence continues at coordinate 277,711 of NZ_JADJAT010000004.1, read as the reverse complement.
TCCAACTGGTGCTGCTTCGAACTGAGCGACCGCCCGGTCACCAGGAATGTCCCATCGTCGAGGTCCACGACGAGCATGCGGTAGTCCTCGTCTTCGCCGCGGATGTCGCGCGGTCCCTCCACGCTGTTGACCAGCGAGGCGAGGTCGATCCCGCGAAGGTCCACGCGCCGGGGGTTCGAAAGGACATCCCCCGCGTCGTCGAGGAGGGCGTAGAACACGTCGCTCGAGATCAGCCGGAGGCGTTCATCATCGGTTTCGTGCTCGTCTTCATCGTGCTCATCTTCGTCGTCGTCCGCTGGCGGAGCCCCGGCAGAAGGAGTGGCTGCGGGCAGTGCGAGAGCCCCCGTCGCCGAGAGTTCGCGCGCCGCAGCCCGGAGGCTCTGGTCGATTTCGCGCTCCAGGTCGTCGCGCAGCAATCCATAGGTGATGGCGCCGATGCTGGCCACCGTAAGGACGAGCGCCCCGACATACCACGCGGTCAACGTCAGCCGTGCTCGACCGAACAATCAGCCCTCCCGGATCGCGTAACCGGCGCCCCGAACGGTGCGGATCAGCTTCATCTCAAAGTCCTTGTCGATCTTGGTCCGCAGGTAGTGGATGTACATGTCCACGACGTTGGAGTCCGTCAGGACGTCGTAGTTCCAGACGGTGTCGAGGAGGCGCGTGCGCGTCATCACCTGGCCGGCGTGCCGCATCAACTCTTCCAGGAGCACAAACTCCTTGGCGGTCAGGTCGATCGTCTTCCCGCCGCGTACGGCCTCCCGCGTGAGCAGGTTCAGTTCGAGGTCACCGACGCGGAGGATCTGTCCTTCGAGGGACCCCGGCGAGTTCCGCCGCCCGAGTGCCCGGACGCGAGCCAGTAGCTCCTGCGGCGCGAAAGGCTTCACGAGGTAGTCGTCCGCGCCGGCATCGAGCCCGGCTACCCGGTCCCGGACGGCATCCCGCGCCGTGAGCAGCAGGATGGGTGTGCGCACGCCGTCTCGCCGGATCCTCCGCGTGATTTCAAAACCATCCAGCGACGGAAGCATGACATCGAAAACAAAGACGTCGTACTGCTCCATCCCCGCCTGTGTCAGACCCTCGAGGCCATCGGCAACGCAGTCGACGACGTGGCCTTCGGCGGTGAAGATCCGCCTGATCGCCGTCGCGAGGCTGTCGTCGTCCTCAACCAACAGGATGTGCATGTGCGTCTCGATGACAGCAAACGACGGCAGTCGCTGCATGTGAGGATTCTTATCTTCGGCCAATCTCCATCTTAGTCCCGCCCTCCAGCATGGGATCCAACACCTGCGGAGGAACACGAGCATGGATAAGCGCGTCGCAATGATTACGGGGACGGTCTTCGCCGGAGTGCTGGCGGCCGGGGCCATCGCTGCGCCGGTTGGGCCGCTTGCCGGCGGTCCGGGAGATTCTGGCGAGAGCGCGCTCGTTCGCCTCGCAGATGCGCCGGGCGCCGTCCTCGCGGTCTTCAGCGATGAGGACGAAGACGACGACGAGTACGAAGACGAAGACCATGAAGACGGCGACGAACGCGAACACCGCGGCGAGCAGCACGAAGACGACGACGACCACGACGAAGAACACGACGAGGATGACGACTGATGGCCGCCATGCGATATCAGAACGCTCGCTGGTTCGTCGCCGGATTGACCGTGGCGGCAGTGGTGGGCGGCACGGCCTACTTCATGGATGAGCCGTATGCCGCCGCCACCGCGGAACCGGCCGCGACTGCGGTCGCACCGGTTCCCGCGAACTCGAACGCGGCGAGCAACCGGGTGACGAACACGACCAGCACCACCAGTAAGAAGTCGCGAGGCTCCTAGCCATGTCCCGTTCCACGCTCATCCTGACGTTCGCCGCAACGGTCTTCGCGACCCTGGCCCTGAGTTCGGTGGACTTCGGCCACCTGCCGTGGGCGCTCTCGAGGGCGGCGGGCCTTGCATCGTTCGCTGCGCTGACCGCGTCGGTGGCGTTCGGATTGCTCATCAGCACGAAGGCCGGCGACGGGATGCTCCCGCGCCCTTTTGTCTTCGAGATGCACCAGTTCCTCTCGGTACTCTCGCTCACGCTCATCGCGCTGCACATTGGCAGCCTGGTCTTTGACCGCTACCTGGGGCTCTCGGTCGTCGACCTCTTGGTGCCATTCACAAGCAGCGAGAACACGTTCGCGTTCGGTATTGGCGTGGTCGCCGCCTGGTTGACCGGCCTGACGACCGCCAGCTTCTGGGTTCGGTCGCGCATCGGAGTGAAACGCTGGCGAAAGCTCCACTACCTGACTTTCGCTGCCTGGGGCACGGGTCTCGTCCATGGCCTGATGGCGGGCACCGACACCGGTGCGCCGGTGGTCTACTGGAGCTATGTCGTCTCCGCCGCGCTGGTGTTGGCACTCACTGCGTTGCGCATCGTAGACGCCACGGCCAGGCGGCCCGCCGTTAAGAAACCCGCGACGACGGGCGCAGGGCGCCGTGTATATTCCGAATCGTGAGAATAACCGTCTGCGGTTCCGGCGCCGGGTGGGTCACGGCCACCCGCGCCAATTCCTGCTACCTCCTCGATGACGGCGAGCGAGGCCTCCTCCTCGACTGCGGGCCCGGGTCGCTCCTCGGTATCGCGAGGAGCGGCCTCCCGTTCCCAAGCGCCTCCGCCCTCGTCGTGAGCCACCTGCACATGGACCACATCCACGGCTTCCCTCAGTGGCTCGCGCACCTCCTGCGGCCACACGGCGTCGTTCCCCGCGTCTACGGGCCGGCCGGTACGCGTGCCTACGTGGAAGCCGCCGCCGGACTGACCGGGCTCGTCTCCGGGTGGCCCGGAAAGGACGAAGGGGTCCCGCTCGAGATCCCGGTTATCGAAATCGGCGACGGCGACGAGACTCGCCTTCCGGAAGCCGGGGTCCGAAGCGCCGTGGTGCCTCACGCCCCGGATATCACCGCACTGGCACATCGGTTGGCGTTCGCGGGCCGCATCATCACGTACAGCGGCGACACGAATGTGGTGCCCGCCGTCATGGTTCCCCTCGCCGATGGCGCCGACCTCCTCATCCACGAGGCGTACTCTGAGGCAGGCCTGGCCGACTGGACTGCCACGACAGCCGATGCCACCCGCCGGGAACGCATCCTCAGCGTCTTTGCCGCAACTCACTCACGCGTCGACACGGTCGCGAAAGTGGCGGCGGAGTCGGGGGTGAAACGGCTCCTCCTCACCCATCTCAACCCGGGCGAGCAGCCCGCGCGCCTCGCAGCCGAGGCCCGCGCCCACTTCGGCGGCGAAGTCATCGTCGCCGAGGATGGGCTATCGCTGGAACTCTGAGATCCCGATGCCTCAGGCCGGTGGAAGTTCGTAGGTGACCACGACTTCCCCGTTCGTCGAGCCGGAGACGACGGTCACCGGGATGCTGAGTTCGAACTGCCCGATGAAACACAGTGCCTCCGCTCCGGTGCGGCAGTAGTAGACCGAGGCGCTCACCGACACCGTCGTCTGGCCCTCAGCCAGCATCACCGGGATGGGGAGCGTGATCGAAGCATCGTCGCTGTTCCAGCTGAGCGACCTCTCGCCGAGATTCACCACAGCAGGGTTCCCCGAAGTCAGCTCGGCCCTCGAAGGCGCCGACCCGTTGAGGTGGAAGCTGGCGGGCGTGGTGAAGGTGAGCTGGACGTTGGATGCGCCCGGAGCCACCGTCAGCGGCGGGAGTTCGACATTCGTCATTCGCCCGGGGACATTCGTCGTCACGGCCGCGACATTCGTGAAGGAAAGTGTCGAGAGCTGTCCGGTAACGGGATCGAAGACGCGGACGACGTGGTTGTTCGTATCTGCGATGTAGAGCTTGCCGTTGGCAACGGAGAGGCCGCCCGGCTCATCGAACATCGCCGTCCCGGCGACGCCGTCTGCCCAGCCGCGTTCGCCGCCGGCCGCCGTACCAACCTGGCGAGCCGTGACGTCATAGACGCGGAGGCGATGGTTGTACGTGTCCGCGATGTAGAGCGCTCCATCGTCGTAAACGACGCCTTGCGGGTGTTGCAGCCCGGCACGCGCGGCTGCGCCATCGGTGTCGCCGTAGTCGAACAACCCGGTGCCGACGAGCGTGGCAACATCGCCATCTCCCGCGATGGGGACCTGGCGCAGCGCACTCGATTCCGGGTCCACCCAGTAGATGAGTTCACCGTCAGTCGTAATCCCAGAAGGCTGGGCGAGCGTCGCCAACAGCCTGCGGTTGCCGTCGTTGATGCCTTCACGGCTGGTGCCGGCAAACGGCGCGATTGTCCCGGTTGCCAGGTTGAGCGCCCAGAGCTGGTGGATCCCTGCCATGGAGATGAAGAGCGTCTTCTCCACGGCGACCACGTCCCAGGGCGATGCAAGCGCGGTTGCCCTCGCCTCTGCTTCCCCCTTCGGCAGACGCTGCAACTGCTGGCCGGTGCCCGCTATGGTCGTCACCTCGAAAGACGCCGTGTCGACTGCCCTGACGGCGTGATTCCGCGTGTCGGCCACGAAGAGCGTCCTTCCGTCCGCTGAGAGCGCGAGGCCCTGCGGCTGGCGAAAGGCGGATTCTTCGGCTGCACCGTCGGCGAACCCCTCTTTGCCCGTGCCAATCGCCTTCAAGAGTGCTCCGTCCAAGGTCGAGACGATGACCCGGTTGTTGCCGGAATCGGCCACGTAGAGCCGCTCCGAGCGAGCATCGGCGAGCGCCTTGCCGGGATAGGAAAGCACCGCCGCGGCGGGCGCCGAATCGAGGGCCAGCGGGATCGGCAAGGGCCGCAGGAGGCCGCTGGCCGAGAACTCCTCGTGGAGCGACTTCAGGATGGGCTGGAAGAGCGCGTAGACGCCCTCGCCGGCGTGCCCTCCGACCAGGTTCCCGGCCGGGTCGATGAGCACCAGTGTCGGCCACGCGTTCGCCCCGAAGGCATGCCAGACGGCGAACTCGGGGTCGTTGATCACCGGATGTTCGAGACCGTAGCGGCGGATGGCATCGCGGATGGAGTCGTCTTCGTGTTCGGTGGCGTACTTGCCCGAGTGGACACCGATGACCACCAGTGAATCGCCGAACTCGGCTTCGAGCCGCTTCAGGTCGGGGATAATGTGCTGGCAGTTGATGCAGCCCAGCGTCCAGAAGTCCAGGAGCACGATCCGGCCCTTGAGCTCCTCGAGTGTGAGCGGGCGCTGGACGTTGAACCAGGTGACGCCAGTCGGGATAGCGGGCGCGGTTTCCTTGCCGGCCCATGACTTGCGGGCGGGTTCATCAGCCACTTCGACGCCCCCCGCCGGCGACCCGGACCCATTCGAATCGCCGAAACACGCCGCGGCCGAGACTGCGCAAACCAAGAAGAGGCATGCAACCATGATACGGAGGGCGAGAGTGCGGCGCGTCACCCGGAAGTCGGACACCGTGACAGCGTATCCGGGAAGTAGGGCCAGGCGTGACCGCCGCGGTTCACGGACGGTAAACGAAGCGACGCCGTATACTTCAAAGTCCCATGTCTGTTGAACCGTCCCTCGAGGGCTTGCGCGAAGAGGCGCTGGCGGCGCTCGCTTCGGCTTCCAACGAAGCCGGGCTTGAACAGTGGCGCATCACGTTCTTTGGGCGCCAGGAAGGCCGCATGACGGCGCTCCTGCGCTCGATTAAGGACCGCCCCGTCGATGAGCGAGCCACTTTTGGCGCAAACGCGAATCGCCTCAAACAGGAACTCGAAGGTGCCCTCGAAGCAAAGCAACAGGACCTGAAGGATGCCGCCCTCAAGGCCCTGAGCACGGATTCCGCGATCGACGTGACGCTCCCCGGCCGCCCCCAGGTCCTGGGCCGGCTCCATCCCGTGACCCAGACCATGAGGGACTGCCTGAAGGCGTTCGGCGACATGGGGTTCCGCGTCGCGGAAGGCCCCGAAGTCGAGTGGGACCGGTACAACTTCGATGGTGTCCGCATCCCCGAAGACCACCCGGCCCGCGACATGTGGGACACGATCTGGGTGAACACCCTGATCGAGGGCAAGCGCCACATGCTCCTCCGCACGCACACCTCGCCGAACCAGGTGCGGGTGCTCGAACGGACGCCCGCGCCCCCCGTCCGCGTCGTCGTCCCGGGGAAGTGCTATCGCCAGGAAGCCACCGACGCGACGCACGAATGGATGCTCACCCAGATCGAGGGCCTCGCCGTCGACGAAGGCGTCCGCATGACGGACCTCAAAGGCGTGCTCTACGAATGGTCGCGCCAGATGTTCGGTTCCGACAGGAAGATCATCTTCCACCACAGCTACTTCCCCTTCGTCGAGCCCGGGGTTGAGATGGCCATCGATTGCTTCATCTGCAGGGGCGATGGCCGGGCATGCCACACCTGCCACGGCACCGGCTGGATCGAGATACTCGGGGCGGGCATGGTCCATCCCGAGATCATCGAGACCGCCGGCTACGACAGCTCGCGCGTCACCGGTTTCGCTTTCGGTCTTGGCGTCGAACGCGTCGCCCTCCTCCGCTGGGGCATCGAAGACATCCGCAACTTTTACGCCAACGACGTCCGCTTCCTGCAGCAGTTCTAGGAGGAGCTCCAGATGAAACTCTCACTGAACTGGTTGCGCGAGTTTGTCGACGTGGACCTGCCCGTGCCGGAGCTGGCCCGCCTGCTCATCGACGCCACGGCCGAAGTCGAAAGCTGGGAGACAATCGGGGCGCAGTGGGACGCTCAGCGCATCCGTGTCGCCGAGGTTGTTGCGATCGAACCCCACCCGAACGCCGACCGGCTCAGGCTGGTCACGGTCGAAGCCGGCCACGGCCGCCAGCAGGTCGTCTGCGGGGCGCCGAACGTCGCCGTCGGTCAGAAGATCGCGTTCGCGACCGAGGGCGCCGAACTCGTGGACGGACATACCGGCGAGCGGGCGAAGCTCAAGCTCCGCCCAATCCGGGGCGTCGAATCCGCCGGGATGGTGCTCAGCGAGAAGGAGCTCGGGTTGAGCGAGAATCACGAAGGCATCCTCGTCCTTCGCCCCGAAGCTCCCATTGGCCGGCCGCTTGTCGAAGAACTCGGCGACATCGTGTTCGACATCTCGACGTGGGCAAACCGGGCGGACCTCCTCGGCGTGCTCGGGTTCGCGCGCGAAACCGCCGCCATCACCGGAAAGGCGATGCGCCAGCCGGCCCTGTCACATACCCAGTCCGCGCACAAAGTGGCCGACGCGATTACGGTCGAGATCGAGGACCCGGACCTTTGCCGGCGCTTCACCGCCTCGCTCATCGAGAACGTCAGCATTGGCCCGTCGCCACAGTGGATGCAGGAGCGCCTGCAGAAGTCCGGCATGCGCCCGATCAACAACGTCGTCGACATCACAAACTACGTCATGCTCGAGACGGGCCAGCCCTTGCATGCGTTCGATTACGACCTGGTCCGCGGCAAACGGATCGTGGCGCGGCGGGCGAAGCAGGGCGAAAAGCTGACCACCCTGGACGGCGTGGAGCGCGAGTTCGACAACGAGATGCTGCTCATCTGCGACGGCGAGGGCCCCGTCGGCATCGCGGGTGTCATGGGTGGCGGCAACAGCGAAGTGAGCACGAACACGCGAAACGTCCTGCTTGAGATCGCCAACTTCCGGCCCGGGAGCATCCGCCGGACCTCCGCCTACCTGAAGCTCCGGACAGAAGCCTCGCTGAGGTTCGAGAAGGGCCTCGGCATGGAAATGCCGGAGTTCGCCCAGCACCGCGCGCTCCATCTCTTCGAGGCGCTGACCGGCGGCGCCGTCGCGGCCGGGCTGGTCGACATGTATCCCGGCAGGGAACCGCGCAAGACCGTCGTCGTCGAAGCGGCGCGCATCGAACAGGTCCTGGGCATCGCCGTCCCAACGGAGGACGTGCGCCGGATCCTCACCGACCTCGGCTTCGTTTGCCACTTCGTGCCGCCCGGCAAGTACAGCGTCCAACCGCCCGACTGGCGTCCGGACATCGAGATTGCCGACGACGTGATCGAGGACATCGGCCGCATCTACGGGTACGACAAGCTCCCGACGACGATGCTGCGCGGCGTATTGCCGGCGCCCGAAGTTGCGCCCGTGCGCGAATTGCGCGAGCGCGTCCGCGACCTCGCCGCCGCACTCGGCTTCCAGGAGACGATTAGCTACACCCTGACCGACATGGCGCGGCTGAAGCGGATGGTCCCCGAGAGCGACACCTTGCGTTCGAATCCCCTCGGCGTGGTGAACCCGGTGGCCGCCCAGCATGCCTACCTGCGGACATCGCTTCGCCCCTCCGTGCTCGAAACCTACGCGTTGAACCGCCGCAACATCGACGGCGCCCTTCGCGTCTTCGAGGTCGGCTTCGAGTACCTCCCGATTGAGGCCGACCTGCCCCACGAGGGGACGGTCCTCTGCGCCGTCCTCGGGGGGACGCGGGAGACCCGCTGGGCCCAGGCCGGCGGCGAACGGCTGGACTTCTTCGATGCGAAGGGGGCAGTCGAGTCGCTCCTTCGCGGGATGGGCGTGAAGGCGGCATTCGCGCCCCGCACCGAGTTCGGCTTCCTTGAAGGTCATACGGCCGAAGTTCGGGCGGGCAAGGAGGCGGTCGGTGTGGTCGGCCAGGTCCACCCCGACCACGCGGCGATGTTCGATATCGACGAGCCCGTCTTCCTGCTCGAACTCCGGGTGGAAGACCTCGTGCGGCACCTGCCCGAGCGGCCGGAGTACTCGGCGCCTTCGAAGTTCCCGGAGGTCCGCCAGGACATCGCGCTGCTCGTCGACGCGGCCGTCCCGGCCGGACGAGTGCTCGAGATCGCGCGGTCTCACCGCAGCGGCTCGATCAGCATCAGCGCCGGCCTGTTCGATGAATACCGGGGCAAGGGCGTGCCCGAAGGGAAGAAGTCGCTGGCCCTGCGGCTGCACTTCCAGGCGAACGACCGGACGCTCACCGACGGCGACGTGGCGAAGGTGCAGCAGGGGCTCGTGGTCCGGCTCTCGAAGGAGCTGGGGGCGGAGCTCAGGGGCAGCTAAGCCGGTGGTATGATGCAGGCCATGACCCGCGTACAGGAACTCCTCGAACAGGTGAAGGCGCTCACGCCAGAGGAACGGGCGGAATTCTGGCTGCTCGTTCCTTCGGCAGCAGACGGAGATTTCGAGCTCTCGACCGATTGGCGCGAGGAAACCCAACGGCGGGTAGAACGACTCGACTCCGGAGAAACTCAGGCCGTGCCGTGGGTCGACGTGACGCACCGGCTTCGTGAGCGGATTCGTGCCCATACGGATTGAGTTGGATCCTGAAGCTGAAGCAGAACTCGAAGCGGCCGTCGACTGGCACCTTTCGCACTCCCGCGATGTTGCCGAGCGGTTCGCCGACGAGTACGAGCGCGTCATCGAGGCTATTCACCGGTTTCCAGAGATTGGTCGGCCGATAGACGGTGGTCTCAGGCGCCTCAACATTGGTCGCACGGACTACACGATCATTTACCGGCTGCGAGATGACGTCGCCACTATCCTCGCTGTCGCCCACGCATCCCGCCGCCCGGGATACTGGCGCGAGCGCCTGTAACCGCGCTTGCTACCGCTGTTCGCGCATTCACGGTAGATTCGGGCCATGACCGCCAAAGCAACGAAGAAGTCCTCCACCGCCACGGAGATCGTGGTCGGCGATTTTCACCGCATCCTCGAACCCGATTCCAGGTGGGAACTCGGCGGCTTCGCGCTCCCCGACGGCAGCACCTGGCAGTACAGGGAACCCGGGGCGCTCGTCCTCGTCCGCAATGGCCGGCTCCAGGTCTCGGCCATGCCCTACACGCGCGGCAACAACAACGTCCAGATCCTCGACAACGCCAAGCACATGTACTTCTCCAGGGAACGCTTCGAGGTCCCGCCGGGCGGCCGCATCACTTTCGAAATCGAAATCTCCGCCCGCACCAGGGGGTGCGCTCCCGGCAACCTCTATGATGGTTATGTCAGCTGGAACCTCCTCGATTTCACCACCGGTTGGGCACTCGACTTCTTCACGGGCGGCGATGTCGTGGCCACGGTCTACGGACGCCTGCCGTTCCCCGGCACAGCGGTCCCCGACACCGGGCTGGCGCGGGCGTTCTGCATTTTCAACGAACTTGCATCGGTCCCCACGAAGCAAGGCCAGAACCACGCCTACCGCATCACCTACGACCAGGGCGCCGATCTCGTCGAGTTCGAGGCCGACGGTAAAGTCGTCGACCGTTATGACCATGTGCCCGACAAGATCACGGGCTTCATCGCCGCCCTCGGGCTGATGTCCGAAATCGACATCCTCGACGGCAAGTCCGTGAGCTGCCACGGCCAGGGCGTCGTGGGCCAGTGGAGCCCGATGAAGGTGACTCTGGAGCCGAAAGCGGAGTAGCCGCACCGACGTCCGGCGGCCCTTTACCGAACGTCCACCGTCGCGCCGTCACCACGTCCCTCGCGCGTTCCATCTCGAAGGCAAGAACCTCCGAGGTGATCACGATGTTTCCCGTTCGGCCCGGCGCTTTCGCCCTTGTCCTGGGCACCCTGATGCTTGTCGCCTGCTCGAGTCAGGCAGTGGTACCCCAATCACAAGTCCCCGCTGTGGCCGCGGACGGCACGGCCGAAGAGGTCCCGGGGAAGACCAGCGCCGCTCTCGGCCCGGAGATTGTCGCCGCCGCCGGCGAGGCTGCTTCGATCGGCTTCAACAACGCGGCCCAGGTCGTGACCTCCGACGATGGCAGCCAGCACTTCGTTTACATCACCGAGCGGTCGACCGTCTGGCACTACGACCCCGCCACCGGCGCGACGCCGATTTCGAGCTCGTCCGGCCGAAAGTCGCTGACGGCGATCGCCGCGGCCGACGGTGTACTCGTCGTCGCCTGGACCGAAGGCACGGGCGGCACGGAGTCCATCCGTGTGAGCGAGTCGAAGGATGGCGGCAAGACATGGACCGCGCCCAGCGTCCTGGCAACAGGCGCGACCGGTGTCTCGCTGGCTGCCGACGGCGGCACCGTCGTCGCCACCTGGCACCGCGGCAGCGAACAGAGCGCCGACATCCTCTTCGCCCGGCGCGACCCGAAGACGGGCACGTGGAGCGAACCGGTCCAGGTCGACACCTCGACGGCCGGCCCGGTCTGGGCCTCGGTCGACATCTCGGGGAACAACGTCTACGTGACCTGGCGGGACAACCGCAACGGGGCGTACCAGGTGTACCTGCGCCGGTCCACCGACGGCGGCAAGACCTGGCTCCCGGAACAGGTCGTTGGCGCGGCGAACACGGGCGACCCGACCGTCTGCGTCGGTGACAACGGCGTGGTCTGGCTGGCACACCACGGCAAAGGCAAGATCACGGTCCTGCGTTCGACCGACGGGGGTGCCACATGGGGCGCCGGACAAACGGTCGGCGACGGCTGGTTCCCTCGAATGAGCTGCGACGCCGGCGGCAACATGATCCTCGGCTGGGAGCAGGCCGAAGGCATGAGCGCACGCGCTGCAACGACCAAGGCCGCGGCCTACGTCACGGGGACCGCCGACGGCGTCCTGGGCAAAGCGCAAACGCTGGACGAAGCTTCCGGCACTACCGCCTCGGTGACTATCCGGGAAGACGGCTACGCCGACGCCGTCTGGATCCACCACCCGGAAGGCAACGACGAGGCGCTGACCGGGCAGCTCTGGCGGGCGGTCGTGGAGATCTCGTGACCGGATTCAGCCCACGGGAGCGACAGGAAACGCGCGTTCTCCACCGCCAACATCCCTCGGGGGGCCGCTCGCGAGACCGGCCCCTCTCAGGGCGCCCAGGAATTCTGCCTCGGATGGCGACTCCTCCTCCGCCTCATCCAGGACGAGCCACGCCTGGCCCCCGCCCGCGCCAATCAGCCAGTGGAGCCGAGCAAGTGTCTGGGGGTCGAAGTGACGTCTCTCTGGCCACCACACGAGCCGGGCAGCCGGCTCCGCGGTCAGTAACGTGGAGGCAAATGAGACGGTCGCGGCTTCATCGCTCCCGCTTCGGCCAACACCGAGTCGGGGGCGGCGACGATCATGATTGGTCCGTCGCGGGTGGTGAGACCGAGATCGCTGAGGGCGCCCATGCGGTCCGACCCCCGCGAAGATGCGCTCGACACGTTCGGCGGCAAACCTACCGGATCATCTTTCGGCGCTTTGCCGCGTTGCTGCCCTTGCCCTTCGGGGCGTTCTGACCACCCCCACCGAGCGTCCGGATCTGCTCGTCGCTCGGTCCGGTCGACTTCGCAAGGACGGGGACAGCCTTCTTCGCGGCCGGCTCGGAAACGGCGCCGTTTTCGGGCGGGGCGCCCGCCGGCGTGGCCGCTGGGTGCGAGGCGACGGCCTGGCCGTCCTGCTGGACGATTCGCACCTTGAAGACGGTCCGCGCGACCTGGCGCTGAATGTTCGCGACAAGCTGCTGGTACATGTCGTGGCCCTCGCGCTTGAAGGCCACGAGCGGGTCGATCTGGGCGTATGCCTGCAACCCGATGCTCTGGCGCAGCTCCTCGATTGCCGTGAGGTGTTCGCGCCAGTGCGTGTCGATCGCTTCGAGGAGGAGCCAGTGCTCCACCTTCCGCACACTCTCTTCGCCTATGGCGGCCTCGATGGCCTCGTACCGGTCTTCCGTGCGGTCGAGGATTTCGTCGCACAACTCTTCGCCGAGGTCTTGCATCTCCTGGATCGGCGGGACATCGTCGGCCGGGAGGATCTCGCCAATCTCGGCGCGCACCAGTTCAAGCGAGTCGATGTCGTTCGTCGCCACACCCTTGGTGATCCGCTCGATTTCCGGCAGCAGCATGTGATCGATCACGTTCACACGCGTGTCGACACCCTGGAGAATCATGTCTCGCTGGGTGTAGATCTGCTTGCGGTGCTCGTTGATGACATCGTCGAACTCGACGAGGCGCTTGCGGATATCAAAGTTGTGGCCTTCAACCTTCGTCTGGGCCTGTTCGATCGCACGCGTGACCATGCGAGACTCGAGCGGCATCTCCTCCGTCATGCCGAGCTTCTGCATCATCCCGGGCACCCACTCCGGCGAGAAGCGCTTCATGATGTCGTCGCCGAAGGAGACGAAGAAACGCGATGAGCCAGGGTCACCCTGGCGGCCGGCGCGCCCGCGCAGCTGGTTATCGATGCGCCGCGATTCATGGCGTTCGGTGCCGATGACATGAAGGCCGCCAAGCTCCGCGATGCCCGGCCCGAGCTTGATGTCGGTGCCTCGACCGGCCATGTTCGTCGCGATCGTCACGGCCGCGTTCTTGCCCGCATCGGCGATGATGTGCGCCTCTCGCTCGTGCTGCTTCGCGTTCAGCACTTCGTGAGCGATGCCCTTTCGTTGCAGCAGGCCAGCAAGATATTCGGACTTCTCGATGGAGGTGGTGCCAACCAGGACAGGCCGGCCTGCGGTGTGCATCTCCTCGATTTCGCCAACGACCGCATTGAACTTCGCGCGCTCGTTGATGTAGACGACATCCTGGTGGTCCTCGCGGACCATCGGGCGGTGCGTCGGGATGACCACCACGTCCAGGTTGTAGATCTTCGAGAACTCTTCGGCCTCGGTTTCGGCCGTTCCGGTCATGCCGGCGAGCTTCTCGTACAGGCGGAAGAGGTTCTGGAACGTGATCGTCGCGTAGGTGATCGACTCGCGCTGGACGGGCACCCCTTCCTTGGCTTCGCAAGCCTGGTGAATCCCGTGGCTCCAGCGCCGGCCAGGCATGAGGCGTCCGGTGAACTCATCGACGATGATGATTTCGCCGTCCTTCACCACGTAGTCGCGGTCGACTCGCTTGAGGAACTCCGCATCGAGCGAGGCCTCGAGGTGGCGGGCGAGGCGGGGGTCGCCGCCAAAGACGTTCTCGATGCCCAGGTTGCGCTCGACCCGAGAGATGCCCGCTTCGGTGAGGGCGATGTGCTTGGACTTATGGTCGATCTGGAAGTCGCGTTCTTCTTCGAGACCCTTCACGGCACGCGCGAAGCGGACGTAGGTTCCACTCGCCTCTTCGGCGTTGCCGCTGATGATCAGCGGCGTGCGAGCTTCGTCGATGAGGATGTTGTCGACTTCATCGATGATGGCGAAATAGAGGGGGCGCTGCGCCTTGTCATCCCATTCGCGGACCATGTTGTCGCGCAGGTAGTCGAACCCGAACTCGTTGTTCGTGCCGTAGGTGATGTCGGCGCGGTAGACATCGCGGCGGCTGCAGGGCCGGAGGTCTTCGAGGCCGCCTGTTGAGCCTTCCTCGCCCGGCCGGTAGCCGGGTTCGTACATGTACGAGACGCCGTTGTTCTGGATGACGCCGACGGTCATCCCCAAAGCGACATAGATCGGGCCGTACCAGGTCGCGTCGCGCCGCGCGAGGTAGTCGTTCACGGTGATCACGTGGACGCCGCGGCCGGCGAGGGCATTCAGGTAGACCGGGGAGATGGCGGTGAGCGTCTTGCCCTCGCCGGTCCGCATCTCGGCGATGCGTCCTTCGTGAAGGGTGATGCCGCCCATCAGCTGGACGTCGTAGGGCCGTTCCCCGACTTTGCGGAGCGACATCTCGCGGGCGACGGCGAAGGCCTCGGGCAGCAGGTCCTCGAGCGTCTCATCGGCTGCCAGGCCTTCCTTGAACTCTGCGCTCTTGGCGGCGAGGGCTTCATCGGAGAGGGCGGCAATCTCGTCCGCGTAGCTGTTGATCTCATCGACGATTGAAGAAAGCCGCTTCAGTTCCTTCTCGTTCGAGTCTCCGAGGAGGCGGCCAATGAATCCAAGCTTTGGCATATGGCCCAGTGTACTTCAAAGCGGAAAGACGGAAGAAAAGGAGGCGGGACTGCTACACCAGTCGCGCCAGCGCGGTCACCGCAGCCGCGGCAACCACCGCAACCAGCAGCGGAGCACGCCCCCAGACACAGAGCGCGGCCGCCACGAGCCCGAGCGCCCGTTCATCGATGACGACGCTGCGACCCGTGGAAAAGGCGCCGGTGACGACAAACGCCGCCAGCAGCGCCGGTGCGAGCGCGGCGACGAGAGGGAGCACCCGAGGAGGCAGTTCCCGGCCACCGGCCACTACCGGGCCTGCCGACTTGAGTGCCATGGCGGCTGCACCAACGATCAGGACTGCCATCCATGGGTCGCTCACCGCCGCCACCACCCCGCGAAACACGCGAGCGACGCCGCGACGATAGGCACCCCGGCTCTCGTGAACGGCACCAGCAAGAGGGCGATGCCCGCACCAGCGAGTGCGGCGACTGCCCCCTCGCGGCTCTTGAGCTGCGAAACCAGCAACACGAAGAAGAGGGCAGGGAAGGCGGCATCGAGTCCGTAATCTCGCGGGTCGCCGAGGAAGTTGCCGCCGAATACCCCGGCGACTGTCCCTGCCTGCCAGGAGAGATAGAGCACTACCCCGGCGCCGAGCAGCGTCCCCCGGTCGAACGTGCCGTCCCCCCGGTTTGCCACGGCCCACGATTCGTCGATCACAAGCTGTGCCTGCCCGAAGCGCGCGGCGCGCGATCCGCGGAGGACCGGCGCTACCGAGAGACCGATGGGGAGATACCGGCTCGCCAGGAGGATGGCCGCCACCACCGCCGCGCCAAGGCCACCGCCATCCCCAAGGATCGAGACGGTGGCGAACTGCGACGCCCCCGTGAACGTCGTTAGCGACATCACGATCGGCGCCATCACGCCGAAGCCGTTCGCCCGCGCGAGCACACCGAAAGAGGCGCCAAAAGCCACCAGTGCGACACAGAGCGGAAGCGCCGCCCGCACACCGTAGGCGAACCCGGCCTTCTTCCCGGCTGCGGGACGGTCACTGCTCATGCCTGCGAGCGAACCACGAACCCGGAGTAGCCGCTATCGCCGCCCTCCGCCGGCGGCACGTCGCCTCAGACCGCCGAAATGGCGCGCTCCCGGTCGAACGCGCGCAGCGCCATCCTCCAGAGTAGGAAGTCGAGCACGACGATTGCAGTGACGAACACGAGCCAGGTAACCGGCGTCGCCGGGATCGTCCGGGTGACGACGAGCATCACCGGGAGCATGGCCGGCAGGAGCACGAGGCCGCTGAGGTGTTCGGCGACGCGAATGTCCTTCGCGCGTGCCGAAAACGCCATCCCCACCAGCGTGGAGAAGGCTGCAAGGGCGGGCGCCAGCAACACGAAGCCCATCGGCCACGTCCAGTCGAGCACCGGCTCGCGCACGGGTCCGTGGACTGCGAGGAGCACAAAAAGCATGTAGGCGGTGTAAATCGTGAACGAAGCGCTGATCGTCGGGATGAGGATGGCGATAACCTTCCCCGCGAGGAACTGCCGGTCGGTCAGCGGAAGAGTCAGCAGCGGTTCGAGTGTGCCCTGGTCGCGTTCCCCGATCACAGCGAACGCGGCCATCGTCGCCGGGATAATCACCGGCGAGAGGAAGAAGCAGAACATCGCCTGGCCGACCGCGAGGTTTGTGCCGCCGACTGAACGGTCCGGGTCGAACAGGGCGAGGTTCGCCATCGGGAGGATGAGGAAGACGATCGGGAGGATGGTCGCCGTGAGGACGATCATCCGGTGGTGGCGGTATTCGCGGAGTTCCTTGCGTACGAGAGCGCGGACCGGTGGGGCGATGGGGAACGCGGTCATGCGGCAGCCTCCAGGACAGCGGTTTCGGTGCGTGCCATCAGCTCCAGGTACGCCTCCTCGAGGTCACCCGCCTGGACGACTGAGAGGATCTGCGCGCCCCCACCAACAAGCCCCGACACCAGGCGAGGCGTGTCGCGGCCGGCGTCTTCCACTCGGCATAGGAGGCCGTTACCTGTCCAATCGACACCGGCGACGCCGGGAAGGGACTCCACGGCGTGCTGCAGCCGGGTATCCGGCGGCGCGGCCAGCTCGACTCTGACCACGCCGCCGAGAAGACGGTTGCGGAGCTGCCGGGGCGTGCCCAGTTCGAGCAACGTGCCGTGGCGCAGGATGGCCACTCGGTCACAGAGGCGTTCGGCTTCCGCCAGGCGGTGGGTATTCATCAGGACCGTCGAACCGCCTGCGACGAGCTCCCGGATCATCCGTTCCATGGCGGTCGCCGCGGAGGGATCGAGGCCGGAGGATGGCTCATCGAGGAGCAGGACCTTCGGCTGATGGACAATCGCGCGGGCGAGCGAGACCCGCTGCCGCCAGCCTTTCGAGAGTTCCCCGACCCGCTCGCCGGCGCGTCCGCCAAGGCCGACGAACTCGAGCGCGCGAGCGATGGCGTCATCCACCCGCGGGACTGCGTGTGCGTCCGCCCAGAACGAGAGGTTATCGCGGATCGTGAGGCGCTCGTAGAGGCTCGGCTTTTCGGGCATCACGCCGATGACTCGGCGGACTTCCATCGCTTCGGCGACGACATCGTGGCCGAGGACGCTGGCGCTGCCGATCGTGGGCCGAATGAGCGTCGCCAGGATCCGCAGTGTCGTCGTCTTTCCCGAACCGTTCGGGCCGAGGAGGCCGAACACCTCCCCCGGCGCGACGGCCAGGTCGAGCGGTTGCAGAGCGACTCGCGTCCCGAAGTTCCGGCCGGTGGACCGGAGTTCGATCGCGGGGGCAGAAGGTGTCACGTAGGGATAGTCGGCGCGATCGGGTGCGGCGGGCAGTCTCGCTGCTTTACCGTGCCATCCGCCCACCATCGATCGGAAAGATGCCGCCGTTCAGGTAGCTCGCCTCACTCGAACAGAGGAAGGCGACGAACGCCGCGACTTCGCCCGGCTCGCCGTAACGGCCCATGGGATTTCCCGCGGCCATCTGCTGATGGGCCTGTTCCGGCTCGTCCGGGTTCATCCCCCGTTCGAGGGCGCGCATCATCCGGGTTTCGATCGGAGAAGGGCAGACGGCATTCGTCCGAATGCCCCTCGGGCCGAACTCGAGTGCCGCCGACTTCGTCATCCCCACGACCGCGTGCTTGCTCGCGCCATACGCGAAGATGCTCGGCGTGCCGGAGAGCCCTGCGACCGACGCGGTGTTCACGATCGCGCCGCCGCCGCGTTCCAGCATCGCCGGGACCACGTACTTGATCCCGAGGAAGACGCCCTTGAGGTTCACCGCGATCACCTTGTCGAAAATCTCTTCCGGGTACTGGGTGGTCGGGCCAATCCAGCCTTCGATCCCGGCGTTGTTGAAGAAGGCATCGATCCCGCCGAAGCGCTCCTTCGCGGTCCGCACGTACCGCTCGACATCGCTGGATTTCGACACGTCCGCCGGCACCCCGACCGCGCGGGCTCCCGCGGCGTCAACGAGTGCGACGACTTCGTCCAGCGCGCTCCCGGCGAGGTCCACCGCGACGACGCTCGCCCCTTCCCGCGCGAACCGCTCCGCGGCGGCCCTGCCGATTCCCCCGGCTGCCCCGGTGATGACGACGACCTTACCTTCGAACCTGCGTTCCATGGACGGTACTCCTATTCCTGGATAGCCGGCGCCACCTGGGAGGCCGGAGGCGTGACGGGGCGAGCCTGCTTGCCCCGGAAGGACGAAGCCACGATTGCGAGGCTCGAAACGGCAGCTGCGGCGAGGAACGCAGCCGTTACACCATCGAGGATAGCCTCGGCCGGCAGGTCCGCGACCCGCGCCGCGGTGAACCCCGCCGATGTACTTGCGACGCCTACGAGGATGGCGCTTGCCATGGCCAGCCCGGTCGCGTTCCCGATGTTCCGGGCTGTCGCCACGCTCGCGGAGGCGGTCCCGAGCCGCTCCTTCGGCACGCTGCCCATGATCGACGCGCTGTTCGGCGACATGAAGATTGACGTACCGACCCCGATGACCGCGAGACGCGCCATCACCAGCCCGATCGGCGTCGATGCGTCGATCGTCGACATCAGCAGGAGCCCGATCGAGACGAGGACGATACCGGCTGTCGTTTGGTGGCGGAACCCGAACCGGTCCGAAACCCGCCCGCTGATCGGCGACAGCAAGAGCATCATGCTCGGGACCGTAGCGATCACGAGGCCCGTCTGGCCGGTCGAATAACCGCGCACCTGCTGGAGGTAGAAAGGCATCAGGAACGTGACGGCAGACTGCCCCGCGAAGTTCAGGGCGAGACTCGAGACACCCACCGCATAAGAGCGGACTTTGAAGAGCCCGAGAGCAATCACCGGGCTCACGGCGCGTGACTCCACGCGCAGGAAGCTGGCGAGCGCGCAGGCGGAGAACGCGAACAGCCCGAGAATAACCGGCGAACCCCAGCCCCAGGACGTCCCCCGGTTCACGGCGAGCAGCGCACTCGAGAGCGTGGCGAAAAGCGTGATCGCCCCCGGGATATCGACCTTCCGGCTGGTGAGCTCGCTGGACGGCGCCGACGGCCTGATGAACAGGAATGCCAGGGTCATCGCGATCAGGCCGATCGGCGCCCGCAGGTAGAAGATGGCCTGCCAGCTCAGGCCTTCGAGGATGAGTCCCCCGACGATCGGGCCCGTCATCAGGCCGGCCCCGACGACCGAACCGGTCGTGCCTAGCGCCTGCCCGCGCTGCTCCGGCGGGAATGCCTCGGCCACGATCGCGTTTCCGTTTGCGATGGCGAGCGCCACGCCGATGGCCTGGAAGAACCGGAACGCAATCAGCTGTTCGATCGTCTGGGCGAAGCTCGCAACAAGCATGCCCACCGTGAAGATGACCCATCCCGTGATGTAGACGCGCTTTCGGCCGTAGAGGTCGCCGATGCGCCCTGCCGTGAGGGTGATGCCGGTGACCATCAGGCTCGAAGCGAGCGCTACCCAGACAACCGTGTCCGGCGGCTTGTCGAACTCACGCGAAAGCGTCGGCAGCGCCACGTTGACGATGCTGAAGTCCATCGTCGCCATGAACGTACCAAAGCAGACGGCGATGAGGCAGCGCCACTTGTATTCCATCTCGCCGGAATCTACGGCAGCGGGAGTGAAGCGGAAAGCGACGCACTGCGGGACCCGGGAGCAGCGTTACTGAGCGCCCGGCCCCTGGACCAGTACTGGCCGCCTGGCGTGCCGGATGACGCCTTCGGTCACGCTTCCGGCCAGCAGGTGGGAGAGGCCAGAACGTCCGTGAGTCGCCATCACGATGACATCTGCATCAATTTGTTCGGCAAGTTCATTGATCGCCTCCGCGGTGTGTTCGGACCATGCAACGTGAGTCACGAACGACGCCGCCGGTATCTCGTTCCGGGCCAGATCGGAGAGTTCGGCCCGCGATTCGATGCTGCGGCGCTCCATCGCCTCCCCGTGTGACTCCACCAGGCGGGGCATCGGTGCACTCACGCTCATCCGCCCTATGACCTGGGCCGGCGCTTCGCTCACAGCGTGGTCAGTCCTGCCCCTGGTGGCGTGGGGGTCGTGGACGGTCACCAGGTGCACTTCGATCGCGGGTTGCATCGCCAGCAAACGGCGCACCGTGAGGAAGATCCGGTGGGAGTTTTCGCTTCCGTCGAGTGGGACAAGGGCTTTCATCGGTTCGGGGCCTCCTCCAGAGGGTTAGCCGCATTGTGCAGCCCTTGGCAAGCCCCCGTGAGGACCGAAGCGCCCGCCGAGGCGTTCGAAAAGGGCCATCCCACGATTCGGCCGGCGTAATCGGGCCCGTCGTTCCGCCCTGCAAAACAGATCGTTGTGTGTTTTCAGCGGCCACCCTACTTGCGGAGCGACTGAGCGGGTGCTAAAACTAAGACCGGGTCGCGCTGGATGCTGTGTCCGCTCCACACATCCACCGGCCCCTTTTTCATGCCCCGACGGCGGGGTGGTTCGATGGGCGCGAAGAACCTAGACTTCTCGAACGTATGAAAGCTCTCGTCCTCCGTATCGGCGTCGTCTCCATGCTGCTGGTCTCCCTGCTGGCCTTCGTGCCTGCCGCCTCCGCTCAGGAGCACGGCGAGGAAGAAGCTGCCCACGGCGACGGTTCCAGCCTCATCGGCGGCCCGGATTGGGACGACGTCCGGAGCGTGACGCTCTGGTCGCTGGCGAGCATCGCAGGCGGTTGTGCCGCTCTTGGAGTGCTGTACCTCTTCAAGCGCAAGGTCGGCGGCTTCCCCGAGAATCCCTCGTGGGTCGCGCCGATTTCGATCATGCCCTCCAGCGGTCTCCCCCAGGACGGCGACACACCGCACGACGCGCACGGCAGCCACGCTCCCGCACACTAACCCTTCCCGAACGCCCGGCAGGCGACTTCTCTCCGCCAGTTACGCGGAAGAATCGTGGCCGCCTACTGCGACTGGTCGTCGACGCTGGGCGGTAGGGATGCCGCATTCGCACTGATCAGCGCCTCCCGCATCTGTGCTGCCAGGTCCGACATCCCGCCCGGCGAATACGGCACGAAGATCGTGTTGGCCCGTGACGACGCCCCGATCTCCTTTACGGTGTCGTAGTGCTGCGTCATCAGGACGAGCTGCATGATGCTTTCTGGCGTGGTGCCGGAGATGCTCTGGGCGAACTGGTCGACCGACTCGCGCAACCCGTCGATGATGGCGCGGCGCTGGTCGGCGATGCCTCGGCCCTGGAGCGCTTTGCTCTCGGCTTCGGCTTCCGCGGCCTTCACCTTCAGGATCTTGTCCGCCTCTCCTCGTTCCTGCGCTGCTTCCCGCAGCCGCTTGGCCGCGTTGATCTCGTTCATCGACTCCTTGACCTTCTTGTCGGGGTCGATGTCGGTGACGAGCGCCTGGACGATGATGTAGCCGAAGGTGTCCATCTCGCCCGAGAGTTCCTCTTTGACGGCGATGGCGACCTCGTCCTTGCGCTCGAACACGTCGTCGAGCTCCATCTTGGGCACCCTCGCGCGCACGACATCGAAGACGTACGCCGTGATCTGGACCGTCGGCTGGTCGAGCCGGTAGAAGGCGTCGTAGATCTTCTCTCCGAGCACCATGTACTGGACAGCGACGATGATGTGCACGAAGACGTTGTCTTTGGTCTTCGTTTCAACCGTGACATCGAGCTGCTGGACGCGCAGGTTGATCCGGCCGGCCACTCGTTCGATGAACGGGACCTTCAGGTTGAGGCCCGGCCCGGCGACGCGCCGGAACTTGCCGAACCGTTCGACCACCGCGGCAGTTTGCTGTTCAACGGTGAAGAGCCCGGACAACAGGACGACGAGGGCCAGCACGGCGAAGACGACAAGGACGATGAGACTGGTTTCCACACATCTCCCTTTCCGCCCGGGAGAGCCCGGGCCGCTCGGATGCGCACCAGTATGGCACCTGGGCCCGCCCGCCGGTTACCCGAGCGTCGCCTGGCGATAGCGATCGAGCAGGCGGCCAAGCTCGGCGTCGGGGTTGCGATACCAGCTCGCCGAGAACGTGCGATGCACGTTCCATCCCATCCGCGTGAGGACGGCGTCCCTGCCAAGCTCGCGGTCCCGGGCCGCGGGCGCACCCGAGTACTTCGGCCCGTCGCATTCGATCGCCAGGACAAACCGCTCGGGGTCTGCGGGGTGGCGGACAGCGATATCGACCCGGTACCCGCCGACGCCGACTCGCGGCACGCATTGCAGGCCGCTCGCCGTCGCGGCGGCGATGACGGCCGTCTCGAAGACGCTCAGCGGTGACACGGCGTTTGTCCCCAGCGGGGGAAGCGATTGAGGGCCGCGTTCGGCATAGTCCAGGTAGTCGCGCAGGCGCAGTGTGCCAACTGAGCCGGTCCGGGAGGGGTCGATGTCGCCCGAGCGGATGCTGCTGACGAGCACCGTCTTCCATTTCGCCCGCGTGATGGCGACGTTCAGGCGCCGTTCACCTTTCTCCTGCCCGAGCGGGCCGAAGTTCAGGATAAGCCGGCCCTCAGAGTCCCTGCCGTAGCCCACGCTCAAGAGCATGACGTCGGACTCATCCCCCTGGACGGTTTCCAGGTTGCGGACGAGCCCGCCGCCTTCGAGCCAGCCGCGGATGAGTGGGTCGAGTGCAGAGGCACCCTCGATCTGCTCGAGGATTTCCGATTGCTGGGCCAGCGACATCGCCGTGATCGCGACCTGGCGCTTCCCTTCGGAAGCCTGCAACTCACGCCGGAGGACATCGATGACTCGCTGCGCTTCGGCCGGGTTCGCCCGGCTCTGGCCACGGCCATAGACAGCGTCATCTACGAACTCAAATCTCACACCCGACTCGGGGCGATCGCCCCATGCGTCGGGGAAGGCGATCAGGCGGCCGTCGTAGAAGTGCACGTTGGAGAAGGCGATCAGCGACTCATCCCGGGAACGGTAGTGGGCGCGCAGCATCGTCGAGGAGAGCAGTGGGGCGGCTTCGTCGAGGATGCTCTCGAAGGTGACGTCGGCCTCCTCCGATTGGTCATCGGCGAGAGGGCTGATCTCCTTGTTGAAGAAATTCGTGGGAGGCATCTGGCGGGAGTCGCCGACGATGATCGCCTGCTCTGCCAGGCTGAGGGCCACGACCATATCGGGCGTCGGGATCATGCTCGCTTCGTCGACGATCACCGTGTCGAAGCGGTAGGTGGCACCATCGCCATGGCAAAGATACTGGGCCGCCGCGAGCGGGCTCATCAAGAGCGTTGGCTTCAGCAGCTGCACCGCTTCGCGGCTGTTGCCCAGCATCGTTCGAAGCGCCGGGCGGCGTTTGGCGTGCGCATACTTCACCAACGGGGCCATCGCCCGGTGATTCACGGAGCGCGGCCTGTTCGACCGAACCGTGCTCAAGACCTGGGTGCGGGCCCAGCCGATCATCTCGGAATCGAGGCGTCCGAAAGCGTCAATCAGGCGTGCGTGCTGCTCCGGCGCGAGCGAGACTCCGGCCTGGATGAGCTGGTCCGCCCAGCCGCCAAATGCCGAGGCCGGGACGACTGTCGCCATGTGTCCGTGGTTCGCGAGGTCTGCCAGCAGAGTCGTAAAGGCCGCGCGCATCCCCAGCGGCTCAGTTGCCTTCAAGATCGCGGCCATGGCGGTGATCGTGGGGAGGCGGTCTACGGCCGGCAGCAGTCCGCTCGCCCAGGCGGAGATCGCCGAGATCGGGCCATCCACAGGCGCGGCCGGGCCAAACGCATCTTCCACCACGCCCAGCGCCGACCCGATTGCATCGGCTTGTGCCCGGAGCCGAAGCCCGAGCGAACCCTCATCGCCGGTCTCAAGGTAGCCATCGGCCAGGTAACGCCGGAAGTTGCCACGTGCCGCATAGAACCGGGGATTGAGGAACCGAAGGGCGGACTTCGTCCTCTCCCGGTAGCCCCCAACCTCTCCCAGCCGGACTACGAGCGTCTCGAGCGCGCTCAGGTTGAGGGCAGCGGCCGGGCCTGTCGCCGGTCCCAGCGCGCCCCCGGCGAGCGCCTCGATTTCGACATCGATAGTCGCCAGCTTCACCAGCTGCGAGCGCAGCGATTCGTGGCTCGCCGGATCGTAGACGGTCCACCGCAGGTCTACCCATGGCCCCGCGAGGCAGGCGAGTTCGTCAGCCGCGAACGCATCGAGGTCCCGTCCTGCATCGACTGCGTCCTCGAGCCAGAAGCGGCTGGTCCCGGCGACTGGTGGGATCGGCACAGCACAACGCTCGCCGGATGTCTCGATCGCTTTTCCGAATACCTCGAAGGCGGTTATCCAGCCGCCCTCGCCGAGCTGCTGGCCGATGCCTTCGGCGTAGCCATTCAGCCGCTGGCGTAGCTCGGCGTAGCGTTGGGGGACCGCCGGGTCCGGCTGGGGTGGCGGCGGGCCGGCGTCAAGCGTGTCGACGATTTCCTTGATCACCTGGGCCTTCGCATCGGCGCGGTTGGTCGCGCCGGCATTCGAGGCGAGGTGGAGGCAGGCTTCGGCGAGGCCCGCCTTCTCCAGGTTCTCGAGCACCACTTCCCGCGCCACACGTTTCTCAGCGACAAAGAGGACGCGCTTTCCCTGCGCCATCAGCTCGGCGGCGATGTTCGTGATGGTCTGGCTCTTGCCCGTGCCGGGGGGCCCTTCGATGACGAAGCTCGCCCCCGAGGCCGCCATCGCCACAGCCTCCAGCTGGTACGCGTCTGCCTCTACCACAACGCGAAGCGCGCCCGGCGCATACCGCCCGTCGATCGGCGTGGACGGCGCCTCGATGGCGGGGAGTTCACCCTCGCCGGCGAGCGCCCGAAGGATCGGATGCCTGGCCATCCCCGTCAGCGAGCGTTCAATCTCATCCACCATCGCCAGCTTGGCGAACGCGAACACGTCGACAACCGCGCCGTCCTTCTCGACGCTCCAGCCCGGCTGCTTCGCGACAACCTGCGCCACCGCCTCGAGGAAGGCGTCGAGCGAGTCGTGGAGCGGCTCGCCTTCTTCGTCTTCCAGGCGGGGGAGCCGCACACCGTACTGGACGTGGAGCAGGTAGGCGAGCGACGGGTTCACTTCGGGCGGGTCGTCGGCCGCCGCCTGGATGTCGACTTCCTTCTGCTGCCGGTCGTAGGCCAGCTCAACCGGGACGAGGACAAGCGGCGAGCGTAGCAGGTGGCCCTCGGCGTCTACCCAATCGAGCCACCCCAGCGCGGCAAAGAGCACCTGGATCCCCTGTTCCCGGTCCGCGAGTCGTGCGCGTTCCGCGAGGCGGGTTGTCGCTGCAAACGCCGCGAGCGCGCGGTCGTCCTCGGTCGGGCTGGCCGCGTCCGGGGCGAAGTTCCGCGCGCTGAATGACGTCTGCCCCTCGTTCACAACGAGCGTGTCCCAGAGCCCGTCCGATGAAGCGGGCAACGCCAGGGTCGCGCGGGAGGGCCGATGGTTGATGGCGCGGTTGCGACGCGTGACATCCAGCAGTTCGCGCTTCCAACGCTCAGCGCGCCGCCGGAAGGCTTCCGAAACAGGCTCTGGAGGACTCGCCTCGGCTGCTTCGGGCCCCTCAGCCGCACCGGGCGGAGCGTCCTCATCGCCCGCCGAGGGGACGCGAAACCCGAAGTTCACGACCGGCTCTCTCTGCTCTTTCCGCGCCACCTCCTGAGTCTACCAGCCGGCCGCGACGGCAAGCCCGGTCCAGCCGCTGCCCAGAGGCCAGATTCCGGTAGAGTTCAGGGCGATGAGTCGCACCGTCCTCGCCGCCGACTTTGGAGGGACGCATCTCCGCGCCGCCGTGGTGGATGAAGCCGGAGGCATCCTTCAGCGGTCTGACCACGCCACGCCCGCCAACACCCCGCAGAATGTTGCCGCTACGGTCGTCGATCTCCTGGCGGAGGTCGCCCGGGCGGCGAGCCCGCAGCCTTCGGCGGTCTGCATCGCCACAGCCGGGCTCATCAACGCCGACCAGGGCAAGGTCATCCTCGCGCCGAACATTCCCGGCTTCCGAAACCTCGTCCTCACGACGCCGGTCGCCGAACGGCTGGGTATCCCTGCCTTCATCGAGAATGACGCGAGCGCCGCTGCGCTGGGCGAATTTCGCTTCGGCGCCGGGAGGGGAACGCGCCACCTCCTCCATGCCACGCTCGGCACGGGCATAGGCGGCGGCATCGTGATCGACGGGAGACTCTATCGGGGGGCATCCGGCCTCGCCGGCGAGATCGGCCACATTATCCTCAACCCGGCCGGGCCGAAGTGTAACTGCGGCTCGCGCGGATGCCTCGAAGCAATGGTCAGCGGTGTGGCATTCGCGCAGCGGGCGAAGAAGATCCTCGAACAGCGCAAGTCGCCGGTCCTCCACGAAATCGTCGGCTATGGCGAACCGACGGCGGCCCACCTCCACGCCGCCGCGGCCAAAGGCGACGCCCTCTGCGAGGCCGAGATCCGTCACGGCGGCCATCTCCTCGGGCTCGGCCTGGGCAGCCTGGTGAACGTCCTCAACCCGGATGCGGTCACCCTCAGCGGCGGCCTGCTCGCCATGGGCGACATGCTGATCGGCCCGATGCGGGAAGCGATGTACTCGCTCGCCTACGGCCCGGCCGCGGGCACGCTTCTCCGGACCAGCACCCTCGGCGAGGACGCGGGACTGCTCGGGGCCGCTGCGGTGGCCTTCGAGCGACTAGACGGTTAGCAGGGGGCTTTTCGCCCGCATGCGGGCGGGCCGCCATGCGCCCGAGGTCACCGCTAAGGCGCGTAGGGAAGCTCTCCGCCCAGATTTTGCAGTCGCTTTACTGAGAATAAGGGATATCCCGGTCGTTCACGTCCTTCCCGAGGACTAGCGTCAGTTGCGGTGGCCCTCGGGAGAATGTGTGAACCACAAACTCACCCGGGCGCTTGGCGCATCCCTGGTGTTGCTCGGCGCCCTCGCGTGGACCGCTGCCGCGCCCCCGGCGGCGAACGCTCTGACGAACTGCACCGTCGATGACCTGACCGTCGATGGCGAGGAGCAGGCATTCCTGCGCCTCATCAACGACTATCGGGCCAAAAACGGTATCACGGCCCTTTCGCTCGACCCCGCCCTCACGCGGGCCTCGACGTGGATGGCCTCGGACCTCAGCAGCCGTTCGACGTTCGCCCATGCCGATTCCCTTGGGCGAAGCCCATGGGTACGGATGCCGGATTGCGGCGTCACGGCGCCAGGTGGCGAGAACCTCGCCGCAGGGACCAACTACTCGAGTGCGCAATCCGCGCTCGATGCCTGGATCAACTCGCCCAAACATCGCGAGTTGATGCTCGCCTCAGATTTCAAGGCGATTGGCGTCGCCAGGGTCTTCCGGGAGGGTTCGACTTACGGCTGGTACTGGGTAACGGACTTCGGCTACAGCGGTGGGGATACTTCAACAGCGGCCACCACCACCCCGCCTCCAACGCCGGCGCCCACGATTGCCCCGAAACCGGCCCAACCCGTTGCGGCTCCTGCCGCCGCCCCACCGCCGCCGCGGCGGATGCTCGCCCTCGAGGCTGGCGTCAGCCTCCTCACATGGGACGGTGGGTACGTCCATCCCGCGCAGGTCTTCGGCGGCAAGGCCAACTGGGTCTCGATGGTCTACGTCTTCGACCAGGGGTCGCAGACCTGGCTGCGCTGGGGCCCGGGCCTCGATCCCCAGATGCAAACGCTCACCGAGCTCCGGAACGGCGTGCAGTACTGGGTAGTCGTCACCCGCTCCATCGAGGTCGAGGTCATCGATTAGCCTTCAGCGTCCGCGGTTGCGCCGCCGCTTCGGGGCGGCGCCCATCTTCTTCAGGCGCTTGCTAATGGCCGCCGGCTCCACGGTCAGCAGGCCCCGGCCCTGGACCGTCATCCGGCGGCGCTTCGCATCAATCTTCCTCGCGCGCTCTTCCCAGCCCATGCGGAGAAGGTTACCAGTCGAACACCTGATTAGCCTGCGCCCGAGTGCCGATAGTCATCCCGATGGGCGGCTTCTCCCTTCCCCAGCACCTGCGGTCGTGGAAAACCCTCGCGGCAATAGTCCTGTTCGCGGTGGCGCTGAACGGCGCCACGTTCTTCTGGGCGGTCAGCCACTGGGCCTCGATCGGTATTTCAGCAGGCCCTTCGATGCAGCCGAATTCCGATGACGGCGACATCGACCTCGTGTTCAAGTTCTATGGCAACTTCTGGGAACCAAAGCGGGGCGAAGCTGTCGGTGTCACCGGAGGCCTCGGCGGCGATGAGAAGTGGGGAAAGCGCATCGTAGGCATGCCGGGCGAGGCCATCGAAATCGACGGCACGCGGGTGCTCATCAACGGCGTCGAGTTGGACGAGCCGTACGTCCGCAACGCCTGGGTCGACCCCGACTACGACGCCTGGGAGCTTTTCGACGACGAGTACTACGTCATGGGTGACAATCGTGACGCGAGCTTCGACAGCCGTTACATCGGGCCTGTCACGCGTGACCAGCTCGTCCCGCTCCTTCCCCTGTGGCCGTTGGATCAGATTCGGCCGCTGGCGATAACCGGGCTCCTGGGACTGGTAATCCTGTTCCCTGGCGTGCCAACCGCTTGCGGAGTACTCACATCGCGAATCGCGCGTGGGCGTAACCGGACGAGGCACTGGTTCTGGGCCGGGGTGATCTTCGGAGGGCTTGCCACGGCGCTCGTCCTCCTTCTGCAGCCGAAAGATGACCGCGCAGACGAAGCGTCGGAAGCCGAGGCTGCACGAAGGACAGTCACCCTCCGAATTGTGGCATGGGGCTATGCCGTCGCGGGCGCGTTCATGGGAGCATCCATCGCCGAAGCCATCAGGCCCGGGTCGATGGTCTTCGGAGTGGTCGCTGTGGCGGGGCTGTACGTCGCCCTCGAAGCGCTCATTCGGCGAGGACCAGTACCTGAAAGCACGCGCGTTTGGGTCGTGAGTTCGTTCCTGGTGTTCGTCATCGCCCATACCCTTGGGGGCGTCACGATGTCTTCGGATCGCATAGTCACCGCATTCGCGTCGGTGGTGGCCTTCGGGCCGCTGTTGTGTCAGCCGTTGTTCCGCTATCCGCCCGTCTTACCGCCGATGCCCGCGGTAAAGGGCTGGACGCACTGGCTGGGGTCACAGTCGGTCTGGTGGGCGATCGGCGTCGCGATGCTGTCGCTCCCTCATGAGTTCCAGTACCAGTTCATCGTTTCAGCCACGCTCTTCGGGTACGTGACGGCGTGGTACGTGGGCCGCGAGCGAAGTTGGCGGGTGGAAGTCGCGAGCGCGCTCGCGGTCTGCGGGGCGCTTGCCTTCGGAGGCGAGGATGTCATCGGCGCGGCAGCCGCGGGCTGGACGCTCCGAGCACTCGCCGCCGGGTGGCTGCTGCTCAGTGTCTGGCAGTGCCGCAAACCGCCGAAGCCAGAACCAGGACCAGAAGTGGAGTTGCTCCAGGCAGCCTAATCGTGGTGGTTCGCGTGGATGACGCCCATGTGTTCATCCAGGTGCTCGACCATCTCGTGGAGCTCGCGGATCTTTTGGTCGAGGTCGTTCATCCGTTCCCATTCCGGGTCGGGGAGCCGCTGGATGGCGCCGTTTGAGTCATCGTGGAAGGCCACGATATGGCCGGGGACGCCGACGACGGTCGCGTTCGCCGGGACATTCGTGACCACCACCGATCCGGCGCCGATGCGCGCGTTCTCCCCGATCTCGATTCCCCCGATCACCTTCGCGCCCGCCCCAACCGTCACCCGGTCACGCAACGTCGGGTGGCGCTTGATGCGCCGGGTGCTCGTCCCGCCGAGCGTCACTCCCTGGTAGAGCATCACGTCGTCGCCGATTTCCGCCGTCTCTCCGATGACGACGCCCATGCCGTGGTCGATGAAGAACCGCGATCCGATCGTCGCACCGGGATGGATCTCGATCCCCGTGAAGAACCGGGCCAGGTGCATCAGCCCGCGGGGGACCACGGGGATACCCGCGCGATGCATGGCATGGGCGGCACGGTGCGCCAGCCGCGCGTGGAAGCCCGGGTAGAAGAGGACTACCTCGAGGACGTTCCGGGCCGCGGGATCGCGCTCCATCGTGGCGCGGATGTCTTCCCGGATCTCCTGGATCAATGCCATCCCCTCCACCTTAGCAAATGTAGGCGAGCGAATCTCCGCGGCTCCGCCTTCCGCGACATCGGCTACGATCAGAACGTGCGAATCGAGCGCCGGCGTCTCTGGTACCTGGCCTCGTTCCCGGAACGACTCATCCGGGCGCTTTCGGCCGCGCTTTTCGGCGGCGTCCACGAGACCGCACAGCTCGTCCTGCCCCGGCTCGTGCGCCGTTCCCGCCTCTATGACGTCACCGCCAAGAACCTCCTCCGGATCGCGATCGAACTGGTTGGCGGCGTGGAGAACGGCGCCGCCACAGAAGCCAACCAGCCGGGCGCCGGCCGGGTGGCCGTCAAGAAAGCCGCCGGAAACGTCGTCGAGTTCGGCTCGATAGCGGCCTTCGGGTTCTCACCGCTCTGGTTGCTTGCCGCGGCGAGCGACATCCTCAATGGCTCGAAGGCCTACCTCAGCGCCCTCGAACTTGAGCTGACCAGGGCCGGTGTCCTCGCCGATGGCGTCCACTTCAAGTCAGTCGATGACCTCCTCGGCGCGCTCGAAGGCACCACGGGCAACGCGGCCGGTCTCATCGACATGCCCCCACTCGAACTGAAGGAACTGCGCGCTTCGATCTCCGAGTTGAAGCGCGACGCGAAGAGCCTGCCGACGCCCGGGGAACTTGCCCGGCTCTTCGACGGGCTGGTGCGCACGGCCCGGATGGAAAACCGCTCGCTGCTGGCGGTCTCGAGCGGGGTGGGCTTCGCCTTCCTCACTTCGGCGAAGAACGTCGGCAAAGACCACGTCGTCGCTCCCTACCGGGAGGACTGGCAACCCCTGCGCGATGAAGGCTTCGCCGCCTACGCGGTGCGAGTCTCGGGACCCTACCGCTCCGCCGTGGGAGGCCATTTCGACTCCTCGCGGAAGACCTGGACCGAGCGCGGCGCGCGCGGCACGCAGGGCTGGCTGGGGAAACTGAAAGGCCGCTTCCGCTAAAGCGTCTCGTATTCTTCGCGCCCGCCGACATCCGGCACGCCGCCGAGGCGGGCCGGTATCCAATCCGAGAGCAGGTCATCGATCTGCTGTTTCGCCTGGATGAGCGAGTGCCCAGCTTCCGCGTAGAGAACAATCCGCTTCGGCTCGAGCGCACGCCGGTAGATATCCTCGCTCGCCTCGTGGCTGAGAATGCTGTCGGACATCCCGTGAATCAGCAGCAGCGGCTTGTTCAGGTTCTCCACCTGGCGGGTGCCGTACAGCTGTGGCGACATCGACGCGACGCCACGGACCGACTCATGGAGTTCGCCCGCTTTGATCACGACTGCGCCGCCGAAGCTGTGTCCGACGAGGACGAGGTCCGCGGCGCCGATGCCTTTCATGAACGAGCAGCCGGCGAGCGCATCGAGCACGCACTCCTCGAAGTCGTTCGGCTTGCGGTACTCGATGCGAAGGACGGTCACTTTCGCGCTGGAGAGGAGAAGCGGAAGCCGCGCGTAGAGGCTGTCCGCCGGGCCTTCGACACCCCCCATGGCGCCTCCGACGCAGATGACCGCCGTCGAGCCGCCTTCGACCGGGTGGAGGATACCCTCAATCTGGCCGCGCGTCGTTTCGAGGAGTACGCGGAGCGTTCCCGAGTCGTCGATCGGCTGTGCGCCGACGCGCAGAAGCTTCAGATCGAGGTCCTGCTGTGGAGCCTCCTCTGGTTCGTCCCACATGTTGCCAGGCACAGAATTACTATACGGTGAGCGGGCCCGGCACGGATTCATCGTTCACGTGACACGAGATTCCCCTAACGAAATCCGCTGCTAGGATCGCCCCTCGACCGGCCCACGGGCGGCTTGCGGCTGCTGGAACAACGACTTTTCGCGATGGAGTTGCGAGCCAACATGTGCGGCATCTCAGGCATCTTGCGCGCGGGCGGCGAACCGGTCCCACCCGGTCTCATCGATGCGATGATCGCGACTCTGCGCCACCGGGGCCCGGATGGCGAAGGCAGCTACTTCGCACCCGGCATCGCCTTCGGCCACACGCGGCTCGCAATCATCGACCTCTCGGCCGCCTCGGATCAGCCGTTCATCGATGACGAAGCAGGGCTCGCGTTGAGCTTCAACGGCGAGATCTACAACTACATCGAGCTTCGCGATGAGTTGCGGTCGCTCGGCCAGCAGTTCCGGTCCACCGGCGACACGGAGGTCCTCCTCCGCGCCTACCAGCAGTGGGGCCCCGGGTGTCTGCCGCGGCTCAACGGGATGTTCGCCTTCGCCCTCTGGGATAACAGAAAGCGGACGCTCTTGCTCGGACGCGACCGCTTCGGAGAAAAGCCGCTCTACATTGCTCGCTCGCCGAAAGGCCTCGTCTTCGCCAGCGAAATGAAGGCCATCCTGGCCGTGCGTCCGGAACTTCGCGAAGCGAACCGGAAAGCGATGTACCGCTACCTCTCCCGCGGCGACCTGGACCTGGACCACGAGAGTTTCTTTGATGGGATCGAGAGCCTCCCCGGCGGCCACTACCTGCTCCTGGACCACGAAGGCCGCGGTGAGCCCCGGCGCTATTGGGAGCCAACGGCCTGCGAAGTCCCCGGCAACCGCGCACACGCGATCGAACGCTTCCGCGAGATCCTGTTCGACAGCATCCGCATCCGCCTCCGGAGCGACGTGCCCGTCGGGAGTTCTCTGAGCGGAGGGATCGATTCCTCCAGCATCGTCTCCACCATCAACGCCCAGAAGACGGTGCAGTGGCTCCACCAGAAGACGTTCAGCGCCCGCTTCCATTCGAAGGCGCACGACGAGGGCAAGTTCATCAAGGTCGTGACTCACCGGGTCGAAGCCGAGACACACGAGGTCTGGGTCGAACCGGAGCAGTTCATCGATGCCTTCGAGCGGCTCCAGTACCACCAGGAAGAACCGATGGCGAGCGCCAGCCCCTTCGCCCAGTGGCTCGTGATGCAGTTGGCCCGGGAAAACGATACGACCGTCCTCCTCGATGGCCAGGGCGCCGACGAGATCCTCGCCGGCTACGACCAGGCCCACGGGATGTTCCTCGCCCACTGGCTTCGCCGGGGCCGCCTGGACAAGGTAGGACGGGAGCTTTCCGCCTACGGCCGCAGATACCGCGGCATTCGCGAGCCCGCCCTCTACGCCGCCTACTACTCGCTCCCCGGGACTCTCCGCGACGGCCTCGTCGAACGCTACTACCGCTCCTCCAAGGTCGTCTCCGAGGAGCTGCATCGAGAGTTCGCACCCGGGCATGTCGATGGCCCAAGTCCGTTCCCGGACCGGCTCCGCAACGAACTGGTGCGCTGGCAGACCACAACGCAGCTCCCGGAATTCCTGCGCTATGCCGACCGGAATAGCATGGCCTTCAGCCGCGAGGTGCGCCTGCCGTTCCTGGACCACCGTCTCGCCGAGTACGCTTTCGGGCTCCCGCCCGACCTGCTGCTGAAGGGCGCCACGACCAAGGTGGTCCTCCGCGAATCGATGCGCGGCATCGTCCCCGATGGCATCCTCGATCGGAAAGACAAGCTTGCCTATGCGCCCCCACAGCACCAGTGGAACCATGGCCCGCTGCGCGCCTGGATCCTCGGGAAACTCCAGAACGCCGTGCGGCGCGGGGAATTCTTCAACCCGGAAACCGTCCGCGAGATCACGGCGAAGTTCGATTCCGGCGGGGATGACACACTCGCCTGGCGGATCGCGAGCGCTGAAGCGTGGTTCGAAACGATGGTCGAACGGCCGGCGCTGGCCGCCGCCGCCCCTGCAGAAATAAGCCCGATAAGCTGGTAACCTCCAACCTTGCAAGGCACCCATCGGCCCCGAATGGCATTCGAATGCCAGGGCGGGAACCGTGTGGCGAACGCAGACTGAACCGAACTGGAAGGATTTCACCCAATGTCAATTTCGTTTGAAGGCCAGGTCGCCCTGGTCACCGGCGCAGGGGCCGGCCTCGGCCGCGCCTACGCGATGGACCTGGCCGCCCGCGGCGCTAAAGTCGTCGTGAACGACCTCGGCGGCGACCCTCACGGAGTCGGCGAGAACCGCGCCGCCGCCCAGAAAGTGGTCGATGAGATCAAGGCCGCCGGCGGCGAAGCCACCCCGAACTACGATTCCGTCGCCGATTACGACGGCGGCTTCAACATGGTCAAGACGGCCATCGACGCGTACGGCCGTCTCGACGTGGTCATCTGCAACGCAGGCATCCTCCGCGACATCGCCTTCCACAACATGAGCGAAGACGACTGGGACAAGGTGTTCGCGGTCCACATCAAGGGCTCGTTCACGGTGCTCCGCGCTGCCTGGCCGGTCTTCCGCCAGCAGTCCTACGGTCGCGTCGTGCTGACTACCTCGTCGTCCGGCATCTACGGCCAGTTCGGCCAGGCCAACTACGGCGCTGCCAAGACGTCGATGCTCGGCCTCATGAACGTCCTCAAGCAGGAAGGCGCGAAGTACAACGTCAACGTGAACACCGTCGCCCCGGTCGCCGGGACCCGCCTCACGCAGACGGTCATGCCCCAGGAAATGATCGACCGCCTGAAGCCGGAGCTCGTCGCTCCCGCGGTCGTCTACATGGTCTCGAAAGAGTGCCAGGACAGCGGCCTCATCATCGAGGCCGGCGCGGGCAACTTCAACCGGGCAGCCATCGTCAAGGGCCCCGGCCTCCAGCCGGGCATGGCTGATGCCATGTCGGCCGAGTGGTGCCAGGAAAACTGGGGCAAGATCACGAGCCTCGAAGGCGCCGAGCCGATGTGGCGCACCGGCCAGACCCTCGCGAACTACCTGGCGGAGAAGGCGAAGGCCTGATCGGCCCCGCCCAGGTCAGCCACGGAGAGAGGGAGGCACGCACTGCCTCCCTCTCTTGTTTCTCGGCCGTGCCGTAGGCTTCGCGGGCATGGAACGCGAGCGTCTCCCCGCGATGGACGACTACTTCATGGGTATCGCCATGGCCGTCCGCGAACGCGCGAACTGCAAAGGGCAGCGCGTTGGCGCGCTGATCGTGCGCGACAAACGCATCCTCGCAACCGGCTACAACGGCACACCTTCGGATATGGATAACTGCCTCGATGGAGGCTGCTTCCGCTGCGACAACCGCGATGGCCAGTTCCAGCCCGGCACGGCCTACGACATCTGCATCTGCGTCCATGCGGAACAGAACGCCGTCCTCTCGGCCGCCCGCTTCGGCACGCCAACCGAGGGCGCCACGATTTACACCACCACCCGTCCCTGCTTCGGCTGCACCAAGGAGCTGCTACAGGCCAAGGTGATCTCGGTGAACTTCATCCACGATTGGACGCACCCGGACGACGAATTCATGCGCCAGTACCGCCTCATCCAGGCGCGGTTCACGGGCGGAATCCGCCAGGTCGCGATAGACGACCCACGCGCGGCCTGGGCCCGGGCAGGACGCGTCTTGCCGGGTGAGACCGGCCACCGGATTCCCTGAACATGCCTAACCCGCGTGGCGGTTCCGGTTGCGGGCTTCGCGATAGGCGTCGGCGAAGTCCTTCATCTCCCCACCGGGGTAGTAATCCTTCACGAGCTGCTCCCGCAGGCCCCGCGGGTCCGAGGCGGTGGCTGTCCGAGCGCCCGCCGCCCGGGGCGTCGCTCGGGCATGACATCGCCGCCGGCGAGGCTGAGGAACTCGAGCGGGCCGCGGAAACGGCTGGCGTCATACTCCAGCGCATTCACTTCCACGCCCACATACAGGGGAACTTTCACATGGGAGGCCGACTTGAGCGGCCGGTTACTCACCGCCAGTGACAGGCGGTCGCCGTAGAGGGCTGCCTGGCGGCCGGTGCACTGGAGCAACACGACGGCGAACGTCGAATCGTCGAGACGGCAATGGAAGTCCGAACCGCGCGTGATGCGGACGAGCGTTTCCGCCACATGGTCGACGGCAAGACGAGCCGTGCCTTCGCCCCAGGCCCCGCGCAGCTCTTCGAACTGGCTGACCTTGATGACCGCGAGCGTCAGCGCGTGCGCGTACCGCTCACTCCGGGCGATATCGCGCGAGAGCGTGTCGATCAGCTGCTGACGGCCGACCGCCCCCATCCGCTCGTCACCATGGCCGTCCCGCGCGTCCCCCGTGTCCCGGTCAGGGTCGAGCGCCTGGATGCCCCGATAGACGAAAGCGCTGAGACCTGCCGTCGTGACGATCAGGAGAAGCCCAATGTGACCGGAATAGCGGATTGCCACCGAAGCTTCGCCGACGAGCAGCACCATCCCTGCCGCCACCGCTGCCCGGCGCGTGATCGCGGCGCCCCGTCCCGGCCCGATGGGGATGGCAGCCGCCATATGCAGCCAGCGGCGCACCGTTCGCCTCATATTCACCTTCCCCGCCCGAGAGAAATCGCGCGTTCGGGGGGATTATCGTCGCTGAAAAGAGTCCGCGCCGTCGCCAAAGGGTGGACGGCAGTGAGAGTCCGGGATCAAACGGGTGGACGCCTTTAGCGCCGGCGTGTAGCGTGGGCGCCGAACAACCACAAGCTGTTCGGGATCGCTGGGGGTGCCCTCGCGGGCTGAGATCAGACCCCTTGAACCTGACCACGTTGAAACGTGCGGAGGAAAGCGATCGGAACCGTAGCACCCAGGTGCGCGGAGTCCGGCTTTCCGGGCTCCTTTTTCTTGCCCGGGAAGTGCCCCCGGCCCTCGGGCAGCAAGAAGGAGCCCTTCATGCGAAGGTTCAGTCTGCCTGTCATCCTGCTCTTGATTTCCTGCCTCGCGGCCCTTCCTGCACTCGCCTGCGGCGGTGACGACGGAGGCGACTCCCTCACCGTCATCACCCACGACTCGTTCAACCTCAGCGAGGAACTCATAAAGCAGTTCGAATCCGAGAACCACGTAACGGTGAAGCTCCTCCCGAAGGGCGATGCCGGCTCCATGCTTACCGCCCTCATCCTCACGAAGCGCAACCCCGAGGGTGACGTCGCCTTCGGAGTCGACAACACCCTGCTCTCGCGCGCGCTGGATGAAGGCGTTTTCGCGGCCTACACCTCGCCCCTCACCATCAAGGTGCCGGCCGACCTGCGCGGCGAGGGTTCAAACCTCGTGACCCCGATCGACTACGGTTACGTCAACTTTAACTACGACATCGAAGCGCTCAAGAAGCTCAACATCGAGCCGCCGAAGAAGCTCGAAGACCTGACCGACGCGAAGTACCGCGGCCTCGTCGTCGTCGAGAACCCCGCCTCCTCATCGCCGGGCCTCGCCTTCCTCATCGCAACCGTGGATTACTTCGGCGAAAGCGCCTACCTGAACTGGTGGAAGGCGATGCGCGCCAACGACATGAAGGTGGTCGACGGCTGGGAGACGGCCTACTACACCAACTTCTCCCTCGCCGGGGGCAGCCAGCCGATCGTGCTCAGCTATGCGACCAGCCCGGCCTTCGAACAGCTCTTCGCCGATCCGCCCCGCAAGGACGCGCCGACGGCCAACATCCTGGTGGCAAAGGGAGTGTTCCGCCAGGTCGAGTACGCCGGGGTGCTGAAGGGCGCCAGCAACGAAGCCCTCGCGCGGAAGTTCATCGACTTTCTCTTGAGCGTGCCGGTGCAGGAGGATATCCCGGGCCAGATGGCGGTCTACCCGGTGAACCAGGACGCGATGGTGCCCGAAGCCTTCGCCGCGTTCTCAAAGGTGGACGTGGCGCCCGCTTCGGTGAGCGCCGAAATGATCGCCGCGAAGAGGGACACATGGATCGAAGCGTGGACGAAGGCCGTCCTTCGCTGACGGCCCGCGCGCGGGGGCGACGTCCGCTCTTGCTCGTCGTGCCCGCGGGCCTGCTACTCGCCGCCTTCCTCGCCTACCCGCTCCAGGGCATCCTCCGCGAGTCGTTCCAGAGAGACGGCGGCATCGGCCTGCTCGTCGAAGACACTTACTACCTGGAGCGGGGGTGGTTCACCCTCTGGCAGGCGACGGTCTCGGCGGCGCTGACACTGCTGCTCGCCGTGCCCCTCGCCTGGCTCCTCGCCTGCCATGCATTCCCGGGAAAGCGCACGATCGAAGCGGTCCTCATGGTCCCGTTCGTGCTCCCGACGATCGTGGTGGCGGTCGCCTTCTCGGCGTTGATCGGCCCTTCTGGCGTGGCGAACGACCTGTTGACCCGGATCCCCGGCATCGAAGAGCCGCCAATCCGCATCCTCAATACCGTCTGGGCGATCCTGCTGGCCCATGTTTTCTACAACGTTGCCGTCGCGGGACGCATCATCGCCACCGGCTGGCGCGGTCTCGATTCCCGCGTCGAAGAATCCGCCGCGATGCTCGGCGCGGGGCCGGCCGCCCGGTTCTTCCTGGTCACGCTCCCGGCGCTGCGAAACTCGCTTCTCGCGGCCGCTTCGCTGGTCTTCCTCTTCTGTTTCACCAGCTTCGGAGTCGTCCTCATCCTGGGCGGTCCGCAGTTCGGCACGCTGGAAACCGAGATCTACCGGGAGTCGCTGTTCCTCTTTCGCCTGCCGGTCGCCGGCGCCCTCGCCCTCGCCCAGCTGGTGGTCACATTCGCGGCAATCGTCATCAATGCCCGCCTTCAACAGACAACCCCCCAGCGGACCGAGGCACGCTCGACCACGCCCTGGGACCGGAAGTCCGCCGCCCTCGGAGCAGCCATCCTCGCGCTCCTCTTGCTGCTCACCGCCGCCCCGATGGCTGCCCTCGTCGAGCGCTCGTTCCACGGCGACGACGGCTACACGCTCCGCTACTACACGATGCTCGATGACAACGTCCGCGGCCAGGCGCTGTTCGTCGCACCGATCGAGGCCGTCCGCAACTCCGTGGTGTTCGCCCTCGCGACGGTCGCCGTCGCGCTCCCGGTCGGGACGCTGGCTGCCATCGGCTCCGTGCGCGCAAGGTCGACACTTGCGGAGGCGCTGGTGCAACTCCCCCTCGGCGTGTCATCCGTCACACTCGGACTGGGGTTCCTCGTAACCATGGACCAGCCGCCGCTGAACCTCCGCGAAAGTCCGGCGCTGGTGGTCATCGCGCACTCCCTGATCGCCGTGCCCTTCGTCACGAGGACTGTCTCTGCCCGCCTTCGCAGTCTCGACCCGCGGTTGCGCGATGCGGCCGCGATGCTCGGCGCCGGGCCGGCACGGACCTTTTTCGCGGTCGAAGCGCCGCTCCTGAAGGGCGCGATCGGCGTCGCCGCGGTCCTCTCCTTCGCCACTTCTATGGGAGAGTTCGGGGCAACGCTCCTGATCGCGCGCCCCGAATACCCGACCATCCCGGTCGCCATCTTCCGCTACCTCGGACAACCAGGGGCGCTCAACTACGGACAGGCACTCGCGATGAGCACCGTCCTGATGGCGGTCACTGGCTCCACGTTCTTCCTCGCCGAACGCCTCGTCCGCGTTCGAACCGGTGGGGTCTCGTGACTGGCCTGAGCGTGCGTGGCGCCACATTCCGCGCAGGGGGCCGGGAGATCCTGAGCGATGTCTCGCTCGACGTCGTCCCGGGCGAAACCCTCGCCCTCCTTGGCCCCAGCGGCTGCGGGAAGACGACGCTCCTGCGCATCATCGCGGGGCTGGAAGCGCCTTCGGCCGGGGTCGTCGCGTTCGATGACCGGGATGTCTCCAACAGCCCGCCCCACCGGCGTGGTTTCGGGATGATGTTCCAGGACCATGCGCTCTTCCCCCACCTCGATGTCGGCGCAAACGTCGAGTTCGGCCTGAAGCGCGCCCACTGGCCGGAGCCTCGCCGCCGGGAGCGCGTGCAGGAGCTGCTCGATCTCGTGGGCCTGCCGGGTTTCGAACGGCGCCGGATCGACAGGCTCTCCGGAGGAGAACGCCAGCGGGTGGCGCTCGCAAGGGCGCTGGCGCCCGAACCCAGGCTGCTCATGCTCGATGAGCCGCTCGCCTCGCTCGACCGGAGCCTGCGCGAGCGCCTGGCGGGCGAACTTCGGGAGATCCTCGGCCGCCTCGCTATCCCGGCGATCTACGTCACCCACGACCAGGCCGAGGCGTTCGCCCTCGCCGATCGGATCGCGATCATGAACAGCGGCAGGGTCACGCGTGTAGGCCGGCCGAGCGAGGTCTGGGAACACCCGGAGACGGAATTCGTCGCCCGTTTCCTCGGCATGGGCAACGTCGTGAGCGGCGAACGCGAACCAGACGGATGGGTCCGCACGGCGTTCGGCAGGTTCGGACCTGTCGCGGGGCCGACCGGACCGGCGAGGCTGCTGCTGCGGCCAGAGGGCGTGACCCTTGTGGCGGCTCCCGGCGACGCCGTGGCCGAAGGTATCGCCGAGACAGTTGCCTTCGGGGGCGAGCGAACCACCGTGACGCTCACCGCCGGCGGACAGCGAGTCGAGTTCTCGCTGCCATCGAGCGCGGAACTGCCCGCTCGCGGCGAGCGCACCCGGGTGGCCGTCCCGCGCGTCCAACTACTCCACTGATGGATGCCGCGCCGTCCGCATGTTGTACCCTCTGACTGTGCGACACACAGCCGCGACTCACGCCCTCCAGGAGAAGCTTTTCCGTTGAACGGGCCCCTCGAAGGCATCCGCGTGCTCGACTTCACCTGGGCCCTCGCAGGGCCATTCGCCACAATGCAGCTCGCGGACCTCGGCGCGGAAGTTGTGAAGGTGGAGTACCCCGAAACCCACGAAAAAGAACGTGGCTTCGGCCCTTACCACGACGGGATTTCGACGTTCTTCTTCAGCGCGAATCGGGGCAAGAAGGGCATTGCCATCGACCTGAAAACCGAAGACGGCAAGGCCCTCGTGAAGCGATTGGCACGGCGGGCAGACGTTGTGGCCGAGAATTTCCGGCCCGGCACAATGGACCGCCTCGGGCTGGGGTACTCGGCACTCCGCGAAGTGAACCCCCGGCTGATCTATGCGGCCCTCAGCGGCTTCGGACAGACCGGCCCCTACAGTGCCATGGCCGCCGTCGATGCAGTCGCCCAGGCCATGGGAGGGACGCTGTCACTCAATGGCGAAGCAGACGGCCCCCCAATGCGCATCGGCGTCAGCATCGGCGACATGGCCGGCGGACTCTACCTGGCCATCGGCATCCTCGCCGCCCTGCGGGCGCGAGATATCACCGGCGAGGGCCAACTCCTCGACGTTGCATTGATGGAGGCCCAGATCGCCCTCTGCGAAAACGCCATCGTGCGTCACTCGGCCTCTGCTGAAGCGCCGACCCGCCAGGGGAGCCGCCATCCGCTCGTCGCCCCCTTCGGGCCGTATGAGACGAGCGACGGCTGGATCGTGATCGCAAACGTCAAGGAGTGGGAACTCTTCTGCGCCATCATCGGCCGCGACGACATGGCCCTCGATGAGCGGTTCCTCACCAACCGCGCCCGGCTGGAGAACGTCGATTCGCTTGAGTCCGAGTTGGCGTCCGTCATCGCGACCCGGACAACCAGCGAATGGTTCGCAATCATCGAACCGGCGAACGTCTGTGCCATCGGGAAGGTGAATACCATCGCCGACCTGTTCGAAGACCCGCACGTCGCCGGCCGCCGAATGCTCGTCGATATCCCGATGCCATACGGCAAGCCCGGGACGTTGAAGCTCCCGAACTCCCCTGTCCACCTCTCCGGTACGCCGGCAATCGTGGCTCGGACGATGCCCGAACACGGCGGGGATACCTCCGGCGTCTTCGCGGACTGGCTCGGGATTTCGGCCGAGGAGACGGCGGAGCTTCGCGCCCGCGGGATTGTGAAATAACCCCCTGACACTCGCTCCATCCATGGAGTACGGTACATGGGCGAGTCCCGAGCCCAACGGCCCCTTGTGGGAGTCGCGGGACCGGCCTTCAAGGAAAGGGCTTCAACCGCCACAAACACGGCGAGAAGGAGCCTGACATGCCAAGCACCTGGGACCCCGACCAGTACCACCGCTTCCGCGACGAACGCAGCCGCCCTTTCTTCGACTTGCTGGACCTCGTCGAACCGTGCCCCGGCGGGGCCGTGATCGACCTGGGATGCGGCACCGGCGAACTCACCCGCATCCTCCATGAACGTAGCGGAGCGGCGACCACCCTGGGTCTCGACAGCTCGGACACCATGCTGGCGAAGGCCGGAGAACATGCCGGTCCCGGCCTCCGGTTCGCGACCGGCGACATCGCCCAGTTCAGCGGCCAGTACGACCTGGTTTTCTCGAACGCGGCGCTCCAGTGGCTCGATGGGCACGAAGCCCTCATCCCAAAGATTGCGGCGCACGTGGCGCCCGGCGGGCAGCTCGCCTTCCAGGTCCCCGCGAACGCCGACCATCCGTCGCACCTGGTTGCCCACTCCGTCGCCCGGGAAGAGCCGTACGCGACGGCCCTCGGCGGTTACGTCCGCGATTGGCCGGTCCTGCCCCCTGAGCGTTACGCCGAGATCCTCGACAGACTCGGTTTTCGCGACCTGACCGTACGGCTCGAGGTCTACGGCCACCACCTGGAGTCCTCGGGAGGTGTCGTCGAGTGGGTGAAGGGCACGCTCCTGACCGACTACCAGAAGCGCATGCCTGCCGGACTCTTCGAACGGTACCTCGCCCGTTACCGGGAGCTGCTCCTGGGGGAGATCGGGATGAAAGCGCCCTATTTCTATGCGTTCAAGCGGGTGCTCGCCCGCGGCCGGGCGGCCGATTAGCCCATGACCGTGACAATCGAACCGGTCGCCTACGCAGACAAGAGCGTTCTCGGCCGCCTGCTGCAGCTCTACCTCTACGACTTCACGGAGTTCCAACCCCGGGAGCTCAACGCCCACGGCGAATTCGAATACCGCTACCTGGACCTCTACTGGGCCCCGGACTACGGTGAAAAGCGGTACCCCTTCTTCATCCGCAGCGAAGGCAGCCTCGCCGGGTTCGCGATGGTCCGCTTCGTCAATGGCGTGAACGTGATGTCCGAGTTCTTCGTCCTGCGGCCGTACCGCCGCCGGGGGGTGGGCGCGGCCGCGGCGCGAGCCGTCTTCGCCGCGCTTCCCGGCCGGTGGCTGGTGCCGGAAGTCACGGCCAACCTCGCCGCCCAGGCCTTCTGGCACGGAGTCATCGACGGGGTGACCGGTGGTCGCTTCGACGAAGTCCGGGACGAGAACGGGTTAACTCAGCGCTTCACCACCTGAACCAAACAGGAAGGCCCCGCTCAAACGAGCGGGGCCTTCCTGGGCTGAGAGGACGCTCCGGGATTACCGGAGGAGGCTGAGGGCAGCCTGCGAGGACTGGTTCGCCTGGGCGAGGACGGCGGTGCCGGCCTGCTGCAGGATCTGGTTGCTGACCATCATCGTCGAGAGTTCGGCGACGTCGGCATCGCGGATTCGGCTCTCGCTGGCGGTCAGGTTCTCGACGCTGACACCGAGGCTGTTCACCGTGTGCTCGAGGCGGTTCTGCGCAGCACCAAGGTCCGACCGGCGGGTGTTCAACGTGGTGATGCCCGTGTCGATCTGGTTGATGAACGCCTGTGCAGCCGTGTTCGAGGCCACGATCGTCGCCGAAGAGGTCCAGTCCACGCCGCCGCCCGTGACCAGGTTCAGGCCGGTCGCGGCCGTCGCGCGGACGTCGTTGAACGAGATGTTCATGCTGTCGTAGGCGGTCGTGTTCGCACCGACCTGGAGGGCCGCGGCGCCGGTACCGGTCACCACGATCGTGTCGTTCGCCGCCAGGGCGAGGGCAGCACCGATGTTGTCGGCAGTGTCGCCCGCCGAGCTGTTCAGCGTGACCTTGATGCCGTGCTGCGAGAAGTTCAGCACCTGCGTGCCGTTCGCCGCGACCGCGCCGAGCGTCAGGTTCTGGGCGATGCCCGCGGAGTTCGTCAGCGTGAGCGTGTCGGTCGCTGCGGCATAGCTGAAGGTGTAGGTGTCGGCCTTGGAGCCGGCAACTTCGATGTTCGAGGCGATCGTCGCCGCAACCGCGTCGTTCACGACCAGGTCGGTTGCCGTCGCGCCGCCGAGCGTACCGGTGAGGGTGCCCGTCAGGAGGTTCTGGCCGTTGAAGTTGGTCGCGTTCGCGATCCGGTCGATTTCAGTCCGGAGCTGCACGAGTTCGGTGCCGATTGAGGTCCGGGCGGCGGAGTCGTAGGTGTCGTTCGCGGCCTGGACGCCCAGCTCGCGCATACGCTGGAGGATGCCGTGGACTTCGTCCATCGCGCCTTCAGCGGTCTGGATCATCGAGATGCCGTCCTGGGCGTTGCGGATTGCCTGGCTGTTGCCACGGATCTGCGCGCGCATTTTTTCGGAAATGCCGAGGCCGGCGGCGTCGTCCGCGGCGCGGTTGATGCGGTAACCGCTGGAGAGCTTCTCCAGCACCTTGCCCATCTTCATGGTGGTGCTGTTGAGGTTGCGCTGCCCGTTGAGCGCAGCCACGTTCGTAACGATTGAAGACATTTCTGAGTCCCCTTGTTCCGACCCTGCCAGCCTCCCCTCGGAAGGTCTGGCCCCTGCCCCTGGTGGATTTGGGCAGGTCTGACACGTTGGTTATCGCGAGAACAGCGGGGGCTAAGGGGTACAGACGTGGATACGGAGGGGATACACCGGTGACGAAACGGGGGCAACGGGTAACAGGAGGGGAGATGGGCGGTGGCGGGAGGGTGGCGGGGCGGCT
The DNA here is from genome assembly GCF_016704105.1 of Candidatus Amarobacter glycogenicus. Lineage (NCBI taxonomy): Bacteria > Bacillati > Chloroflexota > Tepidiformia > Tepidiformales > Tepidiformaceae > Candidatus Amarobacter > Candidatus Amarobacter glycogenicus. Next base: position 233,075 of record NZ_JADJAT010000004.1, on the reverse strand, counting down.
GAATTGGGCTCTCCCGTAAGCGCTGAGTAAGAACTCTGTTGGAGTCGTGCATTCGCGGTTGAAATGCAAGCGGGGCTGAACAAGCCTGAAACCCGCCGGAGATTGCCTGCTGACAAGCAAGCGTTCCGTGGAGATTTGCGCGGGGCATACGGCCGGACATGGCGGCCTGCAAGTTGCGCTCTGCAACGCAAGCGCGACGGCGATGCTGCGCGCCGAGCGCCAACCGCGACAACGCTGGTTCCAGGTCCCGGAAGGGCACAGAGGTGTCTCTTCAGTACCTGGACCAAAGCCAGAGACTGACTCAACCTCGCCACCTGGCGCACACGAAGAAAGGAGGCTCCTTGCGGAGCCTCCCTTCTTCACTCGGAGAGCGGCCTGGGTAGCGGGTAGAGGAGAGAGGCTAGAGGTTCGTGCCCCAACCCCACCCTCGGAGTTAGCCCTGGAGGAGCTGGAGGACGGCCTGCGGGGTCTGGTTCGCCTGGGCGAGGACCGAAACGCCGGCCGACTGGAGAATGTTCGCAGCGACGAGGTCGCTCGAAAGCTCAGCGATGTCGGCATCCCGGATACGGCTTTCGCTGGCGGTCAGGTTCTCCACCGCCACGCCAAGGCTGTTGATGGTGTGTTCCAGGCGGTTCTGGGCCGCGCCAAGGGTGCCGCGGCGGCTGTTCAGCGTCTGGATGGCGCCATCGAGCGAACTCATCAGGTTGTGCGAATCCTGGATGGTCCGCACCACCTGGTCGCCCAGCGTCGTGATGAGGCCCGTCGAACCGCCGAGCTTGTAGGCCGCCGAACCCAGGTTCTCGCTCAGCATGCTCACGAACTGGAGGGAGAGCGTGTCGGGCACGTTCGCGCCAACCTGGAGGGTCGAGGTGTTGCCGGTGCCCTGGATATCGAGCGTGTTGTTCGTCGCCCCCGTGAGGTCCGTCACAACCTGGACGGCAGTCCGGCCAGCGGGGCCCGTCTGGAGCGTGATCGCGATGCCGAGCTGGTTGAAGTCGAGCGTGCGCGTCTCGTTCGCCACCATGTCGGCGACTGAGAGTGTCTGCGAAGTGCCATCCGCTCCCGTCAGTGTCAGTTGGCCGGCGCCGGGAGAAGTGAACGTGTAGGTCTGGGGCCGTGCCGTCGTCGCGGTGAGCGTGGTGCCGGTGAGGCCGTTGATCGAGAGGTTCTGGTTGCCCCCGACGGCCATGTCGCCGAGAAAGCTCGTCCAGTTGTAGGCGGCCGCATCGGCGGTCACCGCGATGGCAAAACCGTTGGTGAAGGTGACGCTCCCGGCCGAGGCCGCTGCGATGCTCGACCCGGAGGCGAAGCCTGCCGCCGTGCCGACGAGCGCGCCGGTCGCGCTGCCAAGGCGCATTTCGAGGATCCCTCCGTTGTTCACGAAGGCGTAAGTGCCGGCCGGGGCCGTCGCGAAGGTCGCCGTGCGGGTGCCGCCCGAAGGTAGCGAGTCGCCCGTAACCAGGTGGGTAGCCGTCACGCCGGCGTTGGCGTAGCCGATGGTCTCACCCTCGATGAAGTTCGTGCCCGCCACCCCGGCGGAAACGCTGGAGAGCGCGCCGGTGAGGACCTTCTGCCCATTGAACTCGGTGCTGAAGGCGATGCGGTCGATCTCCGACCGGAGCTGGACAATTTCCTCGCCGATGCTCGTGCGCTCGGGCCCGTTGTCGGCATAAGTGCCGTTCGCCGCCTGGACGGCCAGTTCGCGCATGCGCTGGAGGATGCTGTGCACTTCGTCCATCGCGCCTTCAGCGGTCTGCAACATGGAAATGCCGTCCTGGGCGTTCCGCAGGGCCTGCTTGTTTCCCTTGATCTGCGCCCGCATCTTCTCGCTGATGGCGAGCCCCGCAGCGTCATCGGCGGCGCGGTTGATGCGGTAGCCGCTGGCCAGCTTCTCGAGCGTCTTGCCCATCTTCAGTCCGGTCTTCGCGAGGTTCCGCTGGCCGTTGATGGCGCTCACGTTCGTCATGATCCGTGTCATTGTCGTTCTCCTTTGGGGGCTTCCGGGCCCGCATGGCTGTTGCCCCTCGGCGAGAGTGCCGCTCTCCCGAAGAGTGTCTCTGCGGTGACTATCGGGTGAACAAAGTGGCCATTGAGTGGCAAAACGGTGGACGCGACGAACTTGAGGGAAACCACTTAGGGACGGACGGACAGCGACGCCGTTCATTCCGTCCGCTTAGAATTCGGCCAACAACCCGGGAGCAGGCATGAACAATGTCCTCGCGATGATCCTGGCCGGTGGCCAGGGCGACCGTCTTTCCATCCTCTCCGAACAGCGCGCGAAACCGGCCGTCGTGTTCGGCGGGCAATACCGCATCGTCGATTTCGCGCTCTCCAACTGCTCGAACAGCGGCATCACCAAGGTCTCGGTGCTCACCCAGTACCGCCCGCGTTCGCTCGTGAACCACATCGGGGCCGGGCGCCCGTGGGGCTTCGATACGCTCGATGGCGGCATCCAGATCCTCCAGCCCTACCTGGGCCGGGCCGATAGCGACTGGTACCAGGGCACCGCCGATGCCATCTACCAGAACCTCTACGTCATCGAAGAGTCGCGCGCCCGCGAAGTCCTCATCCTCGCCGGCGACCACATCTACCTCACCTCTTACCGGAACATGATCGCCTACCACCGCAGCCAGGCGGCCGATGCGACCGTGGCCGTCTACTCTGTCCCTCGCGAAGAAGCCCACCGCTTCGGCGTGCTCGACCTCGATGCAAACGGCCGCATCATCGACTTCCAGGAAAAGCCAAAGAACCCGCGTGGCGCCTGGGCATCCATGGGCGTCTACGTCTTCAACAAGGATGTCCTCGTCGAGCAGCTCCAGTCCGATGCGGACATGGGTGAGAACAGCTCACATGACTTCGGGAAAGACATCATCCCTCGCATCTTCCAGACCCACCGGGTGTTCGGCTACCAGTACCAGTCGTACTGGCGCGATGTCGGGACCATCGAGTCGTACTGGACCGCGCATATGGACCTGCTCGCGCCCAATCCCTCGCTCAACCTGGAGGAAGCCGAGCTGAAGCTCCGCACGGCCGGCGCCATCATGCCGCCGGCGCGCTTCGGACGCGGCGCGATGGTCCGGGAATCGCTCATCTCGCCCGCTGTGCACATCAACGGCGAAGTGACGCGCTCCGTGATTTCGCCAGGGGTCGTAATCGAGGAAGGGGCGGTCGTCCGCGACTCGATCATTCAGCATCGCTGCGTGATCCGCGCCGGCGCCGTCGTCGACCGTTCGATCCTCGACAAGGAAGTGACCGTGGGGCGGGGAAGCATCGTCGGAGAAGGCGATGCCGCTATCGCCAACTTCGAACGCCCCGACATCGTGAACACCGGCATCAACGTGATCGGCAAGCGGGTCACCATCCCCGCGGGGATGTCCGTCGGACGGAACGTCGTCATCGGCCCCGGCGTCCACGACGAACTCGTGGAACGCGCCTCCCTCGAAAGCGGCGCCTCAGTCCACCCCACGACGATGCCGCTCCACCTGTTCGTCTAGATGCGGCGATACACTCTCGCCGAAGCCACGGCCCTGTTGCCTGAGGTGATCCCGGTCCTCGAAGGGCTCCGCGATGCCTATCTCGAAGTGCGCGCGGTCCAGGCGGCCGTTTCGGCCCAGGCTCGCGGCGCCTCGGGCGATGGCCACCTCCTCGCCGACCCCTTCGATGAAGGCGGAGGCGAGAACCACATCGAACGGCTCAACCAGCGCATCCGGCAGTCCGCGGCGCAGTTGGACCGCTGGGGAATCGAACTCAAGGACCCGGAAAAGGGGCTCATCGATTTCTTCCACGAGCGGGACGGCAGGATGGTCTACCTGTGCTTTCAACTCGGCGAAACGGCCATCGCCCACTGGCACGACCTGCACACGGGATTCGCCGGTCGCCAACCAATCTAGGCGGCAGCCAGTCGCTCCCAGCGCTCAGCCTTGTGGGTGTAGAGGTCGGCATCCGCTTCGCGGAGGAGCCCATCACTTTCCATGCCCGGCCTCCAGGTCGCGAACCCGCTCGAAACGGAGAGACGCTCCGATTGCGCGCCGAGAACCAGCGGGGCGCCGCGCACGGACACGTCGATCTGGCGCCGCAACACCTGCCCATCCACTGCGGCTCCATCCCAGAGAATGGCGAACTCGTCGCCACCGTGACGCGTGACGCACGCTCCCTTGGGGGCGGCCTCGCTCAGTGCGGCCGCGATCGTCCGGATCGCCACATCGCCTGCCGCGTGCCCCAGTGTGTCGTTGATTCGTTTTAGCCCGTCGACATCGACAAGGGCAAGCGAAAGCCCGGTCGTCCCTGCTTCAGCTCGCCCGATCCATTGCTCGACTGCGACATTGAAGAGCCGGCGGTTGTAGAGGCCGGTCAACTCGTCCCGCACCGCCAGTTCGTGAAGCGCTTCCGCCCAGCGCATCCCGCGCTGCTGCTGGCGCTCGCGTGTGTAGTTCGCCAGGAAGTTGATGATGACTGCCAGGCCGGCGCTGCCGGCAAGATAGCCGGCGAACCACCAGCGCGAGCCAGTGAGCCACGCCATCGTCGCGGTGCCGATCAGGAGCACGGCGAAGGCATTGCCGATGATCCGGCTCAGAAGAAGTTCCCGGCGAAGCTCGCCGGACTGGATCTCCAACAGCGGGCCGGTATCGAGTGTGTTCATGTGTCCTTCCGGAAGGTTCGGCACCGAACCTCCCTCCCTGAAGGTTCGCAATCAGGACACAGCGGCAAGTTCGACTACAATGCGCGCCAGTCGCAATCCGAGAGGCCTGCATGCCGAACCCGCTCCCCGTCCGTGACATCTTCGTCGAGGCAAACGGTCTCCGGCACCACCTGGTCGCCCGGGGCACGCCCGGCTCGCCCGTGGTGATGATGATCCACGGGCTGGCCGGCCAGGCGCATGCGTTCGATGGCATCGCCAACCACCTCGCGGCGAGCTTCCACGTCTACTGCCTGGATGTCCGCGGACGGGGCGAAAGTGCCTGGGGCCCGGCCAACGGTTACGGCATCGACACCTACGTCGCCGACCTCGAGGCCGTCCGCGAGGCACTCGGTCTGCATCGGTTCTCGCTCGTCGGGACATCGATGGGTGGGCTGATCTCGATGAACTACGCGCCGCGCTTCGGCGAACACGTTGAGAAGGTCGTCCTCAACGATGCCGGGCCGGAAGTCGACCCCGAAGGCCTCAAGCGGATCCTCACCTACGTCTCCACTGCTCCCGAAATGTTCGCCGACATGAAGGCGGTCATTCGCTACTACAAAGAGCACTATGCCCCGATGGTCGAACACCTGGCAGACGACCAGATCGCCGAATTCGCTCGCTTCAACGTGCGCAAGAGCGACAGCGGCGTGTATGTCTGGAAAATGGACCCGGCGGTACGGGCTGCCGCCGCGCCCGCGGCTTCGATGGACCAGTGGGAAGCACTCAAAGCGATAACCTGCCCGGTGCTCATCCTCCGCGGCAGCTTGAGCGACGTCCTCAGCGCTCCGATCGCGCAGCGGATGCTCGAAGCGCTCCCCAACGGCCGGCTCGTCGAAGTCCCGGGAGTCGGGCACGCACCGGTGCTGACGGAGCCGGCGGCAGTCAAGGCGCTCAACGAGTTCCTCGCGAGTTAGTCCGGTGCGACCAATTCGACTTCCGGAAAGTACGTCCGGTATCGCCTTGCATCGCGAGTCAGCAACTTGAATCCGGCGAAAGCGGCGTGGGCGCCGATGTAAAAGTCCGGCAGCGGAGACGTCTTGACACCGTCGCTGTCCCGGTACGCTCGAAACGCCCGCGCCGCCGTGAACGCTGCCTCCCACGGGAGGTTGACCCGTTCGATTCCCAGTCGATCGATGAGCCCATCGAGTTCCCGACCAGAAGCATAAGCAAAGCAGACTTCCGTATAAATGACCTGGTTGATGGCGAACGCCTCGCCGGAGAGTTCGTCGAGCCGTTCAGCGCCCCAGTCCGCCCAGGGAGAGTCGGTCGCGAGGTCAATCACAACGTTCGAATCGATAAGGACCGTCAATCTTCACCCCGCGTCATCGCCATGAGCTGTTCCGTGGTGAGTGCCCGGTTCGTTGCGCTCCCGCGCAGCTGTTCGGCGATCCAGCGTCCGCGGCTCACACCCCCTTCCTTCGCTCGGACCACCACATCGCCATCCTTCTCCACGACTTCGACTTCTGTGTGAGGCAGAAGTCCGAACTTTCGGCGAAGCTCTATCGGGATGGTGACCTGTCCCTTCTCGGTTACCTGGCCCATGCGGATACCTCCATGACGTAACACTCGCGCGGAGTACTACATGGGCAGGATACCACCGGCAGCCAGAAACGGTTATTGACAACCCGCCGCGCCACTCATACCTTGTTGGCTCAACTGAATATTGACTGCGTTGATCGGGAAGAGTAGCCGGTCAGGCGGGCCTCCAGAGAGCCGGGATTGCTGAGAACCGGTGGCTGCGCGACAGGTGAATGGGCCCGGGAGCACCAAACCCGAACCGTCCGTCCATGCGCGGCGCAGTAGGGTAAGGCGGAGTGGCACCGTTATCACAGCCATGGCCCTCACGGCTTGCCGTGGCGGCTGAAAAGGGCCTTCGCGGCGCAAGCCGGGAAGGAACAAAGGTGGCACCACGAGAACCCCTCGTCCTTTGATGACGAGGGGTTTTGTGATCTCCGCCATAACCCCGGCGCTGCCGCAACCGGAGACCATCACCGCACGCCCGGTAAACCGGGAACCTGGAGGCAATCATGGCAACGCGTAAATTCTTCCTGGAAGAGTCGGAACTCCCGACCCACTGGTACAACATCGCCGCGGACCTCAAGAACCCGCCGGCGCCGCCCCTCCACCCGGGTACGCACGGCCCGATCGGCCCCGCCGACCTGGCGCCGCTCTTCCCGATGGAACTCATCAAGCAAGAAGTCAGCACCGAACGGTTCATCGAGATCCCCGAACCCGTCCGCGAGATCCTGAAGATCTGGCGTCCCGCCCCGCTCATTCGCGCCACCTTCCTGGAGAAAGCGCTCGATACCCCGGCGCACATTTACTACAAGTACGAGGGCGTCTCGCCCAGCGGTTCCCACAAGCCCAACACCGCCGTCGCACAGGCGTACTACAACAAACTCGAAGGCGTGAAGCGCATCGCCACGGAGACCGGGGCCGGCCAGTGGGGTTCTTCGCTCGCCTTCGCCTGCAAGCTCTTCGATATCGAATGCAAGGTCTACATGGTCCGGATCTCCTACAACCAGAAGCCGTACCGCCGCTCGATGATGCGCGTCTGGGGCGGCTCGGTTGTGGCCAGCCCGAGCGACGAAACCAACGCCGGCCGCCAGGTGCTCGGGGAAGACCCGGAGAGCAACGGCTCGCTCGGCATCGCCATCAGCGAAGCGGTCGAAGACGCCGCCATGCGCGAAGACACGAAGTATTCGCTCGGCAGCGTCTTGAACCATGTCCTTATCCACCAGACCGTCATCGGCCAGGAAGCCATGAAGCAGATGGAAATGGCCGGCGAGTACCCGGACGTCGTCATCGGCTGCGCCGGCGGCGGCTCCAATGCAGCTGGCCTGCTCTTCCCCTTCCTCCGCGACCGCCTCGATGGCAAGACGAAGACCCGCTTCCTCGCGGTCGAGCCGTCGTCCTGCCCGAGCCTGACCAAGGGCGAGTACCGCTACGACTTCGGCGATGTCGCCGGGCTCACGCCGTTGATGAAGATGTACACCCTCGGCCACACCTTCATGCCGCCCGGAATCCACGCCGGCGGCCTCCGCTACCACGCCATGGCCCCGATGCTCTGCCACCTCTATGACGAGGGCTACATCGAAGCGAAGGCATACCCCCAGAACCCCTGCTTCGAAGCAGCCACCCTCTTCGCCCAGACCGAAGGGATTATCCCGGCGCCGGAGAGCTCGCACGCCATCCGCGGCGCAATCGACGAGGCACTCGCCGCGAAGGCAGCCGGCGAAAAGAAGGTCATCCTCTTCAACCTCAGCGGCCACGGACTCCTCGACCTCCAGGCCTACGACGACTACCTCGCCGGCAACCTGGTCGACGACCACTACCCGGCAGAAAAGGTCCAGGAGGCGATGCGGCACCTCCCGGTCATCTAGGACGCCCGGCAGACCCGGGATGGATGCCGTTTCCATCCCGGGTCTCCAACACCCGCACACCAGCGGGAGGAGTTTGGCCCACGTGACAACAGCAAACCTGAGCACCCTGGCGGCCTCCTGATGGCCGAAGGTGATCCGCAATCGATTGAGGCCTGGAACACCAGCGTCCGCCTGGCGGCCGCCGTTGGCCGCCTGAAGATTGGCTCGAACCTGAAGGCATCCGCCGATGCCCAGGCGAAGGCGTTCGAACTCGCGGGCATCGCCTGTGGGCTCATCGCCGAAGCTGCCGGGCGCGATGGCCCCGCCCAGGCGGGCATCCTCCGCGACGCCCGCGGCGCACTCGCCCAGTGCAAGTCGTGGATCCACGTCCTCGCAGCCGTCACCAACGAGCAAGAGAGCGTCTTCGGTAACGAAATCGACCTCGTCGACCAGGCCTCGCGCCAGATAACCGCCTACGTCCGGTCGATCGAGCGCGGCCCCGCCCAGGCTGGTCCGCGCCCGCCGATGCGGCCAGGCGGCGGACAGCCTCCGCGCCCCGGCGGACCGCCGCGCAACCCCGGAGGCCCACGATGACTGAGCGCAAACGCATCCTCACGGGCATCCGGCCGACCGGCGCCCTGCACCTCGGCCACTATGCCGGGGCGCTCGAAAACTGGGTGCGCTTGCAGCATGACTACGAGACGTACTTCCTCATCGCCGACTACCAGGTCTCGGACTACGCGGATGACATCAAGCGCGTCCGCGACGCAGTCTGGGAGGTCGCGCTCGACTGGCTCTCCGTAGGCCTTGATCCGGAGGGAAGCTCCTTCGTCATCGAGAGCCTTGTGCCCGAGCACACGGAGCTCGCCACCTGGCTCGGCTGGTTCCTTCCTGTCGCTATGCTCGAACGGAACCCCCACCCTGAAGGCCGAAATGGCGGCCATGGAAGAACCGGAAGAGGGCCAGGAACGGAAGCCTGTGCCCGTCGCGTTCTACACGTACCCGGTCATGCAGGTCTCGAACATCCTGCTCCCTCGTGCCCACCTCGTCCCCGTCGGCGAAGACCAGTTGCCGCACATCGAACTCACACGCGAGACAGCGCGCCGCTTCAACCATCGCTTCAAGGAGGTCTTCCCGGAACCTGAAGCACTGGTCGGGCGTGTCGCTCGCCTCGTGGGGACCGATGGCAACGCGAAAATGAGCAAGTCGCGCGGCAACACCATCGACCTCAAAGACGATGCCGCGACGGTCTCCCGGAAGGTGAAGCGGATGTACGCCGGGCCGCCCCGCGAACTCGATGAACCCGGGAATGTCCAGGACAACCCGATCTTCCTCTACCTCGACGCCTTCGATCCCGACACCGAAACGGTGGCCGGCCTCAAAGACGATTACGGGAAAAGCGGCGTGCCCAACAAGGTGCTGAAAGACCGCCTGACCCAGGTCTTGAATGACCGGCTCGACCCGTTCCGCGAGCGGAGGGCGTACTACGAAGCGCGTATGCCGCTTGTGCGCGAATCGCTCGAAGCGGGCACCAACCGGATGCGCATCATCGCCCGCGAGACGATGGAAATGGTCCGCGACGCCCTCGACCTGAACTACCTGGGGAAGTACTGATGCTCCGGCCGACGCTCGATGAAGTGAAGGCGATGGCGGCGAAAGCCGAAGGCAACCTCGTGCCGATTTTCCGCGAAGTGACCGCGGACCTGGAAACCCCGGTCTCCGCCTTCCTCAAGGTGCGCACCGGGCAGTACTCGTTCCTGCTCGAGTCGGTGGAAGGCGGCGAACGTCTGGCGCGCTATTCGTTCATCGGCACCCAGCCCTACCGCGTCTTGAAGACCGGGCCCGGCCAGGAGTACGACGGCGACCCGCTCCTTCCACTTGAGCAGGAGATGGCACGCTTCAAGGCGGTTTCGGTCCCCGGCGTCCCGGCCTTCACCGGGGGCGCGATCGGCTACGTCGCCTACGACGCTGTTCGCCACTTCGAGCCGCGCGTCGTCCCCCCGGAAACCGACGTCCTCGGCATCCCCGAGGCAATCTTCCTCTTCTGCGACTCGATGGTCGTGTTCGACCACATCCACCACACCATCAAGGTCATCGCGCATTGCCGGCTCGACGGCGACATCGACTCTTCCTACCGGCAGGCAGCGTTCCAGATCGACGAAATCGTCGACCGCCTGAATAGCCCGACGATCAAGCTTCCCGAACAGGAAGTCGCCGCCGTACTTCGCACCAACGGCCAGGCCGAGAGCAACGTCGGTCGCGAGGGCTACGAACTCATGGTGGAACGCATCCGCGACTACGTGATCGCGGGCGACGTGATCCAGGCGGTGCCTTCCCAGCGGCTCGCCCGGCCGACGGCTGTCCACCCGTTCAACATCTACCGCCAGCTCCGGACCGTGAACCCGTCGCCATACATGTTCTACCTCGAGCTCGGCGACTTCCAGGTAGTCGGCGCCTCGCCCGAGCTCCTCGTCCGCGTGGAAGACGGTGAAGTCGTGACCCACCCGATCGCCGGCACTCGCCCGCGCGGTGCTACGCCGGAAGAGGACGACAGACTCGCGGTGGAACTCCTCGCCGACGAAAAAGAGCGTGCCGAGCACATCATGCTTGTCGACCTTGGCCGGAACGACGTCGGGCGCGTTGCCGCTCCCGGCAGCGTCCGCGTCACGAAGATGATGGAGATCGAGCGCTACTCACACGTCATGCACATCGTTTCCAACGTCTCCGGCCAACTCGCGCCGGGCAAGACACCTTTCGACGCGTTCCGGGCGGTGTTCCCGGCGGGCACCGTCTCCGGCGCCCCGAAGGTTCGAGCGATGGAAATCATCGCCGAGCTGGAGCCATCGAAACGGGGCATCTACGCCGGCGCCGTCGGCTACACGAGCTTCGCCGGCAGCCTCGACACCTGCATCGCCATCCGCACGATGCTGGTGAAGGACGGGGTCGCCTACCTTCAGGCCGGGGGCGGCATCGTCTACGACTCCGTCCCGGATACCGAGTACGTCGAGACCGTCAACAAGATGCGCGCGCTCATGCGTGCCATCGACCAGGCGGAAATCGCCGCCGCCGAGGTCAAGACCGGTAGCCTCGGCTACGGCTAGGCAGGCGCACCAGAGCCGCCCGCGATGCGGGTCGCAGGCACTTCGAGGAAAGGGGGACGGGAAGGTGACCGACAGGCGGCCTGACTGCGTCTACGGGGTGCTCGTTCGCGACGGGCGAGTCTTCGTGCGCTTGATGGATGGCCACTTCGGCCTGCCCGGCGGCGTATTCCGCCCGATGGCCGAAGACCGCAAGGTCGAGCTGACCGCCCACCTCTGGGACCAGCTGGGCATTGAAGCCGCCTCGATCTGGGGCCAGGGAGCCTTCATCTACCGCAACCCGGAGGAAGACCGCGAGAAATTCTGCGGCTTCTACTCCGTGTGGGACTGGACCGGCGACGTGCCCCCGGAAGCCGGGCGCTGGCTGACCGATACCGAGCTCGCGATGACCGCCCTCCCGGCATCCCTCCGTATCCTCCTTTTCAGCATCCTCCAGACGCACGCGATGAAGACAACATGAGACAGGACATCCACATGGCGGCAATCCTCGAACGCGACGGCAGGCTGTTCCTCGTCCGTGCACGGCCCGATGCCCCGTGGGAACTCCCGGGCGGGCCGCTGCCGCTCGAAAACGACGACATCGACGCCGAGATGGATGCTGTCCTCCAGCGGCTGGGAGTGATGGCGCCCGCCATCGAAGAAGACTTCCTCCAGACCCACTACTTCCCGGTCGAAGGCGGCCAGGTCGTTTATAACGTCTACGCCGCCACGGAATGGGTGGGGGATCCGTCGGTCAGCCCAGGACACGGCGCCGGCTGGTTCGGGCTCGAAGACATCCAGGCCATCCACATGGACGAGCGCGCACGCAACGCCATCCTCCAGGCCTTCGGCCTCAAAGAAGCCGAGGACGACACCGCCAGGATCATGGCGGCCCTCAGCGGACAGGCGGCCGCGGCCCCCGCCGGAGCTCCCTCGCTCGACCTGCTCCCTGCCCCGGAAACGGGAAACCGCGGCGAGCGAAGCCGGCGCGCTGCGGGCCTGGATGTGCTCGGGGCGCTGCGCGCCTCCGATGCCCTCGAAGCCGCCGCCCGGCTGGAGAAAGCCCGGCCGGAGCTCGCCGGAGACATCATCGACTTCGCCCTCGGAGAAGTCTGGGCGAGTCCGGCTCTCGACCCCCGCACCCGCAGCCTCGAGGCCATCTCCATGTTGGCCGCAACGGGCCGCACCGGCGCTCCGCTGCGCACGCATATCGAAGGCGCCCTGAACTACGGCGTCAGCCCCGAACAAGTGGTCGAGACCCTGCGTATGGTCGCTGTCTACGCAGGCTTCCCTGCAGCGCTCGAAGCCTGGCCGGTAATGGAAGCCACCTTCGCCCAGCGCGGCATCCCTCGCCCGGGGAGGCCTTCGTGACCGCGGTGCTCTGGGATATGGACGACACCTTGCTCAACACCCTGCCGGGCCGGATGAAGGCGCTCGCCTACGCCCACGAGGCCTGCCTGGGCTGGAAGACCGACCCCGAGGCCCTCTGGCGTTCGCACCGCGGCGGCAGTCTCGAGGACATGGGCCGCCGCCTGCTGCCGGATGACTACATGCGCTTCGTGAACACTTACCGCGAGCACTACTACAACCTCGCGCGCGAGATCGACCCGTATCCCGGGGTGGTCGCCGTCCTCGAAGCCTTCCAGCAAGCCGAGATCCCGATGGCCGTCGTCACCTCCAAGATCGCCTGGGGGGCGACTGAAGAACTGACCTCGACCGGGCTCCTTCAGTATTTCCACTCCGTCGTCGGCGCCGACGACACCGACGACCACAAGCCGGACCCCGCGCCGGTCTACGAGGCGCTCGATCGGCTCCTCATCGAGGCGTCGCCGCGCGTCGTCTTCGTTGGCGACAGCCCGGCAGACGTCTGGGCGGCGAAGAACGCCGGAGTGACCTCCGTCGCCGCGCTCTGGGGCACGCTCGATGCCGAACTCCTGCTCGATGCAAGCCCCCATCACACCGTCAAGACCCCCGGCGAAGTGCTCGCGGTTTTCGCAAGTGAGGCATCGCCATCGTGACCGCGAACTTCGAGAAATACCTGTCGCACGTGGGCGTCCGCTTCTACCGCAGCGGCGGCGTGGAGCTCGTCCTCGTCCCCTTGATGCGCGAAACGGCAAGCTTCACGCGGTCCGCGGGCGATGGGTACTTCCTCGTATCTCTCATGGGCGAACCCGGCAGCGCCTACCCGCTGAACCTGCGCTCCCCGGGTTCGTACGAGCCCGCATACCTGGAGAAGAAGTTCAAACTCGACCGGCGGGGATTCGGCTATACCCCCGAAGAGCTGGCCGCCACCTTGCGCCTCATCGCCGAAGACCTGGCCCACGAGGAGGGACTGGACCAATGACCACCGTTCTCATCGATAACTACGACAGCTTCACCTACAACCTCTACCAGTACCTCGCCGAGCTGGGCGCCGACGTGAGAGTGTTTCGCAACGACCAGGTGACCATGGCCGAGATCCGTGCCCTCAACCCGGACCACGTCGTCATCTCGCCGGGCCCCGGCAACCCGGACGATGCCGGCATCTCCCGCGACGTCATCCGGGAGTACGCGGGGAAGGTCCCGGTCCTCGGCGTCTGCCTTGGGCACCAGTGCATCTACGATGTCTACGGCGGCACGGTGGCCGGGGCCGGGGAGATCAAGCACGGCAAGACCTCCCACATCCACCATGACGGCAGGGGCGTCTTCAAAGACATCCCGAATGACTACGAAGCCGTCCGTTACCACTCGCTCGCCGGGACACCGGAGACCCAGCCACGTGAACTCGAAGTCACCGCAACGTCCGAGAGCGGCGTCATCATGGGCATCCGCCACCGGGATCTGAAAGTCGAAGGCGTCCAGTTCCACCCCGAGTCGATCGCCACAGAACACGGCAAGGACCTGCTGAAGAACTTCCTCGAAATGGAGGGCGGAAGATGGTGATCCAGGATGCCATCCGCGCACTCGCGGAACGCGGCCCGCTGACCGGCTCGGAGACGGCCGCCGCCCTCGAGGAGATCATGACCGGCAACGCCAGCCCGGCCCAGGTCGGCGCCTTCCTCGCGGCGATGCGCGTCCGCGGCGAAACCGCCGAAGCCGTCGCTGCCGGCCTTGCCGTCATGGAGACCCATGCCGAACCGTGCCCCGTCTCCGACGTCATCGATATCTGCGGGACCGGCGGCGACGGTATCGACACCATCAACGTCTCCACGGCGGCGGGCTTTGTCGTCGCCGCCAACGGCGTGCGCGTGGCGAAGCATGGGAACCGCGCGGCATCCTCGAAGTGCGGCAGTGCCGACGTCCTCGAAGCCCTCGGCGCCCGCATCGACCTCGGCGGCGAACAGGTCGCAAAGGTCATCAATTCCTGCGGATTCGGCTTCCTCTTCGCGCAACGCTTCCACCCGGCCATGCGCCACGTTGGCGGCCCTCGCCGCGAAATCGGGATCCGCACCATTTTCAATATCCTCGGGCCGCTCTCGAACCCGGCAAGGCCGCGCGCCCAACTCGTCGGGGTCGGCGCACGCGCTATCGGCCCGATTGTGGCGGAAGCACTCGCCCTCCGCGGTATGGCGCGCGCGCTGGTGGTCCACTCGAACGACGGCATGGACGAGATCAGTACCGCCGTCCCCACGCACGCATGGATCGTCGCCGATGGGGAGGTCTCCGAGCGCGAACTCGCTCCCGCCGATTTCGCCCTTCCCGTCCGCCCCATCTCCGATGTCGCCGGCGGTGACTCCCGCCAGAACGCTGGCGACATCCTCGCCATCCTCGATGGACACGACGGCCCGAAGACCGAGTTTGTCCTGATGAACGCCGCTGCCGCTCTCTTTGTCGCCGGCAAGGCCACAGCCTTCCCCGAAGGCGTCGTGCTCGCCCGCGAAGCCATCGCTTCCGGACGCGCACGAGAAGTGCTCGACCATTATGTCGCGCTCACGCAGGAGGCCGGCAGTGACTGAACCCGCTGCCCGGACATCTATCGCCCAGTCCGACCTCTTCGCGGAGCGAGAGCTCGAACTCACCACTCCGCAGGGGCGGGCGGGCAAGCTGCATGTGCGCATCGCGCGGCCGGTCGAAGCCCTGGACGGTTCGTGGAACTGCGGCTTGCACCTCCAGGAAGTGGAAGGCACCGTCACGGAACTCTCCGGCGAAGACTCGCTCCAGGCGCTCGTCCATGCGCTCTACGTAATCCCGGTCCTCATCGGGCAACTCCGAAAGCAGGGTTTCACCGTCACCCTCGAAGGCCACGAGGAACTGCTTTTGCCCGAGTTTCCACTCCCCGGGGCCGGCCATGCCTGAGCCGACGATCCTCGACACGATCGTCGCCCGCCGGAAGCTCGACGTGGCGGAAGCGAAGCTGGCGAAGCCCGCACAGGCGCTCCAGGCCGCCCTCGCCGGCGCGCCAACCCCCATCGACTTCGCCGAGCGCCTGCGCCGCGACCGGCCGATGGCCGTCATCGCCGAAGTGAAGCGCGCCTCTCCGAGCAAAGGCGACATCGCCCCCGGGATGGACGCCGTCGCCCAGGGGATGAGATACGCCAGCGGCGGCGCCGCCGGAATCTCGGTGCTCACGGAGCCAACCTGGTTCAAGGGCACGCTTGCCGACCTCGCCGGAGTCCGCGGAGCCGTCGAATCGATGGGCGAAACCCGCCCGGCGGTGTTGCGCAAGGACTTCATCATCGACGAGTACCAGGTCCTCGAAGCGCGCGTCGCCGGCGCCGACTCCGTGCTGCTCATCGTGGCTTCCCTGGACGATGAGACGCTGGCACAACTCCTGGACTTCTCCCGCGAACTCGGCATGGAACCGCTCGTCGAGGTGAACAACGCGGAAGAGATGCGCCGCGCAATCGATAGCGGGGCGGCGATCATCGGCATCAACAACCGTGATCTCCGCAGCTTCGATGTCGACCTGGGCACGACCGACCGGCTTGCCGGGCTGGCTTCTGGCGGCGTGCTGCTCGCCGCGCTCAGTGGGATCAGCACCCGCGCAGATGTCGAGCGCTTCCAGGCCGCGGGCGCCGGCGCGGTGCTGGTCGGCGAATCGCTGATGCTCGCCGACGACCCGGCCGCGAAGATCGGCGAGCTCCGCGGACTCCCTGCCCCGGCGGTGCGGCCATGACTCTCGTCAAGATCTGCGGGATTCGTGAAGCCGAAACCGCCCTCGAGACCGCGAAGGCCGGCGCCGACTTCATCGGCATCATGTTCGCCGAATCGAAGCGCCGGGTGACGCCCCAGCAGTGCCACGACATCGTCGAGGCAATCAAGGGCGGCCGCAGCCAGGCAGGCGAGGCCACCTTCGAAGGCCCCGTCCGCGGCGAGGTCTCGGCACGCACCTGGTTCGGCGCCTGGGCCGAGGCCATCGACCAGTCGGCGACCAGCTGGCGCCCGCTCCTCGTCGGCGTCTTCGCCGGGATGAACCCGGACGAAGTGAACGACATCGCCGATGCCGCCGGCCTCGACCTCGTGCAACTCTCCGGCGGTGAGGACGATGATTTCGTCCGGCGTGTCCACCGGCCGGTCCTCCGTGCCGTCCACGTCCACTCCGGCATGTCCGCCGAAGATGTCGAGGACCGATGCGTCCCCGGGATCTCCGCAGGACTGCTCCTGGACACCGGTTCGGCTGGCGCACTCGGCGGGACAGGCACAACCTTCGATTGGTCGATCGCCGCTCAGGTCGGGGAACGGAAGCCATTCCTGCTTGCCGGGGGCCTGACGCCCGAAAACGTGGCCGAAGCCATCGGGCAGGTAGAGCCATGGGGCGTCGACGTTTCCACCGGCGTCGCAACCGGCGGGGTCAAAGACATCGAGAAGATCCGCGCGTTCATCCGCGCGGCGAAAGGGGCTCCTGTTGGCCGTTGAAACACCACTTCCGTGGCACTTTGGCGAATTCGGGGGGCGCTTCATCCCGGAAGTGCTCGTCGCCGCCCACGAAGAACTCGAGCGCGAGTACAACCGGGCCAGCGCCGACCCCGAGTTCCACCGCGAACTGGACTACCTGCTGAAGCATTACGTGGGGCGCGCGACGCCGCTCTACCATGCCGAACGCCTCACCCGCGAATGCGGCGGCTCTCGCATCTGGCTCAAGCGCGAAGACCTCGCCCACACCGGCGCCCATAAGATCAACAACGCCCTCGGGCAGGCCCTCCTCGCGAAGCGTATCGGCAAGCCGCGCATCATCGCCGAAACCGGGGCCGGCCAACACGGAGTGGCCACCGCCACGGTCTGCGCCATGCTCGACCTGGAATGCGTCGTTTACATGGGCAGCGAGGACATCAAGCGCCAATCGCTCAATGCCTTCCGCATGAAGATGCTCGGCGCGACCCTGGTCCCGGTGGAATCCGGCAGCAAGACGCTCAAGGACGCCATCAACGAGGCCATGCGCGATTGGGTGACCAACGTCGAGACGACCCACTACATCATCGGCTCGGCAATCGGCCCTCACCCGTTCCCGACGATAGTGCGCGACTTCCAGTCCGTCATCGGCAAGGAAGCGCGCGCCCAGATGCTCGAGCAGGCCGGGAAACTGCCTGATGTGGCGATCGCCTGCGTCGGCGGCGGCAGCAACGCCATCGGCCTCTTCCACCCCTTCGTCGATGACCCGGTCCGCCTCATCGGCGTCGAAGCCGGCGGCGACGGTGTCGGGACCGGCCGGCACTCGGCGACGCTAGTAGCCGGCCGGCCGGGCGTGCTCCACGGCACGAAAACGTACCTCCTCCAGGATGCCGACGGGCAGATACTCGAGACCCACAGCATCTCGGCGGGGCTCGACTACCCCGGCGTCGGGCCGGAGCACGCCTGGCTGAAGACCAGCGAACGCGCCGAATACGTCGCCGTCGATGACAAACAGGCCCTCGAAGGGTTCCAGGCACTGACCAGGACGGAGGGCATCATCCCTGCTCTCGAACCGTCGCACGCCATCTACCACGCCATGCGTGTCGCCCGTGAACTCGGCCCAGGAAAGGACATCCTGCTCGGGCTCAGCGGCCGCGGCGACAAGGACATGCACACCGTCGCGGGAGCGTTGGGAGTGACGCTCTGAACGAAGCCGCCGTCCACCGGCCGCCGAGGACGTTCGGCTGGGGGCCGAAGGAGGCCCTCATTGGCGTTGGCGGGTTCATCGGGCTGTTCATCGTCATCTCCGTGGCAATCGTGCTCTTCGCATTGACGACCGATGAATTTACGACCGACGACATCGGCGACAGCTTCGAGAAGATGAACGCCGTCGCCCGGTACGCCGACCAGCGCCTCGAAGCGGCGGCGAACAGCCGGGCCCTCCCCACCCCGCCGGCCGTGCTGGCCGACCAGCGTGACCTCCGCTTCGCCCTGGTGATGACCGGTGTGTCCCAGGTCTTCCTGGTGGCGCTCGTGATCATGGTCGCCCGCCAGGGTTTCTCCGGGTTCGTGCGGCAAACCGGCATGGACCAGATCAACCCCGGGAGGATCTGGCTGATCGCCGGGTGCGTCATCCTCGCCTACGCCGGGACCTTCCTCTACTCGATCGCGGCCGCGGCGACCGGGATCTCGTGGCTCGAACCGACCTCGACCGTGCCGGCAGCGGTCATCCGCGACGACACGACGTTCGCGATCACCGGCATCGTCACGCTCATCGGCGCCCCACTTTCGGAGGAAATGTTCTTCCGCGGGCTGGTCTTCAGTGGACTGAGCCGTTGGGGAACGATCATCGCTGCGCTTATCTCCGGGTTCATGTTCAGCCTCGTGCACTTCGACCCGGGCAGTTTCATCCCGTTCGTCGGGATCGCCCTCCTGATCGGCTGGATCTACTGGCGCCGGGGCTCACTCTGGGACTCCATCGCCTTCCACTTCCTCTTCAATGCGACGAGTTTCGCAATCATGGCGGCCACACGATGAGCCCGCGGAAGCTGGGCGAGATGCCCTGGGGCGAAACTGCAGTGCTCCTCGGCATCTGGCTCGGGCTCGCGGCGTTCATCGTGCCGAGATTGCTCATCGGGCCGACGGCCGGCGCGGTGGGTGCGGAACGGGCGTTCACCGACATCGGCAACTCCTTCGAAAAGGCGGCGGCGGTGGCCGAATACGCCGACCTGCGTCTCGTCCGCGCGGCTGCAGGAAATGCAGTGCCGGACCCGCCTCGGATCCACGGAGACGTCGTCGCAGCCCGTGTCGCCTGGGGATATGCCATCCTCGCGACGCTCCTCTTCGGTGGTATCGCGCTGGTCGCCGGCCGCCAGGGGCCCGGGCGCTTCGCCTCGCTGACCGGCCTTCGGCGATTCGACTTCGACCGCCTCTGGATCCCCGGACTGGCAGTCATGGCCGTTTACCTCGCCGCCGGCCTCTACACCAGGGCTATAGACGCCTTCGGGATCGACGCGCTCCAGGGCGAGCCGGGCGGGCTCGAAGTCACCGCGCGGGACTCCTGGGCGCTGGCACTCTACGGAGTGACAACCCTCGTGGCGGCGCCGTTCGGCGAAGAGTTGTTCTACCGCGGCCTCGTCTTCGGCGGGCTGAGCCAATGGGGATTCCTCCCGGCGTCTGCTGTCTCGAGCGTCCTCTTCGCGCTCTCCCACCTCGATGCGGCGACGGTCATCCCCTTCGCCTGCGCGGGGCTGGTGATGTGCTGGCTCTACTGGCGGAGCGGCTCCCTCTGGGATGCCATCGCCTTTCACGTGCTTTTCAATCTGCTCAGCTTCATTCTCTTATTGGCGAGGATCTGATCGATGTCGAAACGAATGCGCGAACTGTTCGAAGACGCCCGCCGCAACGGGCGCAAGCTTTTCATCCCGTACGTCACCGCCGGCTACCCAACTATGAAGGACACGGTCCCGATCCTGCTGGCGGCGGAGGCCGGTGGAGCCGACATCATCGAAATCGGCGTCCCCTTCACCGACCCGATGGCCGACGGCGCAACCATCCAGCACGCGAACCAGATCGCGCTTGAGCACGGCATCTCGGTTCAGGGCTGTTTCGATATCGTCCGCGAGGCCCGCGAGAAGGGGCTGAAGGCCCCGATCGTCCTCATGGGCTACTACAACCCCCTCTACTCCCGGGGCGAAGCCCGTGCCGTCGCCGAAGCGAAAGCGGCGGGGGCGGACGGTTTCATCGTCGTCGACTTGCCCGCCGAAGAGAGCGGCAACTTCCTCGCGGCATGCCGGGCGAACGACATGAGTCTCATCCCCCTGGTGGCTCCTACAAGCACGAATGAGCGCATCGAACTGCTGGCGACCACCGCCGATGCATGGATGTACTGCGTCAGCGTGACAGGCACGACAGGCGGGAAAACGGTGGATTCGGGAGACCTCGCAACCTTCATTTCGCGCGTGCGCGCCCACACCTCGCTCCCCCTCGCCGTCGGCTTCGGGGTCAATACGCGCAAGCAGGCCGATATCGTCCGCGAAGTCGCCGATGCAGCAGTCGTGGGCTCTGCTATAATCGCGACCATTGACGCCGCGGAGGAAGACCACCGCGCGCAGAGCGTCAGGGAGTTTGTGGAGGATGTCTCCGGTCGATAGTGGACAGGTGATAGCGGCCCGCACGTGGGCTAACGAGCGCCGATGGGCGTGGCGTTGGCCCTTCGTGGGCCGCGCTTATGGCTGTCCGCTGGCCGGGGCTTTTGCGCTCCCGGTTCGCTAAGGGCACAGACACACAACCCGATCGAACCAACCCTGGAGGAGGCAACTGCGCGTATGCCGGTTCGCGGCGTCCGTGGTGCGACTACTGTCACCCGGAACCAGAAAGACGAGATCCTCGAAGTCACGACCGAGCTGCTAAAAACCATGCTCGACGTGAACGGCATCAATACCGAGGACATCGCTTCCTGCTGGATCACCACAACGCCCGACGTGTTCGCCGAATTCCCGGCGGTTGCAGCGCGCCACATAGGGTGGACGCAAGTCCCCCTGATGCAGAGCCACGAAATGTCGGTCCCCGGCATGCTCCCGCTCTGCATCCGTGTCCTTCTCCACTGGAATACGGAGAAAACCCAGAGTGATATCCGCCACGTCTACCTCCGAGAGGCAGCACGCCTCCGGCCAGACCTCAGCTCGAGTACTTTCTCGACCGCGCGTTAGTGGAGAACCCCCCGTGATTATCGTTGTATCGCCGGACGCAAGCCCGGAAGACCTTGACCACATCGTTGCCCGGGTAGAAGAGACCGGGCGCCAGGCACACCTGTCCGTTGGCACCGAACGCAGCATCATCGGCGTCATCGGCCCCGATGACCCCTCCCTTCAGGACACCTTCGAGGCCCTCCCCCACGTCGAGTCCGTCCACCGCGTCACGAAGCCCTACAAGCTCGTCAGCCGCGACTTCCATCCCGCGAACACCATCGTCGATGTCGGCCTCGGTGTAACCGTCGGTGGAACCGAACTGGCCGTGATGGCGGGGCCCTGCTCGATCGAAAACGAATCGCACATCTTCGACGCCGCTCGCGCGGTCAAGGCCGCCGGCGCGAACATGCTCAGGGGCGGCGCATACAAGCCGCGCAGCTCGCCTTACGCGTTTCGTGGACTGGGCCCGGAAGGTCTCGCCTACCTTGCCGCTGCGGGCAAGGCATCAGGCCTGCCCGTCATCACCGAGCTCATGAGCGTCCGCGACATCGACGCGGTCTGCCGGTACTCCGACGTCATCCAGATTGGCGCCCGGAACATGCAGAACTTCATCCTCCTCGATGAGGTCGGCAAGGCGAAGAAACCCGTCATGCTGAAGCGCGCCCTCGCCGGCCAGATCGAAGAGTGGCTGCTCGCGGCGGAGTACATCCTGGCACAGGGCAACCCGGATGTGATCCTCTGCGAACGCGGCATCCGCACCTTCGAAACGGCCTACCGCAACACCTTCGACGTGAACGCGATCCCGCTCGTGAAGGAGCTCAGCCATCTCCCTATCATCGCCGACCCGAGCCACGGCACAGGCAAGGTGGGGCTGGTCACGCCGGTTGCGATGGCAGGCATCGCCGCTGGCGCCGACGGCCTCATGATCGAGGTCCACAACGACCCCGAACACGCCCTCAGCGACGGCGCCCAGTCGTTGACCTATGAAAGGTTCGGAGTGATGATGCGCTCGGTCGCCGGTATCGCTGCCGCCGTCGAGAGGACCCTCTCAGGAGTGAGAGCGCCTGTCGCGGCACGATAACGGAGAGGGTCGTAAGACCAGGACGGGGGTGCCCCTGCGGGGGGGCGCTGGCCCGTCGGGAGTCATGGCCGAAATTTCCCTCCCCGTTTTCCAGGGCCCCCTGGACTTGTTGCTGCACCTCATCGAGCGAGACGACCTCGACATCACGGCCGTCTCGCTGGTCGCTGTCACCGACCAGTACCTCAGGGCCATCCGGACCGGCGAGCGCTTCGACCCGCAGGCGCTCGCCGAGTTCGTGGCTGTCGGCGCCAAGCTGATTTACCTGAAGTCGAAAGCGCTCCTCCCGCGGCCCCCGCAGGAAGACGCGGACCTCCTGGAAGACGACGATGTCGGCGCCGAGCTGATCGAATTGCTCCGGGAGTACCGGCGCTTCTCCGAAGTCGCTGACCTCCTGGAGGAGCGCCAGGAGGAAGGCTCCCGCATCTACACGCGCCTCGCGCCGCCGCCCGAAGCACCGGAAGGGACCGGCCTCGGCAACGTCACCATGGACCGGCTCCGGGCGATCATGCTCGAGGTACTCAACAAGACGCCCGTCGAGCCTCGCACGCGGGCGGTCATCCCGCGGGACACGACGATGACCCTGAGCGACCGCATGTTCGACTTCCGGGAGCGCCTCCAGCGGCGCGGGAAGTTCTCCTTCCGGCGGATGATGATGGAGTGCAAGACGCGAGTAGACGTCGTCGTCTCCTTTCTCGCGGTGCTCGAACTCATCCGCTCCGGGGAATGCGATGCCGAGCAGGACGGGGCATGGGGAGACATCGTCGTGGTGGCGCTGGTACGGGTGTAGCGGCAAGCGGCGCCCGGTGGCCGTGATATCATGCCAGCCGTGGGGTCAGTGGAACTTCAGGAGCTCATCGAGCGGACTCCCGGCATAGCCGGCGGCCGTCCATGTCTCGCCGGTACCGGCATGCCGGTGATACAGCTCGCTGTGCACTACCGGGCAGGCGAGAGTCCGAGCCGGCTATTGCGGCGATTCCCCCACCTCGACCTCGTAAGGATTCACGCCGCGATCGCCTACTACCTGGCGAACCAAGCGGCCATTGACGCCGAAATCGAGCGCGAAGCACTGGCCTTCCAGGCAGCAAAACGGAGCCAGGAAACGACCGCGCGGTCCGCGTAAGCATTGGATCTGCGGCTGTACATGGACCAGGACTCTCTCGATGCGCTGGTGATTGCAGGGCTGCGCCGCGCCGGGGCGGACGTGCTCTCGTCAGCCGATGCCGGACGGCAACGCGCGCCCGACCACGAGCAACTGGTGTTCGCGACGGCTCAAGAGCGGGCGATCTACACCGCCAACCGCCCCGACTTCGCCAGGTTGCACGCCGAGTGGATGGCAACGGGCCAAAGCCACTGGGGCGTCATCATCAGGTCTCGGCAGCAGATTAGCGTGCGGGAACAAATCCGGCTTCTGGTCGCTGCCGCACGGCAACTCACCCACGACCAGTGGCGCGACCGAATCCTCTATCTCTGAACCACGCCGCCACAGCCACCCCGATTCCCCCACCCACCGCATCCAACCCCACATCCAACCAGTTCGAATCCCGGTTCGGGACGAACGACTGGTGAAGCTCGTCACTCATGCCATACAGGACCGAGACCGCCCACGCCGCGAGCACGACCACCGCGACGGGCTGCGCCGAGAGATACGTGCGGAGCGCGCCGAACGCGAGCGCCCCGAAAACCAGGTACTCGATCACGTGGGCGACTTCGTACTTCCACTCGCCACCACCGGCGTCCGGCGGGTTGGGAAAGCTCGAAACGACGAAGATCGCCACCGCCCAGCCGAGCAAGGCGAAAAGGGGGAGGTGTCGCACCAGCCCCAGTCTACGGACGGGAGTGCTCCAGTCTCAGCATGGGATCCCCGAGTGAGCACTCACCCCTTTGAGATCTACGCCGCGATCGCGGCGCATGCACAGTCCACCCTGCGTTGGTAGGCTGTCATGCACATGACCATTCCGTCGTTCACTGCCGCGCAGCTTGCTGCAGGTGCGCCCGGCCCCGAAACCGCGCTCACTATCGGCGTCCTGGACGGTGTCCACCTGGGACACCAGGCGTTGCTTCAGCGCCTGCGCGACGAAGCCCGCAAGCTCGCGCTCTCCCCTGGCGTCGTCACCCTTCACCCCCACCCGATCACCGTCCTCCGCCCGGAGGTGGCGCCAAGCTACCTGACCTCGCTGGAAGACCGGATGGAACTGATTCGCGCCGCCGGCGCCGATTGGGTCGTCCCGCTGACGTTCACGGGCGAGGTCTCCGAAGTCGAATGCGAGGAGCTGGCTGGAGCGTTCTACGACCTCCTGCGCATGCGGCTGATGGTCCTCGGGCCCGATTCCTCGTTCGGGCGCGGCGCGCCGAAAGATACGGTCGATCGTATGCGGAAGCTGGGCGCGGATCTCGGCTTCGAAGTCGTCCAGATCGAACCGCTCATGCACGACCACGAACGCTACAGTTCGACAGCCGTGCGCCGCGCGCTTGCCGATGGAGACATGGACCGCGTGACATCGCTCCTCGGCCGCCGGTACACCATCTCTGGCCCCGTCGTCCACGGCTTCGAACGGGGCCGCACCATCGGCTTCCCAACCGCCAACATCTCCGTTGCCCGCGACCGCGCCCTCCCAGGGATCGGCGTCTATGCCACGCGCGCCCGCGTCGCCGGACATGTGCTCAAGGGCGCGACCAACATCGGCCGGCGCCCGACCTTCGATGCCGGCCACATCTCGATCGAGACTCACCTGCTCGATTTCGAAGGCGATATCTACGGTGAACGCATGGACCTCGAGATCCTCGCACGCGTCCGCGGCGAAGTGAGGTTCGAAAGCGTCGCTCAGTTGAAGGCCCAGATCGCCAAAGACGTCGACTCCGCCCGCAATCTCGTCCCCTGACCGGGACTGCCACCACCGACCGTCCCAGGGGAACGCACACCATGACCAGGACCATGCCTCCAGTCGACGACCAGATCACCGTACTCATGAGCGGCGTTGACTACGGCGATGCGCTCCTCCGCCAGCAGATGGAACGCGAACTTCGGCTCCTCATCGAGCAGGACCGCCCGCTCCGGGTCTACCTGGGCATCGACCCAACTGCCACCTCGCTCACCCTCGGCCACACGGTGCCCCTCCGGAAGCTGCGCCAGTTCCAGCAGTTCGGCCACCATGCGATATTCCTCATCGGCGACTACACCGCGCTCATCGGCGACCCAAGCGACAAGAACAAGCTTCGGCCGATGCTCACCACCGAAGACATCCAGCGGAACGAGGCCACCTACTTCGACCAGGCCGCCCGCATCCTCGACGCGCAGCAGACCGAACTTCGCCACAATTCCGAGTGGCTCGGCCAGCTCAGCTTCCCCGACATCATCAGCCTGATGTCCAAGTTCACCGTCGCAGAAATGCTCCGGCGCGATAACTTCCGCACCCGCTTCGATGCGGGCGATGCCGTCTACCTCCACGAATTCCTCTACGCCCTCATGCAGGGCTACGACGCCTACGCGCTCGAGTGCGATGTCCAGGTTGGGGGCACCGAACAGCTCTTTAACCTCATGGCTGGCCGCAAGATCCAGGAGGACGCGGGCCAGAAGCCCCACGTGCCCGTCACCCTGCCCATCCTCGTCGGTCTCGACGGCAAGGAGCGCATGTCGAAGTCGAAGGGAAACCACATCGGCGTCGGCGACTCCCCCGGGGAGCAGTACGGAAAAGCGATGTCGATCCCGGACGAGGCCGTCGAGGACTTCTTCACGCTCGCCACCAACCTCCACCCCGATCAGGTCCGGGAAGTCATGGACGAGACCCGTAGCGGGCGGCGCAGCCCGATCGACACGAAAAAGCACCTCGCATGGACGATCGTCTCGGAGTTCTGGGGCGAAGCCGCAGCAGCGGAGGCCCAGGATCATTTCGAACGCACCATCCAGCGCAAGGAGGTACCGGACGAAGTGCCCGAGCACAGCGTGGCGGACGGCGCTTTGCTGCTCGATGTCGTTGTCGAAGCGGGTGCGGCGCCATCGAGACGTGAAGCCCGGAGGCTGTTCGAACAGCGCGCGGTGACGATGGACGGCAACGTCGTCGAGCCCACGACTCCTGCGCGCAAGGGGACGATCGTCCAGGTAGGCAAGCGGCGCTGGATCAGGCTCGTCTAGCAGCGCCGACCGGACAGAGTGACATCACCTTCACAGAGTTCTTCACTTTCGACGGCTATACTCCCGCACGCCGCAAATCCGCGGCGGAGGACTCTCTTTTGGCCAACTTCCTACTCATCTATCACGGTGGCGAGACCATGGAAAACGCCACCCCCGAACAGCAGCAGGCGACCATGCAGCAGTGGATGAACTGGTTCGCCGGGCTCGGGGCCGCTGTCGCCGACGGCGGTAACCCGATCAGCCGCGCCTGGACCATCTCGACTGACGGCACCACCGAAGACGGCGGCGCGAACCCGGCGACGGGTTACAGCGTCCTCACCGCCGACTCCATGCAGGCCGCCCTCGAAATGGCGAAGGGCTGCCCGCACCTCGCCTCCGGCGGCACCATCGAACTCGCCGAAACGTACAACGTCGGCCCATAGTCCGCAGCGGGTTTCGAGAGGCCGGCCCCTCGACAGGGTGCCGGCGTCCCGGACGCCACAATCAGCCGGCGGCCACTGCGGCGAGGTGCTCGTCCAGCCGGTCCATCGTCTCCGACATCCCCTCAACGACGCCCATGCCCAGGACCTGCTGCCGGTGCTCGCCGCTCGCGAAGATCGTCTTGTTTCGCACCAGGGTCGTCCCACCCCGGTCCACGAAATCGATTTCGGCGATCGCCTCCGGAGGGATCTCTGTACCGTCCTCGTCCGAGAAGTAGTCGGAGTAGACGAGGCGCGAAGACGGCATGATCTCCCGGTAGACTCCCTTCCCCCAGCCTTCTTCACCGGCCGGGCCACGCATGCGGTAGTGCCAGGCGCCCCCGACACGAAGGTCGACCGTGCAGTAGTCGATCGGCCAGGTGGGCGGCCCCCACCATTGCATCAGGCGGTCGCGTTCTGTCCATGCTTTGAAGACGAGCTCCCGGGGCGCGGCGAACTCCCGCTCGATGAGCAGTTCGCGTTCGCCCGCCGGTGTCGCCGTGGTCTTTGGATTAATCATGGTGGTCCTCCGGTGATTTGGCCCCTCTGGCCTGTGCTTCGCTCAGGTAGTCGTCCAACCGGTCGAACCGTTCCTCCCAGAGCAGCCGGTACCGCTCGATCCACTCCTCTGCGTCCTGCAGCGGCTCGGCCCGCAAGCGGCACGGCCGCCACTGGGCGTCCCGCCCCCGCGAGATGAGCTTCGCGCGCTCGAGCACCTTCAGGTGTTTCGAAATTGCAGGCAGCGTCATCGTGAACGGCGCTGCGAGCTCCGTCACCGAAGCCTCACCGCCCGCGAGCCGGGCGAGGATCGCCCGCCGCGTCGGGTCGGCAAGTGCGGAGAACGTCAGGCTAAGCTGGTCGGCGGTCATTGGAGACTCATTTTACCGATTGGTTAACTAACCATGTGGTAAACTACGACGCACGCGGACGGATGTCAACACGCTCGCGATCGCGTTCAGCCGAACGGCGGCGGCCGCTATACTCCTCGTAATGCCGCGTTCCTTTTCCGCACTCGTCCGGGGCATCGCGCTCCTCCCTGTAGCCGTCGTGTCGTTCGCAAGCCCGGCGCTCCGCACCGGCGACCAGGAAGCGCTCGCCGCGAGCAGCCCGGTCGACTTCGTCGTCGAAAACCTGGACGGTTCGCAGTTCGTCTACGTCGTCTTCCACGCCCTCGACCGCGATGGCTTCTGTAGCCCGCCCGAAGGCGCCGTGAGCCTCCATCCGGTGCTCGACATACCGGTCGACTTCGTCATCGAGGCTGGCGACGGCGTCATCATCGAGACAAGCGATGGCTCCGCCGGGTTCGGCCGTAGCGCGACGGGGGTCAAGACTTTCTCGACGGCGGTAAACGCGGCATCGGCCAGCCCCGTGCGCGCCTTCGCCCCGCTCGTCACCGGTCTGACCGATGAATGCCAGGCATGGATCAAGGTTTCCCAGAGCATCCCTGGACCGCTGCGCGTGCTGGTGACCGTCCCGAGCGATGACGGGGCCGGCGAACTTACGTTCCTTGCCGATCTCGAACGCCCGGCGACCATAGATGTCACGCTCAATTTCCGCTGGAGCCTGGTTACCTGGCACGGCGCCGACACGACCGCCCCCGCCAGCGCCTTGCTCGGCGCGGGCGGAACCTCCGACATCACCGGCAAGGTCACGGCGATCTACGGCTGGGACGCTGCAACGCAAACATGGCGTGCCTACTTCCCCGCTGGGGCGGGCGTCCCAGGCGCAAACGACCTCACCGCCCTGAGAGCGGGCGCCGCCTACTGGGTGGCAATCACCGGCCCCGGCCCGGTCACCTGGTCGATCGCTGAAACCCCCTGAGGCCCGCCGAAGACGCACCCCCCATCTCGATCCACTGGCGTTCGGGGGCGGAGAGGAAGACACTTCCGCTCGCGGGAGATAGAACAATGAAGATCGTCGTCCTCGGGAACAGCGCCACCGCTGGCGAAGGCCTGGCCGACCGGTCGCTCGCCTGGCCGTTCGTCGTTGGCCGGTCGCTCGAAGCGGAGTTCGGCACTCCAGTCGAAGTGGAAAACGTCACCGTCTTCGCAAAGGGTCCGAAAGCCGTCGACGTCGCGCTCTCCAGGGTAGAGGCGGCAAACCCGGACCTCGTCGTCATCTCGCTCGGCTCCTACATTTGTGCGATCCGCGTCGTCGCCGAGCAGGTGCGCCATCTCTTCGGCGAGCGCGCACGTAACCGGTATGTGCGCCTCGAACGTCGCTTCGACCGAAAGACGGCGTCGGGCTCCACCGCCAGCAAAACGACGAACCGCGCCGCGCGTTCTGTCCTCCACCGCATCATCGGCGGGCGCACCCTCGCGACCGTCCCCGAGGTCGCGGCAGTCTGGGAAGAAGTCCTGCACCGGCTCGCCCGCTTCGAAGGCATGCAGGTCGTGGTCTTCTCCGACCCGAACTGGCCGGACCGGGTCGCTCGTGCGAACAAGGGCGCCCAGGCGGCCCTGGACGAACTGCGGCTCCGGGTGAAGACTGTCGCCGATTCCCACCACTTCCCCTGGGCCTCCGCCCAGGACCTCTACGGCGTCGCGCCCGACCGCGAGGCTCTCTACCTGCTCGATGGCGTCCACAAGTCTGTCGAAGGCCACCGTGTCCAGGCACAGGCAGTCCTGGATGTCCTGCGCGCCCAGGTGCAGGCCCGCGAGTCCGCGGCGCCGCGCTGACCCGGTCGCCAGCTTCGCTCCGCTGTGTCACCATGCGCCCCTGTCACTTCATGAGGGCTCCCTCTGTTGAAAATGCTCATCATCGGCTCCAGCGATACAAGGGGCGCCACCCTGCCGGACCCCTCGCAGGCATGGCCCAACCTCGTGGCCGCTGAACTGACGCGGGTGCTCGGCGAACCCGTCGACTTCGTCGACCTTCCACTCGTGCCCGTCGGCCCCAGGGCGGTGCCCCGAGTCGAATCTGCCCTCGACAGAGAGCACCCGGACATCGTCGTATGCTCCGCGGGCGCCTACCAGTTCATCGTCGGGACTGTGGGGTTGCGCGTCCGGCGACGTTACGGCGAACGCGCCTACCGGTGGTTTCGCAAACTCGAAACCGGGTTCGAGCGAAAGACCGCAAGCCCTTCCGGTGGCCCTGCGCGCACCAACCACGCCGCACGTTGGCTCGCCCGGCGCGTCATCGGCGCAGAAGCCCCCTCGACGAAGGAGGAAGTCACCCGGGTCCAGACCGAAATGTTCCACAAACTGTCCCAGCGCGAAGGCCTGATCGTTGTCCTCCTCACCACACCTCCTATCGGCGAGTCCCTCGAGAAGGAGAACAAAGGTGCCAACAGGCTCCTCACCGAACACCAGGAACGCATGGGAGCCGTCGCACGGAGCCACCACTTCCTCATCGCTGACTGCCGCCCCGGGTTCGCCGCAGCCGCGAAGGTAGCCCTCCGTCACTCAGATGGCGTCCACAAGGGCGCCACCGGACATCGCATCCAGGCCGATGCCATCCTCAGCGCCCTCCTCGGCTCCCCTTCGCCTCTCGCGCCCGGCGAACCAGCGCCACCTGCCTCCGCCCCGGGGCGAACTGGCGCGTAGACTGGGCTCGATGGTCATCCACGGCACCTGCCACCCCCGGTTCGCGCCCGTCCGCGAAGCCTTCGAACGCAATCTCCGCGACCACAACGAAATCGGCGCCGCTGTTGCCGTGGCCCTCGATGGCGAACTCGTCGTCGACCTCTGGGCCGGCTGGCAGGACCATGCCCGCACGCTGCCGTGGACGCAAGACACCATCGTCAACGTCTGGTCGGTCGGTAAGGCCGTGACGGCCGTCTGTCTCCTCCGCCTGGTCGAGCGCGGCCTCGTCGAACTCGATGCGCCCGTCGCCCGGTATTGGCCCGAATTCGCCCAGGCCGGCAAGAGCGCGATCTCCGTCCGTACCCTGATGAGCCACCAGGCTGGCCTCCAGGCCGTGGCCAGGCCGCTGCCGCCTGGCTACAACCTCACCGACTGGGACGGCATGTGTGCGGCGCTCGCGGCCCAACAACCGTGGTGGCCACCCGGTAGCCACTTCGGCTACCACACCAATACCTTCGGGTTCCTCCTCGGCGAGATCGTCCGCCGCGTCGATGGCCGCAGCATCGACCGGTTCCTCCAGGAGGAGCTGTCACAACCGCTCGGCATCGATTTTCACTTCGGCTTCGGGCCTGAACTGGATGCGCGGACGGCGGAGTGGATCCCTTATCAGCGTGCCGAAGGCGAACCCAACGACCGCCCCTGGCTCGAACGCGACCCGGCAACGCTCCAGGGCATCGAACTGGCCCGCCTGCTCGCCTATCGCAACCCGCCACCGCACCCCGAGGGCGGCACGAACACCCGCCTGTGGCGCGCCTCCGTCTACCCATCGACCAGCGGCCACGGAAACGCCCGCGCCATCGCCACGATCTTCGGAGGCATGTCTGCGGCGGGAGAATGGCATGGGCACCACATCCTTGGTGAAGCCACCCGGGACGAGGCGATCCAGATCCACGCGGACGGAGAGGATGCCGTTCTCGGCCGGCCCAACCGCTTCGGGCTCGGGTTCCAGCTCACCAACCCGGGAATACGGCCCCTCGGCCCAGGCCAACGGTCTTTCGGTCATTACGGGAACGGGGCGATACTCGGCTTCGGCGACCCCGACGGCCGCATCGGCTTCGGCTACGTCTGCAACCGAGCGGGGCGTTCATGGCGTGACCCACGAAACATCGCCCTCGTCGATGCGCTCTACGCGTCGGTCTAGCAGCCGGAGCGCTGTCCTAGATATCTCCGGAGAACGTGTCGCATTTGTCCGGATCGCCGCTCTGGTAACCGGTCGTGAACCACGTCTTGCGTTGTTCCGAACTGCCGTGCGTCCAGGTGTCCGGGTTCACCTCCACACCGGCCTGCTTCTGCAGACGATCGTCTCCCACCGCGGCAGCTGCCGCGAGGCCCTCATCGATATCGCCGCGTTCGAGGATGACATTCTCGTAGGTGTTGTGCGCCCAAACGCCGGCCAGGCAGTCGGCCTGGAGTTCGAGCCTCACCGAGAGCTCGTTCGCCTCACTCGGCTTCGCCTGCTGCTCCTTGCGCACCGCAGCGCTGACACCGGTGATGTTCTGGACGTGGTGGCCCACCTCGTGCGCGATCACATATGCGGGCGCGAAGTCGCCCGGCGCCTTGTACTTCGTCGCCAGGTCATCCAGGAAAGAGAGGTCGAGATAGACCGACTTGTCGGCCGGGCAGTAGAACGGCCCGACTTCGCTGGGCGCGAAGCCACAGCCGCCTGTCTGGACGCCCTTTTCGAAGAGGATCAGTTTCGCCCGCTCGTACGTCCCACCGGCCTGCTTGAACTGCGCTTCCCAGCTGTCCTGGATGTCGTCCAGCACGTACCTCACCCACTCGACCGTATCCGCCTGTGGGTCCGGCGCTCCGGCCACGGCCGTGGAAAGCGAGTCTGTCGGTTGGACGCCGCCGGCCATCTTGCCAAGGATGTCGCCAAGCCCACCGTCGCCGGAACTGCCACCCATGAGCTGGCTGCCCCCGAGGAGCGCGAGGATAAGGGCGATGATGACTCCGGCAAGGCCCCCCTTCGCCCCACCGGGCAGGGCCATGCCTCCCCTGCCGACCGCCGCGCGAGTCTCCGCCCGCTTGTCGATGACATCGTCGCTGATCGTACCGCCGCGCCGGATCTTCATGCGGCCAGTGTAGAGGAATTCGATCCCACGAGCCTCATCCCGCCGCCCGGCCCTGCGAGGCCCGTCGCCGGAGTGATTCCATCCTTTACACTCGGGCCATGGCGTTCACCTGCGGCACCTGCTCGCGCGAGTTCACCCTCCCGTCGGCGGTCCTTGCGAAGTACCCGAACTGGACCCCGAAGCAGTGCATGGACTGCCGCGACAAACCGTCTCCTGCCGGCCCGGCCAAAGCCGCGAAGCCAAAATCGAAAGGCTCGTCCGTCACCCGGACGCAGGACCTCACGACCGCTGAGGTCCTCGCTCGTTTCGATGGAGGCCCCGCCCACGGCGTCTTCACCGACGGCTCGTCCCGGCCCAATCCCGGCCCCGGCGGCTGGGGAGCCGTCTTCGTCCGGGACAACGCGGTCATCGAACAGCGCCACGGCGCCGACCCCTGGACAACCAACAACCGCATGGAGCTCACCGCTCTGATTGCGGGTCTGGAAATGGCCCCGCCCGCGGAGTCCGTCATCGTCTTTTCGGATAGCCAGCTCGTCGTGAATACGCTCACGAAATGGGCCAGGGGCTGGGAAGGCCGCGGCTGGAAGCGAAAGGAAGGCGAGATCGCCAACCTGGACCTCGTCAAGCGCGCTTGGGATCTCGTCCAGCAACGGCCGAACGCCCGCATCGAGTGGATCCGCGCCCACGACGGCTCGCGCTGGAACGAATATGCCGATGCCTTATCGACAGCTCATCTCAGGTCTGAAGTCTGAACGGCTACTTGTCACCGTGTCGTAACCTAACTGCGCCTGTCTCCGTCACCGCCCCCGGCGAGAGACTTGGGCCATGGATCCAATGCCAGGCGAAAGCAACCGGATAGACAGCCGCGAACTGCGCGAAATCCTCCTTGAAGTGGCCGAGACCCTCGAGGCGGTGATCATTGCCCTGCAGGCGGAACGCACCGGCGCCGAGCCTGGCTACGTCATTCGCGAGGCAGTCCGCCGCGTCGTCCTCCTCCGCCAACATCTCGATGCGCCGGGCGGCGAAGCTATCTGACAGCTCCCGCGACCGCGCCCAATGGGCTCACTATCGCTCGCCGCGGAGCAGCCACGTCCCGTTCTCACATCTCCTGTACATTCAGACACATGGGTTCCTGGTTCCGTGACACCTTCGCCGCGTTAGCGGAGCGCAACTTCCGCATCCTTTGGACGGGCTCGCTTCTCGCCTTCATCGCGTTCTTCATGTCGACCGTCGTCCAGAGCGTTGTGGCGTTCGACCTGAGTGGAAACAACCGCGCTGTCGGTTTTGTCGTTTTCGCCCAGGGCATCGCCCAGCTCGCGCTCGGCCCACTGGGTGGGGCACTCGCTGACCGGCTCTCGAAGAAGGCGGTCATCCTCGCCTGCCAGACCACCATCTTTTCTGCCTTTGTGGCCCTTGGCCTCCTCGTCGCCACCGATGTCATCACGATCGGCTACCTCGCCGGCGGTTCGTTCGTCATCGGTGTAGCTTTCTCGTTCCTCGGTCCATCACGCCAGGCGTTCATGCTCGAACTGGTCGATGGAGACCGCCGGGGGAACGCCGTGGCCCTCAGCCAGGTTGCCTTGAATGCCTCACGAATCGTCGCCCCCCTGGTCGCCGGCGCGATGCTTGCCGTGGGCTTCCTCGGCGCGGCGGGCGCGTTTCTCGGCATGGGCGTGCTCTACGTCGGCGCCATCGTCTGCACCATCGTCCTTCCGCCGTCCCGGACACCTTCCGGTACCAGCCGCAGCGTCCTCGGCGATATCGCCAGCGGTCTCGCCTACGTCCGCGACCACGCCAGGCTCAGGCGCCTCGTGCTCTCCTACGTGCTTGTCATCATGTTCGGGTTCACCTACGTGACGCTCCTGCCGGGCCTGGTTGAGAACGAACTCCACCGCGACGCGAAGAGCATCACCCTCCTCCTCGGTGTGAACGCCGTCGGGGGTCTCGGCGCTAGCATCGGCGTCGCCTCGCGGGCCGATTCAAGGCACGCGCGCACGATCTACACGGTGATGTGCCTGATCTTCGGCCTGTCGCTGCTCGCGCAGGGGTTCGCCCCCAGCTACGCCTTCCTCGCCGTCGCCATGTTCTTCGGAGGGCTGGGAGCCGGGGGGTTCCAGACGCTCAACGGCGCAATTGTGAGCCACATCACCGAGCCCGAGTACTTCGGGCGAGTTGTGTCCCTCACTTTCCTCGCGTTCGCTGCTTCGAGCATCTTCGCGCTTCCCGTCGGCTTCCTCGCGGATGCCATCGGTGAGCGCCCGACAATCTGGATCACCGGGAGCATCGTCACGGCCGCAACAGCGATGTTCTGGCTTCTCGAGCGCGCCGCGGAGTCAGATTCGGTGCCCGTCCCGGCAGCAGCCACCGCGGGAGACTGACTCCGGCCCCGAACTGGCGCCGACTCCTCTTCAAAGCACGAAGCCCGCGCCAGCCTCCCTCAGCCGCTTTCGGCGGGACTGGAAGTCCGGCAGCATCCGCGCGACTTCTTGCCAGAATGCCTGCTGGTGGTTCCGGTGCCGCAAGTGCGCGATCTCGTGGACAACGACGTATTCGGCAAGGTCCGGCGCTCCGAGGACGAGCCGCCAGTTGAGACGGATGGTCCCATCAGGCCCGCAACTTCCCCATCGCGACTTCTGGTCTCGAACCATGAGCGCCCGGGGCACAAGTCCGGATTCGGAAGACCAATGCCGTGCGAACTCCCCGAACAACTCAGCAGCCCGGTCGCGGTACCAGGCTGCCAGGATCCTCCGAGCTTTCTCCCGGCGCGCCTCCGCGTCCATCGCTTCCGGGACATGCACTACGAGTTCGTCGCCTTCGACGGCCGCTCGCGAACGCCTGCCGGCCACCGGTACCACCCGAAGCCGCATCTCTCGCCCCAGGTACGGCAGAGTCTCGCCATCCTCAAAAGTACGGCGGGGCTGCAAAGCCGCCGAGTCTAGCCGCTGCAGGATCCACGAACGCCGCAACTCGACCATGCGCGCGACTTCCGCCTGGGTCGTGCGCATGGGAGCGCGCACGACAACGACGCCGCTATCCACTCCAATGGCAATCGTCCGCCGCCGCCGGGCACTCCGCACGACCTGCAGCGGGATCTCTCTGCCGTCAAGATGGACCGACGTTGCCTGCGGGCGCTGCGCCATCGGCACATCGTGATGCGGCGGGGTGGTTCGGGGAAGGAACCTCGTGGACTACGCCGTTACATGTTCGACCATCGCGGACGGCGGCGGCACCGGCAGGCCGTCTTCCCTGAGTCCTACGACGTGAAACCTGATCGCCTCGCGGATCGCGAGCTCCACTTCCGCGAGGCTATCGCCAACCGCGACGCACCCGGGGAGATCGGGAACGTAGGCGGAGTAGTTGCCCGGCGCCTTCTCTATCACAACCGCGTACCGCATCAGCCATCACCTCGCCGGATCCCTGCCTGTTTCAAGATGCTCCCAAGTGTGCCTTTCACTGCGCGGCCGCGGCCAGCAGCTCGCGGGCAGCCTGCAACCCGGCCTCGCCTGTCCCTCCCAGCATCGCCGCCAGCTCTTCCACCCGTGCGCCGCCATCGACGACGGCGATCTCGGACCAGGTCCGTTCGCCGTCGGTCTGCTTCGAAACGACAACGTGGCGGTCACCGAAAGCGGCCACCTGCGGCAGGTGCGTGATGCACAAGACCTGGTGCTTCGCGGCCAACCTCCGAAGCGCCCGGCCAACAACCGCGCCCGTCCGGCCACCAACACCTTCGTCCACTTCGTCCAGCACTTCGAGCCGGCCCGACCCTGCGCTGCCGAGCGCCGTCGTCAGGGCGAGCAGGAAGCGCGAAGTCTCGCCGCCGCTGGCCACCGCCGAAAGCGGTCGGGGGCTTTCGCCGGCGTTGAACGAGACCAGGAACTCCACCCGGTCGACCCCGGCCTCGGTGAAAGCGACGCCATGCAGCTCGCCTTCCCCGGCCAGCGGGCTCCGCGTGATGACAATCTCGTAGTCAGGCACCGCCACCAGCGGGCCCGCCGCGTCGTCTTCGCACGCGAACCCCACGCTGAGCACCGCCTGGCCCATGGACAACGATTCCAGCTCTTCCGAGATGGCTCGCACGAGGTCGCCGGCGGCCGCCCGGCGCGCCCGCGAAAGGTCTGTCGCCTGTTCGCCAAGCCGCCCGAGGAGCGACGCCTCCTTCGCGCGCAGTCCGTCCAGCGAAGCACCCTCGCCGGTCAGTCCGGCCAGCCGGCGCGCGGCATCCTCGCCGTAGCGCAGCACATCCTCAACGGTCTCGCCGTACTTCCGGCAAAGCCGCGCTATCCGGTCCAGCCGCTCCCCCGCTGCCGCCAGCCGCTCGGGGTCCTCCTCGAGGCTCTCCCGGTAGCGTCGCAACGTGCGCGAGAGCTCCCCGGCGGTTGACTCCAGTGTCGCCGCCAGCTCGGCCACGTCGCTCGCGCCAGGGTCGCGCTGCGCCAGGTCGCCCGTGGCCCGCACCACTTCGCCTAGCGCCGCCGAATCCAGGGCTTCCAGCGCCACAGCCACGTCTTCGAGCAGTCGCCGTGCGTTCCCGAGCACGCTCTGCTCCCGCCGGAGCTCCTCGGCTTCGCCCGGGCGCAGCGCGGCGCCATCGATCTCCTCTGTCTCGAACCGCAGCTGCTCCACCAGCCGCTCACGCTCGCGCGCGTCGGTCGCCAGGCTTCCCAGCTGGCGGCGCACTTCCCGAAGCTCCCGCACCGTCCGCGAGACCGCCTCGCGTTCGCCCGAAAGCCCGGCAAACTCGTCCAGGACCGCCAGCTGCACCCGCGGCGAAAGGATCGCCAGCTGCTCCGACTGCCCGTGGATGTCGACGAAGCCCTCGGCCAGCGCCCTCAGGTCCTCCACCGTCGCCGGTTCGCCATCGATGCGCGCAGAAGTCCGCCCGCTGAGCGCGATCGTCCGTTCGAGCACGCGCCCGCCGACGTGGGCCCGCACCGTCGCTCTTTCAGCCCCGCTCGCGATGACTTCCCGCCCCCGCCGCGCACCGAACACGAACGCCAGCGCATCGACCACCAGCGACTTGCCCGCTCCCGTTTCGCCCGTGAACACCGTCAGGCCCGCGCCGGGCTCTATCACGACCGAGCGCGCGACCGCGAAGTCCGCTATTTCGAGGCGGTCAAGCACCCGGGCTCATCGCGCTCGAAAGTTGCCCTTCGAGCCGTTCCGCGAGGTCTGAATAGAACGTCTGCGGCGCCCTGAATCGCACGAACCGCGTGATGTGCTCGCTCTGGTGCACGAACACCCGCACCCCCGATGCGACCGGCACTTCGTCCTGCCCGTCGATGCTCACGATAGCGCCGCTATCGCTCGTCACTTCGAGTTCCACGACCGAGGCCGGCTGCAGCACCAGGCTTCGCCCCAGCGCCAGGTGCGCCGAGACAGGCGTCATCACCAGGTGGTGCTCCGTCGGCGCCAGGATTGGCCCGCCCGCGCTCAGCGAATACCCCGTGCTCCCTGTCGGCGTCGCCACGATGATCCCGTCGCAGCGGTAGTTCGCCAGCCGCGCCCCATCGATCCGCACGTCCACGTATACCGGCCGCCCCGGGAGGCTCCGGCTCACCACGATGTCGTTCAGCCCGTGCGCCTCGAAATTCCGCCCTGCAGGGTCCCGCACGTCGCAGCGCACCATGATTCGCTCCTCCAGCCGCCAGTCCTCCGCCACGATCCTTTCGACGTTGTTGAAGCAGTCCCGCGGCGACATATCCGTCAGGAAACCCAGCCGCCCCATGTTCACCCCGAACAGCGGGATCCCTCGAGGCACCACCCGCCGCGCCGAACGCAACACCGTCCCGTCCCCCCCGATGCAGCACACCAGGCCCGCCTTGTCCAGCTCCGGGAACGGCTCCTCCGACCACGCATCCTGCACAGCCGTCGCCACCCCGGCACGCTCGAGTTCGCGCGCAAGCTGGCTCGCGAACGCCGCCGCACCCTCGCTCTTTGGCGCATGGAACACCACCGCGTTCTTCAGCACCACACCGCGCCCCCCGCCGAGTTTCGAATCACCAACTTCGAATGTCGCCAGCCCGAACGTCGGACCTGGCGTTCACGGCACACTTCGAAACTCGTCATTCGAAACTCTCCGTGTCTCCGTGGACAGGTCCTTCTGGGCCTCCGGGGGTTCGTACGTGCACCAGGTACTCCGTGTTGCCATCGCCTCCGCGAATTGGCGACGCAATCATGCCATACAGGGGCCATCCGTTGCCCTCAAGCCACTCGACGAACTCCCGGCGCACCCGTTCCAGCACCGCCTCGTCCTTGATCACCCCGCCCCGAGGCACATCCTTCGGCCCCGCCTCGAACTGCGGCTTCAGCAACACCACCCCCTCCGTCCCGGGCCCCAACCGCGAAGCCACACTCGGCAACACCTTCCGCAGCGAGATAAACGAAAGGTCGGCCACGAACAGGGAGATGAAAGATGAAGGATCCAAGATGAAAGTCCCCTCGCCCTCGCCCTCGTCTTGCTCTTTCCTCTTTTCTCTTTCCTCGTTCCTCTCGAGCTCGGGCAAATCCCGGGCGTTCGTCTGCTCCAGCAGCACCACCCGAAGGTCCTCCCGGAGCCGCTGGTGCAACTGCGCCCGCCCCACATCCACCGCGATCACCCGCGACGCCCCGTGCTGCAACAAACAGTCTGTGAACCCGCCCGTCGAAGCCCCCAGGTCCAGGCACACCCGTCCCGCCGGGTCCACCCCAAACGCCGAAAGCGCCCCCTCCAGCTTCAACCCCCCGCGCGACACATACCGCTCCGGCTCCGAAACCGAAAGCTCCGCATCCTCCGCCACCATCTGCGAAGCCTTCACGAACGTCAGCGTCCCCGAACGCACCCGCCCCGCCGAAACCAAACGTTGAGCCTGCTCGCGTGTGTCTGCGAGACCTCGCTCAACAAGCGCAACATCAACCCGGACCTTCGCCACACCGCGATCCTAACCCCTATCGCCCATCGCCTACCGCCTAACCTCTATCGCCTATCCCCTAACCTCTAATCCCTATCGCCTAACCCCTATCGCCTATACCCTACCCATGGCTATGTTCATCCGCCCGCCCGCTCGCGACGCCCCTTGCTCCCGCGCCGGGGGCCACCGGGGTTCCGCACACGGTCGCCCCACACCAACCCTCCCCGCCCATCGTCGAACGACTGGGGTCGCGGGGCTCGGCCCCCGCTTAAGCCGAATCACATCTGCGATTCCCCGCGGTCGCACGAAGCCCACGACCGGCCAGGCGCCGCGACGCGAACGCCGAGAGCGTCGTCCTAGCCCCAGGCTCTTCCGGATCTCGGGCGAAGGCACGACAATTGTCACCGACGGCAATATGCTCTCGCCGTGCAAAGTGAAGCCCGCCTGCGTGCAATTGAGCGAGCTACGAACCTCCCATTGCTCCTCCTCGCCTTGGTCATGGTTCCGCTTCTGCTCTTGCCGCTCGTCGGTGACTTCCCGGAAGGCGTCGAACGGCTGTTTCTGGCTGCAGACTGGTTCATTTGGGCTGCCTTTGCGGTCGACTACGGCGTCAAATTCGCCGTGGCGCCACGCCGTATCCAATACGTCCGCGATCACCCTCTGGAGGGGGCCATGGTCGTGTTGCCCTTCCTGAGGCCGCTTCGGCTCGCGCGATTCCTAAGACTGGCACGCGCGGCAACAGCACTCGGCATCAACGTCACGATCTTGCGAGACCTGGCGCGGCAGCGCGGAACGAAGTTGATGGTCGCCGCCGTATTGGGATGCCTCGTCGCCGGCGCGGGAGGTGTGTTTTTCGTCGAGCGCGACGAAAGAGGCGCGAACATCCAGACGTTCGGCGATGCTATCTGGTGGGCTGCAACAACAATGACCACCGTTGGCTACGGCGACTTCTACCCCGTCACCGACGAAGGCCGTGGAATCGCTGTGGCCCTTATGCTTTTCGGGATCGCCTCTTTGACGGCGCTTACAGCCACCATCGCTGCGATGCTCGTTCGCGAACACGAAGAAGTCGACCGCGCCAGCACCGCAGACTTGGCCGACGAGATTCGAGCATTACGCGGTGAGGTCGAGAAGCTGAGGGACACAATCGAGACTGAACGCGGTATCGATTGAATCCACGGCCGCGCCTCTGAAACATGCTCCATCAGTCGTCGTAATAGCTCACGAGCTGTCCGGTGCAGTTGTACAGGGCGGCGTCGTCATCCTCGGAATTGCTCCACTGGTTCGCCGATGTCCACCAGAGCTGGCTCGGGGAATTTGCGAATTCGGGCGTACCGGACCGAACCTGGACGGTTCCCGTCAGCGTGAAGTTCGCCGGGAAGTCGAACCGCTGATTCCCTCGCACGCTAATCACGTACCACCCCGTCAAGTTCCCTGATCCCGAGACGGTCACGACCTCCGAGTATTTGTCGAGAGCGGTGATCGCTGCCGAGGCAGCCCCGCAGGCGCCGCCGACTGTCGGAGTAGGCGTGGCGGTTCCTGGAGGTGTCGGGGACGGGCTGGCTGTCGACGTCGGGGACTGCACAGGAGTTGGCGTTCCCGGCACTCCGAGCCCTCCACAAATGGGCCAGAGACCGCGACCGTGTGCTTTGGCTTCCTGCTCCGCCGCTTCCATCCGAGCGAGGTACTTCACATCGGGAGGGTAGATCCCGACCGCGGCGTAGCCTTCGCGGACCAGGTGTTCGTTGAATAGTTCTCCGTCGACCCAAATGTAGCGCAGGAGGCGACCGAAGCTGTCCGTTTCGGACTTGTCCTTCTCA
Source organism: Candidatus Amarobacter glycogenicus (assembly GCF_016704105.1). Classification (NCBI taxonomy): domain Bacteria; kingdom Bacillati; phylum Chloroflexota; class Tepidiformia; order Tepidiformales; family Tepidiformaceae; genus Candidatus Amarobacter; species Candidatus Amarobacter glycogenicus. Next base: position 191,926 of record NZ_JADJAT010000004.1, on the reverse strand, counting down.
AGACCGACTTGGCGGTTCAACAGTCTCTCCGTTGTGTGGGCCGCAGCCTGCTTGCCGAAGCATTCGCCGGGACTGATCTCGGGGGTGTTGACGAGGATGAGCCGGATGCGGCCAGCGGCCGCGCAGCCATTCACATCGACGGTGTCGCCATCGACGATGTGCGAGACGATGCAGAGCGTCAGGTTGGTTGGGGTCGAGAGCGGCGCGGTCGTTGGAGTCTGGGGGAACGTCCCGGAATCCGCGGCGAGCTGCGGCAGCCTCGCCCTCAGCGGGAAGTCCGAAGCATTCGTTGGGCGGCCCGCCGCGAGGAGGGAACCGAGCCCGAGCCCAAGTCCCACCAAAGCTAGCGTTGTCGCGAGAGATCTGCCGTTCAAAGACCGCTCCGAGTGAGAAGTAGAAGCACTCTACTCCCGGGCGGCCGCGCCCTCATAGGTCGGAGCCGAAACACGACATCGATTGACGCCGTCTCCTATTGCAGCGGCTTCGGGACAGGCCTAGTGTCGAACCCAAAGAACGGCTTGGGTGAGTGCCATGACGAACAAACAACCACACCAGCACTCCAGCGCCCCCAACAAGCTCCGGCGCCACGCAGCTCTCAGCGCTGTGGTGCTCCTACTGCCGGTGTTCTGGTCCGCATGCGAAACCGCCACCGAGACGAGCCCGGCGGTTGCGGGGGAAACGGTGGTGCCGCTTTCTGGTACCACGGGAGTTCAAAGTCCAGCGGCAACCCTCGCGTTGCCAACCACCGCTGCCGCTCCTCAACATCGCAGTCCACCTCACCCGCAGCCGCTCCTGCGACAGCCGCCCCAACGACAGCGCCTGCAAGCGACGGGCGTACGTGGTACACCTCGTCGGCGAGCAACGCGCAGTACTACTACTGCGACCTCGACGACGGATGGAAGACCCTGAGCCAGTCAAATCTCCGGGCGTATGGCTCCGAAGCTGCACTCAAAGCGGCGTGGGGTAACTCCCGAGTCAAGCACTCCGCATCGAAGTGCTAGCCAACCGCTCCCTCCAGCCGTTCCTCGCGCACCATCCCCGCTCCCCCTCCAATCCGCCGCAAGCTCCCCCTCTCCCAAGCCTCGGAGAGGGGGCGGGGGGTGAGGGACCGCACCCGCAACCACAGCCACACGAACCGCGAGCGCGAGCGACCGGCCCTCCCACCCTCCAGGCCGCAGGCCGCCGAGGGCCGTCAAGCCACGACCGCCGTCGACACGCGAACACTCCCCCTCTCCCAAGCCTGGGAGAGGGGGGCCGGGGGGTGAGGGACCGCAGCTCGCGCCCTTTCCTCTTTCTCCTTTCCTCTTTCCTCTGGCTCGGTGCGGGGTGAGGGACACCCGCCCCTTCCACCTCCCCCGCCCCACCACGCAACCTCTCCATACACGTCCGTCCCGCGAGGAGAGGCAACATGCACGACCAAACACGGACCCGGCCCATGACCACCCACGCGCCGTCCCCAACCCGACAACTGCGCGCCGCATCACACCCCGAAGACACCTCCGAAGACACCTCACAAAACCCCCGGCCTCGAATCTACCGCGGTGTCTTAAGGTGTCTTGAAGACACCAAAAAAAAGTCCCCGAACTCCAGGGGCAACCAACTCCAAAACCCCCCTCTCCCAGACCTGGGAGAGGGGCCGGGGGTGAGGGACGGTTGCTCGTTTCCCTTTCCTCTTTCCTCTTTTCTCCTTCGTCTTTCCTCTTTCCGCTCTCTCGTTCAACAATTCGCAGGTGACTCCCCCCGAACGCGTCCAGCAGGCCCTCGCTGCCCTCGGCCTCCCCGGCCGCGTCCGCGTCTTCGATGAAGCGAGCACCCACACCGCCCAGGAAGCCGCCGACGCCGTCGGCTGCCAGCTCGGACAGATCGTCAAGACCCTCTTCTTCATGGCCGAAGGACGCCCGACCATGGCCCTCGTCGCCGGCGACCGCCAGGTCGATACCTCCGCCCTCGCCGAACTCGTCGGAGTCGGCCGCAAGAAGCTCAAGATGGGCACCCCGGATGAGGTGCGCGACACCACCGGCTACGAAGTTGGCGGCGTCGCCCCCGTCGGCTGGCCCCAGCCCTGCGACACCATCGCCGATGAGAGCCTCCAGCGCTTCGATGACATCTGGGCCGCCGCCGGCGCGCCAAACGCCGTCTTCCCCGCACGCACCACGGAGCTCGCCCTCGCCGTCAACGCCCAGTGGGCCCGCATCGTGAAGGACCCGGCATGAGCACCACCGCGGACGCACCGGCCGCCACCGCACAGCGTTCCGTCGTCCCGGCCCTCATCGCCGCCATGCGGCCGTACCAGTGGCCCAAGAACGTCATCGTCTTCGCCGCCCTCATCTTCACCACCGGCGATGCCTGGCAGCCGCGGGACCTCGATAGCCTCTGGCCGCTCCTCTGGCGCACGTGCGCGCTCTTCGGCCTGTGGAGTCTTGCCGCCAGCGCCACCTACCTCCTGAACGACGTCCGCGACCGCGAGAACGACCGCCTCCACCCGCGCAAGGCTCGCCGGCCCATCGCCAGCGGCGAAGTCAGCGTCGGGCTCGCACTCGCCGTCGCAGCCGTCCTCACAGCCGTCGCCCTCCCGCTCACCTTCCTGCTCGATACCACGGCGGCGCTCATCCTCGCCGGCTACTCCGCCCTCATGGTCGCCTACAGCTTCGGCCTCAAGACGGTCGCCATCCTCGATATCATCATCCTCACCGGTGGCGTCGTCGCCCGTGCCGCCGCCGGCGCAACCGCCATCGATGTCGACATCTCGCCCTGGCTCTACGTCTGTTCGAGCTTCGCGGCGCTCTTCTTCGCGACCTCGAAGCGCTGGGCCGAGTACCGCCAGCTTGGCCCGGAAGCGGCGCGCCACCGCCCCGCGCTCGAAGGCTACTCCGGCGACGTGCTCGGCCAGATGCTGACCATCACGGCCGGCGGCGCCCTGCTCTCCTACGCGCTCTACACCATCGAATCGGCCCGCGTGCCAACGAACGGCTCGATGGCCCTCACGCTGCCGTTCGTCGCCTTCGGGCTCTTCCGCTACCTGCTCCTGCTCAACGGCGAACGCAAGACCGACGCCCCGGACCGCATCCTCTTCACCGACCCCCAGCTCCTGCTGGCGGTGGCCGGGTTCGTCATCACGGCGCTGGCGGTCCTGGCTTCGAACTGAGGCCCGCGGCGCCTAGTGGCCGGTCCCCAGGGGGGCGCCCGCAAGCTCCGGGTGGCCTGACCATGCCCAGCCGTACATCGTCTTGCTCACGCCCATCAGCATGCCGAACAGCGCCTGCGGGTGGATGAACAGGTTGGTGCCGTCCGGCCGGCCCTCGCCCGGCGAGTAGCGCAGGTGGTTGGCCTCCAGGCGGGCCTGCATGGCGAACACGTCGTCGGTCTCGATGTAGCACATGTAGAGCGAGTCGCCGCGCTTCCTGTAGAAGCGGTCCATCGCGCCGCTGCCCTCGTACGTCGTCACCACCTCCACCCGGTCGAGCCGGTTCGGGGGGTCGAACAGGGTGAGCGTGCCCTGGTAGCCGTAGAGCTTGGAACCGATAGGGCAGTACTTCGAGTCATCCAGGGAGAACAGGTCGGTGTAGTAGGCCGTCGCCGCTTCCCAGTCCCCAACGGGGTTGGTCACCTCGTACACGCAGCGGATGTGCCCGGTGTAGCCGCGGCCCGCCGGCGAAGGGTCCTCGGTGAGCACGATCGGCATCCCGAAGCGAGTCTCGCCAAGGTAGAGCCGCCCGCCTTCCTCGACAGTCGGGCAACCCTTGTCCGCGAGCCGCTTCGCCAGCGCCGTGAGGTCGGGAGTCGAGAAGCCGGCGCCGTACAGGCCCTGGCCCCAGCGGTCGCGGAAGTCCTGGATCGGCCCGGGCCCGGCCGGTTCGAGGAACTCGAAGAGCGAGCGTCCCGCCTGCACGGTCGTCCGGTGGGCGTTCAGGTGGCGCGAGCCGTCCTCGGCCAGCTGTTCAGCGCCGAACACGGCCTGCCAGCGTGCGACGGCCTCCTTGCGGTCAGGTACAACCATCTGGATGCGGTCGACGTAGCTGAGCATGCGAACCCCCGGTTGCCTGTTGGCGCTGGCGGGGAGTATGCGCGAGTCCGCCGTGTTGGACAAAGGGCGCCAACGAGAGACGCCCCGCAAACAGCGGGGCGCTTCGCCAACACTGAGCCTCGGGAAGCTGTTAGGCCGACTCCGCCTGGGTGTTGACAACCGGCGTGTCGACTTCCTGGCCGCCGCGCGTCAGCAGCAGCGGACGAGTCTTGGCGGTGACGCTTTCGGCGTTGACCACGCACTTCTTGACGTCTCCGCGGCCCGGGATTTCATACATGACTTCCATGAGTGTTTCCTCGAGGACGGTGCGAAGACCGCGGGCGCCGGTCTTGTGCTTGATGGCTACTTCGGCAATGGCCTTGAGTGCGTCATCGGTGAAGACCAACTCGACCCCATCCATCTGGAAGTAGCGCTGGTATTGCTTGATGAGAGCGTTCTTGGGCTCGGTGAGGATGCGGACAAGGGCTTCCTCATCGAGCGACTGGAGACCAACGACCATCGGCAAGCGTCCGACGAACTCGGGGATGAGCCCGAATTCGAGGAGGTCGTCGTGCGTCACGTGCATCATGAGCTCGTCTTTGCGCTTGGTGCCGCGGAAGCCGCGCTGGGCCTGGAAACCGAGGCGGACGTGGTCGCGGGTGAGGCGCTTCTCGATGTGGTTTTCGAGGCCCTCGAAAGCCCCGCCACAGATGAAGAGGATGTTCGCCGTGTTGATCTGGAGGAAGTCCTGGTGGGGGTGTTTCCGGCCGCCCTGCGGCGGCACATTCGCGACGCAGCCCTCGATGATCTTCAGCAGCGCCTGCTGCACCCCTTCGCCGGAGACATCGCGTGTGATGCTCGGGTTGTCGCTCTTGCGGGCGATCTTGTCGATCTCGTCGATGTAGATGATGCCGCGCTCGGCCTTCTGGATGTCGAAATCGGCGGCCTGGATGAGATGGAGGAGGATGTTTTCCACGTCCTCGCCGACATATCCGGCCTCGGTAAGGGCGGTGGCATCGGCGATGGAGAAAGGGACCTCGAGCATCTTGGCGAGCGTCTTGGCGAGGTACGTCTTGCCGACACCTGTGGGGCCGACGAGGAGGATGTTCGACTTCTCAAGTTCGATATCGTTCTCGACAGTGGCGCCGGTGCGCTTGTAGTGGTTATAAACGGCGACCGCGAGGACCTTCTTGGCCTGCTCCTGACCGATCACGTATTCCTGGAGGTGGTCGAAGATGAACTTGGGCGGAGGGACTCGCTGACTGACACCTGCAGCGCCCTTGGCCGCGGCGGTGGTGGTGCCAGTGCCGTTCTCCTCATCGATGATCTCGCGACAGAGATCGACGCATTCGTCGCAAATGTAGACAGCACCCGGGCCAGCGATGAGCCGGCGGACCTGGTCCTGGTTCTTCCCACAAAAGGAGCAGTGATACTGGACTCGATTGGTGCGGTTGGTGGCCAAGTTGTGCTGTCTCCCCTCGTCTACTTCGCGTCTTCGGGCCGCACGAGCAGCTCGTCGACGAATCCGTAGTCTTTCGCGCCCTGGGCATCCAGGTAGAAGTCGCGGTCGAAGTCTTTCGTGACACGCTCAACCGGCTGGCCGGTGTGCGAGGCGATGATGTTTCGGATGATCTCGTTGTTGCGAAGGATCTCCTTCGCTGCGATCTCAATATCGGACGCCTGGCCCCTGGCGCCACCGAGGGCCTGATGCATGTGGACGGTGGCATTGGGGAGCGCGAAGCGCTTGCCTTTGGCACCGGCGCAAAGCAGGACCGTAGCCATCGAGGCGGTCTGGCCCACCGCGATGGTGCTAACTGCAGGCTCGATGAGCTGCATCGTGTCGTAGATCGCGAGGCCAGCGGTGATCACACCGCCGGGGGAGTGAATGTACATGCTGATATCGCGTTCCGGATCCTCGCGCTGGAGGTAGAGGAGCTGGGCGACGATCAAGTTGGCGATCTGGTCGTCGATGGGCGTGCCGAGGAAGACGATCCGCTCCTTCAGGAGGAGGGAGAAGATATCGAAGGCCCGTTCAGAGCGTGGGCCGGATTCGATGACGGTCGGAATGACGTCGTGGATCAGCGGGTGAACGTGCTGGCCCGAATTCAAGCTGGTTCCTCCTGGAGTTCGCCTTTGGCGATCGCTGCGAGGCAATCGAGCGTCTTGCGCGAAAGAAGGTTGCGGCGGATCGTCGCAACCCCCTCTTCGCTCGCGAACATCTGGCGGAACCGGGCAGCGTCATCACCCATGGGTGCGACGAGCGAATCCAGCTCCTGATCTATTTCTTCGGCTGTTGCGGCCAGACCTTCAGCCTCAGCGAGCTCGCTGAGCACCAAAGATCTTTGAACTCGCAGTTCCGCAGCTTCGCGCCACGTCTCGCGGAAGTCGGCCTCGGAGCGGCCCACGGTCCGCAGATAGGCCTGGTACTGAGCCTGATCGTTGCCGGTTGCCTCGCGGACGAGGTGGTCAATTTCGTGCTCTACGAGCAATTTTGGGTATTCGAGCGTGGCGGTTTCGACGAGTTTTTCCACGGCGGCGTTCCGCAACGTATTCTCGGCAGCCTGTTCGAGGTTGGCGCGGAGGTCGGCTTCGATGCGCGAACGGAGGGCGTCGAAGGTTTCGAACTCCTCAGCGTTGACCATCGCCGCGAACTCGTCGTCGAGTTCCGGCAGGTCCTCTTCCTTCACTTCGCGGACATGAAGCGTGAAGTGGGCATCCTTGCCCTGGAGCCGTTCGACGCGGAAGTCCGGCGGGAAAGCAAGCGTGAGCTCCTTGGTTTCGCCCTTCTTCATGCCGACGAAACCTTCTGCCAGGCCCTCGATGAAGAGCATCTGACCTTCGCGCAGCGGGAACTCAGCGTCTTTGTCCTCGAGGAACTGGTCACCATCGGCTTCGCCGAAGACGTCGGCGATGAGCATGTCGTCCCACTTGATTTCGCGATCCACGGGCGTGTACGTCGCGTGGCGGCGGCGGAGCAATTCGAGCTGTTCATCGATGGCTTCGGGGGTGACGTCGACTGCTTCCTTCTCGATGCGGATGGCCCGATAGTCGTTGAGCTGGACGCTTGGCCGGACGGGAACGATGGCCGTGAACTTCACGGGCTCGAGTTGATCGATCGCCAATTCCGGCTGACCGATTGCATCGACGTCTTCGGCCTCGATGGCCTCGTTGTAGGCATCGGGGACGAGCTTATCGAGCGCTTCGCGGATGAGGCCCTCGCGTCCGACCGCCCGTTCGACGATGGCACGCGGAGCCTTTCCGGGACGGAAACCGGGGAACCGGTTCTTGTTGGCGATGCGCTTGTACGCGGAATCGAGGGAACGTTCGAGACGGTCCTCGTCAATTTCAATGTTCAACTGGACGCGGCTCTCAGGGAGCCGTTCGGTGGTTACCTTCACAGTGGGTTCGCGAACCTCCAAATTCGAGTATAGCAAACAGGGCGCGCCGTGCCGGGCGGAGGGCAGATGGAACAGCAATTTCGCGTCCTGGACGTACGAGCGTTCTTCCTACTCGGCCGGTCGACGCTTAGCGGTGCGAGTTCTGACGCCGATCGAAGACATCGACGAGGGCATCGCCGAGCAGATTCCAGGAAAAGAGAAAGAGAATGACTGGACCGGCGCCCGCGACGAGCAAGTACGGGTACTGCTCGAAGAATCGGGTTCCGTTCACGTCACCGATGAGGTTTCCGAAACTGGCGGCGGGTTCATCTATGCCCAGGCCGAGGTAGCTTAGGGCCACTTCGGCGCCGGCGATGCCGGCCATGCCGGAGGAAAGGCCGACGAGGAAGAGGGGCATGACTCCGGGAAGTACATGCCGGATAAGGATTCGGGGAGTCGTGGCGCCAAGGCTCTCCGCGGCCGTGACGTACGCCTGTTCGCGGATCGCGAGGACCTGGCTGCGGACGATTCGCGAACTCCCGAGCCAGGCGAAAGGCACAGTCGCCAGGGAGATGATGGTGAACTTGACCAGGGTCTTGGAGTCGTCCCCGAGGAAAGTGTGATCTTCGAGCCAGAAGGACCAGGAGTTGATGCGGCCGCGGAAAGAGGCGGTTATGGCAAGCATGAGGATGAGCGTCGGCATCCCCGAGAGGACTTCGCCGGTGCGCATGATCGCTGTATCCACCCAGCCGCCCCGGTAGCCCGCTAGCAATCCAAGGCCGAGGCCGAGAAAGAGCCCGCCAGAAATGACGATAACAATGGTGAAGACGACGGTTGTCCGGGCGGAGTAGAGGACGCGGGTGAGCATGTCGCGGCCGAGGCGATCCGTCCCGAGGGGGTGGTCCGCAGAAGGAGGCTGCAGGCGCGTTTCGACGGTGAGTTGCTGGTCGTTCAGTCCGTAAGGTGCGATGAACGGGGCAATCAGGCCGCAGGCGTAGAAGATGGCCAGGTAGGCGATTGCAAGGAGCGCGATCTTCTTTCGCAGGAGGTCACGAAACGTGCGGAAACGGCGAGGTGGCGCGAGCTCAGGTTCGGGAATCAGGGCGGGGACTGTCGTCTCACTGGCCACGGCCGACCCCTACTCGCACGCGCGGATCGATGAAGCCGTAGAGGATGTCGATGGCTACATTCGCCAACACAAAGAGAGTGGCGCCAAAGAGAACCAGGGCAAGGATGACATCGTAGTCGGGTGCGAGGACCGCCTGGAGCGACTCGTTGGCAATGCCGGGAATGCCGAAGCCCACCTCGACGAAGAGGGAGCCCGTAGTGATGCCGGGAAGAGACAGGCCGATGACGGTGATCATCGGGAGGAGAGCGTTCCGGGTAATGTGCGTGAGGACGATGGTCTGTTCTTTCAGGCCTTTCGCCCGGGCTGTGCGGATGTAGTCTTCGCCGAGGACACCGATGACGGATGCCCGCATGAACCGCGCGACCCCGGCGACGCCGGGCAGAGACATGACAAGCACGGGGACGATCATGTTCGGGGTCCAGACGCCCTCGTATCCCAAGTCGATAACACCGAGTTTCAACGCGAAGAACCAGCTCGTGAGCGTCACGAGGACGAAGGTGGGGATGGCTTCTATGGCGAGCCAGAAGGCAATCGTGAGGGGATCGATGAATGTGCCGCGGGCCATCGCGGCGTAGACCCCGACAGGGATGCCAAGACCAAAGACGATGACCAGCGCGATCAACCCGAGCTGGGTAGAGATCCAGATCTTCGGCCAGATGATCTCGCTGGCGGTGAAATCGCGGTGGCGGGTGGAAACGCCGAGGTCACCCTGGGCGAGGTTGCCGATGTACTTGACGTACTGCACGGGCAGCGGATCGTCGTAGCCGTACTTGTCGCGGAGAACCGCCGCCTGCTCTTCGGTGTAGCGCTGCCCAAGAATCGCGTCGATCGGAGACCCCGGGGCGAGCCGGAGCATCGCGAATACCGTTATGGAAATGAGAAACAGGACGGGAATGGCCCAGAGCAAGCGGCGGATGATGTAACCGGCAAGCCCTGGGCCCATGCCTAGTCGTCCTTGATTTCGACGTACCGGTACTTGGGGATGACCAGCGCAGCGGAAGGCAGGTTCTTCACGCACGACTTCACGAGCGTGTGTGTCACCGGCCAGAAGGTCGGGATGACTGTCGCATCATCGATAATCTTCTGCTCGGCCTGGCGGTAAAGGTCGAAGCGCTTGGTGCGGTCGGTCTCGATGCGAGCCTGCTTGAGGAGGGCATCGACTTCATCGTTTTTGTACCTGGCATAGTTGAGCGAACTGTCGCTGGCGAAGAGCTTCCCGAGGAAGTCCTCGGGGTCCGGATAGTCGGCAGCCCAGCCATCGGACTGCATCTGGAACTGTCCTTTGCGTTGTTCGCGGAGGAAGGCCGAGCTATCGACAGCCTGGAGTTCGATTTCGACGCCGAGGTTGTCGGACCAGCCCTTCTGGATGGCGACGAGCAGGTCGGGGGCGGCCGACCCCGAGCCGCTGTAGGTGAGGACGATGCGCGGGAGCTTGCCGGCGTACCTGGACTCCTGGAGGAGCTGCTTCGCCTTCACAGGGTCGTAGGAATAGGACTTGATGGACTCGCTGTACCCGGGAGTTTCCGGGGGCATGAATCCATCGGCCACTCGGTAGGCATCGTAGAGGAGGACGGTATTGATGTTCTGGCGGTCGAAGGACATCGCAAAGGCCTGGCGGACCTTGGGGTCATCGAACGGAGCCTTCTGGGGATTCAGCGTGAAGTAGAAGACAGCCATCTCGGGAATTTCCCGATAGTCGTCGCTGAGGGGATTCTGCCCGCTCTTGATCGAGTCGAGTTGGGTCGCCGGGAATCCGCCGACATGGATCTCGTTGTTTTCGTAACGGGTGAGAATGCTCCCGCCGGCGAGTTCGAATACGACTTCATCGAGCTTCGCGACGCCAAGGTGGTAGCGATCGTTCTTTGCCAGGACGATTTTCTCGGCAGGCTTGAATTCCTTGAGCTGGAAGGGGCCGGTGCCACGCGGCTTCTGCGTCCAGTTACGGGCGTTGCCTTCGATCTGCTCCTTGTCGACGACGTAGGCGACGGGGTAGGTGAGTTCGGAGAGGAAGAAGTCAGACGGTTCGACGAGGTCGATTTGCACTGTCGTTTCGTCGATGACTTTGACGCCGCTGACGCTCGATGCCTTGTTCTGAAACCGGTCCTTCAGGCCGACGATGTTGCCGAGGTACGCGAGTACCGTGGGGGAAGCGTTGGCGGGGTCGGCGGCGCGTTCGATGCTGTACTTGAAGTCGTTCGCCGTGACGCGCTTGGCTGTGCCGGAGTGGAACACGACGTTATCGCGGAGTTTGAAGGTGTAGGTCTTTCCGCCGTTCGAGGAAGTCCACTCCTTGGCGATGTCCGGCTGAACCTTCAGGTCGGGATCGAGCGTGACCAGGCCGCCGAAGATCTCGACGACGTATTCAGCAGTGCTGACATCGGCCACCTGGATCGGATCCAGCACCGACGACGGGTCATCGCCGGGGACGATGAGCGACTTCCCATCGCATATCTTCCCGGAGGTGGACGAGCGGTTGTTTTCGCCACCGCCGTCGGCAGGGGAGCCATCGTCGTCGTCTCCACCGCCGGCGAGGGCGATGAGGAAGACGACGCCCACCGCGAGGATAAGGAAAGCAACGAAACCCATCATCAGGGTCAACATCTTGTTCGACATGGGCACCTGCCGGGTGAGTCTGTTCAGGATTCGGTTCGGACGACGAAAGGCGATCCGTCTGGCCACGTCAGGTTGAAAAGCGTACACGGGTTGGCATTCGACGAGAATGCATGGCCGGGCCGCGAGGAAACGCGGCTTTACGGCAGCGGGGTCAGGTTCGGGCCGGGTCGGGCTTGAGCACCAGGCCAAGTTCGTCGAGCTGGGCGGTGTCCACGGGCGAAGGCGCACCCATCAAGGGGTCCGAACCGGAGGACGCCTTGGGGAACGCGATAACATCCCGGATGTTCTCACTGCCGATGAGCGACATGATCAGGCGGTCGATGCCCATGCCGACGCCGCCTTCCGGCGGGGCGCCGTACTCAAGCGCGTCGAGGACGACACCGAAGCGGTCCTGCATCTCTTCGGGGGTGTAGCCCATGAGGCCCAGGACTTTCTCCTGGTCGGTTCGGGTGTTCAGGCGGATGGAGCCACCGCCGACCTCGGAGCCGTTGAGGACCAGGTCGTACTGGCGAGCGATAACCTTGCCGGGGTCTGTATCGAGTTTCGGACGGTCGGCTTCAACGAAGCCGCTGAACGGGTTGTGCGTCGCATCCCAGCGCTCTTCCTCTGGGCGCCATTCGAGCAACGGGAATCCCGTGACCCAGGCGAATGAGAGCACGGCCGGATCCTTCAGGCCAAGGCGGTCGCCGAGGTAGTCGCGGACACCGAACAGCGACCGCGCCACGGTCTCCGGCTGGTCAGCGACGATGAAGACCATATCGCCATCCTGCGCCCCGGCGAGGGACTTGATGGCAGCGATTTCATCCGGGTTCAGGAATTTCGCGATTGGCGACCGGAGTTCGGCAGGCATGAAGCCAATGTAGGCGAGGCCTTTGGCGCCGCCGCCGCGGGCGATTTCGGTGAGTTCGTCGATCTCGCGACGCGTCATGTCTGCTTTGCCGGGCACGCGGATCGCTTTGATCTCGCCGCCGCCCTGGAGCGCAGTAACGAAGACCTGGAAGCCTGACGCACGGAGCGGTTCAGCGATGTCGACGAACTCAAGGCCATAGCGCAGGTCCGGACGGTCGATCCCATAGCGAGCCATGCACTCGCGGTAATCGAGGCGGGGAAACGGAGTGCTCTGGATAGCGCCGCGCCCGAACTGCGTCGCAATACCGGCGTAGAGCTCTTCGATCAGACCCATGATGTCCGCCTCTTCGACGAAGCTCATTTCCAGGTCCAGCTGGGTATGCTCGGCGACGCGATTGGCACGGGTGTCCTCATCGCGGTAGCAGCGGGCGATCTGGAAGTACTTCTCGAAGCCGGCAACCATCAGGAGTTGTTTCAGAATCTGGGGAGACTGGGGCAACGCGAAGAAGTGGCCCGGCTTCATCCGAGAAGGGACGAGGAAATCACGCGCGCCTTCAGGTGTGGACTTGATGAGGGTCGGCGTTTCGATTTCATAGAAGCCACGCGCGACCAGGAACTGGCGAATGTACCAGACGACTTCGTGGCGGAGCTTGATGACTTCGGCCACTTCGGGACGGCGAAGGTCGAGGTAGCGGTACTTGAGGCGGAGTTGTTCGTCCACATCAGCGGGCTCGTTGATGTAGAAGGGCGGGGTGAGCGCCTCGTTGAGGACCGTCACCGAAGATGGGGCGACTTCCACTTCACCGGTCGCCATGTTCGGATTCACGGTCGCGGGGTCGCGGGGGCTCACGACGCCTTCGACCTGGAGGACCCATTCGATGCGGGCGCGGTGGGCGGCGGCGTGGGCCTGGGAATTTTCGGGATTGATCACGAGCTGGACGATGCCGGAGGAATCGCGGAGGTCGATGAAGATGAGGCCACCGTGGTCGCGGCGGCGATGGACCCATCCGGCGATGCGGACGGTCTTGCCGGCATCGGCGAGCCGAAGTTCGCCGCAGTTCGTGGTTTTGAGCATGGGCTAAGGGTAAACGGGGAACCGGGAAGCGGCGACAGGACGGACCTAAGGCTTGAGGGCCACCAGCACGAAGGCGCCGGGGAGCCGCCAACGGACGTCCCAGCGGACGTTGTGAAAGCGGTCGAGCGGTGTCTGGTAGCGCTCCGAGTCCGGCATCTCTTCGAGGTAGATCGTTGGCATCCCGGCCATGCCGAGAGCGGAGATGAGATCGCCCATGGTCCAGCCGGGGCCACCGCCATCCTCTTCGTCGTCAAAGTAGGAGTGCGCGACCGCGAAGACTCCCTTGCGGACCCCGGGCACGTACGCGGCGGGATGCACGTCGTGGATGACGAGGCGCCCCCCAGTCTTCAAGGCCCCTGCGATACCTCCCGCCCAGTCGTCGAAGAATTCGAGCGCGCTCAGCAGTCCAAAGCAGCTGTAAACCGTGTCATATGGCCCACCCGGGATCTCAGGGCTGCCGGGCACTCCTTCGAGAAAGGTGACGGCGATGCCGGCCTGTTCCGCCAGCGCGCGAGCTCGTGCGGAGTTCTCGAGGGAATCGAATACGGAGACGGTGGCACCGAGGTTCGCCAGGGAGAGCGCCTCCTCACCACCGCTGGCGGGATAGACAAGCGCCCGTTCGCCCTTCGCTTCGGCGAGGGCGAGCATTTCGCCCGGCCCGAAACTGTGACCTCCATGGCGATAGAACTCCGGGTCGACTTGGAGCCAGGAGGGGTCTGGCTGAAGCGTCGTGGACATCAGGCGTTGACGTCGCCGCGCGAGGTCTGGAACGGCATGACATGGGAATAGTCGTTGACCGTCAGGATGACGCGGCGGGTGTCGGCAGCACGCATGACGCTGACAGAGGTGTGATGAACCGCGACGAGGTGATCGAACGATGAGCCGAGGACATGGCTGAGGACAGCATTGATGACGCCGCCGTGGCAGACCACGGCTATCCGCATTCCATGGCTCTCAGCGATGGCCGCGTCCAGCGCCGTGAAGACGCGGCTCCGGAAGGAATCGACATCCTCGCAGAACGGGTAGGCGGAATGCTTCCGCGTGCGCGTGACTTCTCGATAGACGTCGGCGAGTTGCTCGCGGGTGTAGATGTCGAGCAGACCCTTGTCTTGCGGCGCGTTCTGCCACAGGTCTATCTCCCTGAGGCCGGGCATGACGATTTCGTTCAAGCCGTGGTGCCCGGCGACTGCTTTTGCCGTGTCGTGGGCGCGCTTCATGTCGCTGCAGTAGACCCGTCCAATGCGGGCGTTGGCGAGGCGCTCGCCAACGGCTTCGGCCTGGCGCCGACCAAGCGCGGAAAGGGGAGCATCGTAGGCCTGGCCAAGGGGAATGTTGTCGAAGAACTGCTGCTCGCCGTGGCGGATGAGCAGTACCTCGCACATACCTTCGAAGGATTCAGCGAAGGGATTCTCGAGGTCGATAGAGCGGACTCGGCGGGGCGTGGTCATTCTGCACTCATCCCGGGCATGGCTACGGCTGCGAGGTTCGGTTCGACGTTAGCGACATAGGTGCTCGCCTTGATAAAGGCCTTGAGACCGGCAGTGAAGGCCTGGAGGTCTCGGGGATCCATCTCGACGAGGATGCGGCGCGTGAAGATCTCGGTGCCCTGTTCCATCCGCTTGCAGGCGTTCTCACCCTGATCGGTGAGGATGTTGCGAACGAGACGGCGGTCGCTCTCATCGTCTTCCCGGCGGACGAGGTTGAGCTTGACCAGGCGATCGACGATGCCGGAGATGGTTGGAGGAGTGACAGCGAGACGGTGCGCGAGTTCGCCGGCGGTGACCCCTGGGGATTCGCGGACGAGAAAGAGGACACGGAGCTGGGCTGTGGTGAGCCCCATCTCGGCCCAGGCACGGAAACGGAGGGGGTCGAACATGTTAAGTGCCTCTCCGAAGAAACGGAGGGCGGAATCCACGGAAGGCTCGGACTGAAGCGCGGGTGTTGGCATTCGTTGCCCTGTAGAGAGGATTCGTGGCGTTTTGCGAAGCGTAGCAGGCAGCCGCCGGTGACGACAGGTTGGGATGCCGCGTGGGAGAATCGGTGAGCATGGCCCTGGACCTTGACCCCGGCAAAGCGGCACTCGGCAACCCCCGGTTGATCGAGGCGATCATCAAGGAGATGGCCGGCGGGGCGATCACTTTCGAGCGGTTCATGGAGATCGCGCTCTATCACCCCCAGCATGGCTACTACCGGCGACCAGGCCGCGTCGGGAGGCAGGGCGACTTCCTCACCAGCCCGACAATTCACCCGATGTTCGGTTGGGCGGTGGCAGGTTGGTGCCGCCACGTGTGGCAACAGATCGGCGAACCGGACGAGTTCGCCATTTTCGAACCGGGCGCTGGCGAAGGCGCGCTGGCGACGTCGATCCTGGACTGGGCGGAGGGGAGAGACCCTGCGTTTCGAGCGGCGATCAGGTACGTCGCCTTCGAGCCGAATAGCCCCGGAAGCGACAGCCGGGTGGAGTGGCGCGAGGGCCCCGAGGGGCCGGCCGCGCACGGCGTTGTCATCACGAATGAGTTGTTCGATGCCTTCCCAGTGCGGATGTTCGACGTGGGGGGACGCGGACCGGTGGAGGTCCTGGTGCGCTGGGACGGGGAGCGATTCGTCGAGCTTCCGGGAGGGGTCGCGAGTATCGATGACGCCCCGGAGGCAGGCCGTTTCGAGGTGAACTCGCGTGCCTACCCGGCGATGCGAGCGCTCTGTTCGCTGGTGCAGCGGGGCGCAGTCCTCGTCTTCGACTACGGCTACCCACAGGAAGAGCTCTGGGCATCGTGGCGGATGAGGGGGACGCTCCTGTGTTACTACAAGCACACTGCCCACGAGAACCCGTACATCCACGTCGGCGACCAGGACCTGACGACGCACGTGAACTTCTCGGACCTTGCCGCGGCGGCTGAGGACGAGGGAATGACGGTGTTCGGGCCGGTAGCCCAATCGGAGTTCCTTTACGCACTCGGTGCCGGGCAACTTGTCGAGGCGGCCAGGAACGACCTCGGTGAGTACTTCGCGCGGCGCCGGGCCCTGGAGCAACTGACCGACGGCGCCGGGCTCGGACGTGTCCGCGTTCTTGCCGCCGTGCGCGGCATGGACGGGCCGATGCCCGGATTCGAGCCGACAGCGTGAGGGAGCCACCCGGAAAGCCACTGCCGGCGCGGCGGGAACCTATCCGGGCCGGGGAAACAGCCCCGCTCTTCGTCTTGCCCGCCGTCGCGACCGACGGCTCACGGTTCGAGCTCGACCTGGCCGAGTGGCTGGGGCTTGGCCCCGTCCTCCTGGTGTTCTACGAGGACGACGGGATGCCTATCTGCACCAGGGAACTCCGCGCCTTCGCCCAGGAAGAGCCTTTGCTGGCCGCGGCCGGGATCCAGGTAGTTGGCATCAATACGAATGGACTCGGGTCGCACGAGCGGTTCCAGGAACGCGACCGGTTCCCATTCCCGCTTGTCAGTGACTTCCACGGCGAGGCGGTCAAGGCGTTCGGGATGTGGGACGAGCGAGAAAAGAAGTCCCGTCGCGGGGTCGTCGCCATCGAAGGCGACGGGCGAGTGACCTACGTCCTCTCGCACTTCAACCCGGGAGCAGTGAACAGCTTCGCTGGCATCTTCGAAGCCCTCGGGCTGGCGTAGCGCCGCCGACGCCCGTGGCCGATTGTGTGGGGGCGGCTCATCGCTTCGAGCCGGGCCGGACGAGATCATCAATCCATTCGAACCTGATACCTTCTGTTCGTGGCCGCTTATTCAGACCTTGTGGTCGAGCACTTCCAGCACCCCCGAAACGCGGGGGAAATGCCGGACCCGGACGGCGAAGCAACGAAGTCCAACCCGGTGTGTGGCGACCGGATGCGGGTGATGATCCGGGTGGCGGACGGCCGGATTGCGGAGGTACGCTGGCAGACGCGAGGGTGCCCGCCGGCGATCGCCACCAGCTCCGTCGCGAGCGAAATGGTCACCGGCTGGGACCTGGAGCGGGTGGAGGAACTGACGCGGGAGGCCATCGCCGAGGCCGTCGGCGGGCTCCCGAAGGACAAGGTTCATTGCAGCGTCCTCGCGGCCGACGCTCTGCGAGCGGCGATCGCGGACTACCGATCGCGGCGGCAGGCGTAACACTCAGCAGCCCCTCCGCGACCCTGAGCAACTCGCTTCACAATCCCTGCATGTCCCCGGCAACGACACCGAGCGTCAACCGGCTGTTCCCGGACGACCGTCGAATCCTCATACAGGTTCCAAGGGGAAGGGGCCTGTCTGGGGGCTTGGTATGGAGGTCCGAAAAACACAGCAACGAGCGGCGATTCCACTCGCCCTTGCGATTGCGGGGGCGCTGTTCGCGGCGTTCGCGATGATGGTGGCGGCGGACAAGGGTGCGGCCGCGCTGACGAACTGCTCGGTCACCCACGATGGGAACGACAGCGAGGAGCTCGCGTTCCTGACACTCATCAACAACTACCGCCAGGCGAACGGACTGGGGACGTTGACGATTTCGACCAACCTGAACCGCGGGTCTGCCTGGATGACGGAAGACCTCGCCACGAACAACTACTTCTCTCATACAGATTCGCTGGGGCGCTCCGCCTACCAGCGCGGCATCGACTGTGGTTATCCCACGGGAGCGGGCGAGAACCTGGCGGCCGGGGGGGCCTGGAGCAGCGCATCGGCGGCATTCACGGCCTGGCAAAATTCGCCGGGGCACAACGCGAACATGCTCGGGTCGTACTACAAGCAGATCGGCATCGGGCGCTACTACAAGTCCGGCTCGCAATACGGCTGGTACTGGGCGACAACGTTCGGCACCACGGATGACGGCACCGGCGGCGGCGGAGCGGGCCCCACGAACACCCCAACGAACACCGCGACATCGACGCCAACCCGTACCCCCACGCCGGCCGGCTCGACGAACACGCCGACAGCCGTCCCTCCGACAAGCACACCGACGTCGATGCCACCGACAAGCACGCCTGCCCAGGGTGGGCAGAGCACGGCGACTCCGACACCTTCCCAGGCCGCGCCAACGAGTACGCCCACCCCATTTGCGCCGACCAGCACGCCGGCCCAGGGCGGGCAGGGTACGGCTACTCCAACGATGGCCGCGACGAGCACTCCCAGCCCGGCCGCGACGAACACGCCGGCGCCGGCCGCATCCAGCACTCCGGCGGCGACAGCGACACCTGCTTCGCCGAGTGCCACCCTGGCGCTCTCGCCTGGAGCGAACTTCGTGGCCTGGCCAGCGGCGAACATGGCTCCTGGAGAGGCGTTCGCCGGCAACACCACGGTGGCAGTGGTCTACGAATGGGACCCGGCGGCGGGGGTGTGGAAGCGCTACTTCCCGGGGCTTCCTTCCTACCTGAACAACCTGCCCCAGATGCGACAGGGGGTCGCGTACTGGATCATCGCGAAGACCAAATCCAACCTCACGATCGGCTGGTAGGGGCGAACCAAAGCCAGAACGAAAGGGCCCGCGGTCTTCGGACCGCGGGCCTTCTCCGTGCGGGGGGCCAGCCGGGGCTACGTCCCGGAGATCGTCATTTCCCGTATCCTGATCGTCGGGGCGGAGGACGACCCGAAGGAAGTCAGGTCGTCCCCGACTGCATCGACTCCCGCGAGCATGGAATCCATGTGCCCAGAGATGTTCACCTCGCTGACGGGGTAGGCGAGTTTGCCGTCCTGGATCCAGAATCCGGCCGCCCCGCGCGAGTAGTCACCGGTGGTTGGATTGAATCCGTTGCCCATGAGCGTGGTCAGATACAGACCCTCGGTGACACCGGCGATGATCGACCCCGGCTCCGAGTTGCCGGCTTCGAAGATGAGGGTCGAAGCACCGGGTGCCGGGAGCGATTCGATGCCCCGCTGGGCGCTCCCCGTCGTTGAATTGCCAGTGCGTCTGGCGGTGTAGCAATCGAACAGGAAACCGGAGAACACTCCCTGCCGGAAGATGTCATTGCGGCGGGCACCGACGCCTTCACCGTCGAAGGGACGGGACCCGAGCCCGCCCGGACGGGAGGGGTCATCGGAGATGTTCACGAGCGGTGAACCCAGGGCCTTGCCGGCCCGGCTCGCGAGGAACGTCGCGCCGCGATAGAGGGCGCTACCGGTCGCACAGCCCACGAGGTCGCCCATGAGGGCCACTGTCATCATCGGTTCGAAGACGACCGGGGACTGGCGAGTCGCAATCTTGCGTGCGCCCAACTGATCGATGGTTCTGCGGGCCGCGATACGGCCGATCTCTTCGGGATCCATGAGTCGATGGAGACTTCGTTCGGCCGAGTACCAGTAGCCATTGCGCTTCTTGCCGTCAGCATCGTCGGCAATGGCCTCGACCATGAGGGAGATGCTCGTCGCCGGATAGGAGCCTTCGAAGCCATAGGAATTGGCGAGTGCGAGCTGGCCGATACGGGTGGAGAGGCTGGCGCCATCGGAGTTGTTCACGCGCGCGTCGAAGCCGAGCGCGGCGCCTTCGCAGGCCTTCGCCATGCGTATCCTTTCGTCCGTGCTCAGGGTCTCCATGTGTTCGTCATAGAGGCTGAGCCCGGCCGCGGTGGTGGCGCGAGAGAGCAGTTCCGGCTCGGGTAGTCCCGCGAACTCGTCCGGCTCGGAGATAGAGGCAAGATCGACCGCCTCGGCGGCAAAGCGCTCCAAAGCGGCCGGTGAGAGGTCGGACGTGGAACACACGGCGGTGCGGCCGCCGTTTATCACTCGAAGGCCGAGAGACATGGAGCCGGCCTCGATGAGCTTCTCGAGTTCACCGAGGCGGACGGTCACGTTCGCCTCGGTATACATGGAGACGATGGCGTCGCACTGCTCGGCCCCGGCGCGGCGGGCGAGGGAGACGACGTTGCGGGCAATTTCGAGCGGGGTCGGCCCTTCCATGTGCATCAGCCTACTTTCGTCCCGCCGACGGTGATGCCGGAAACGAGGATGGTCGGCATGCCAACTCCGACGGGAACCGACTGGCCGTCCTTACCGCAGGTCCAGCGGCCGTCGGACAGCTGGTAGTCGTTCGCGACGGCAGTGACCTTCGAGAGGACATCGGGGCCGTTTCCGATGAGCATGACGTTCCGCAGCGGGGAGGTTACCCTGCCGTTCTCGATGAGATAAGCCTCGGTGACAGAGAAGACGAAGTCGCCGTTGGAGATGTTCACCTGGCCGCCGGAGTAGGAGACGGCGTAGATGCCATGGTTGACGGCGCGGATAATGTCCGCGGGAGTGCTTTCCCCCGGCAGCATGAATGTGTTCGTCATGCGGGGCATGATGTAGTCCTTGAAGGTCTGGCGACGACCGGAGCCGGAAGGAGCCACGCCGAAGTGGCGTGCACTCACCTCGTCGTGAAGGTAGCCACGGAGCATGCCGTTTTCGATGAGGGTGTTTCTCGTGGAGGGATTGCCTTCGTCATCGACGTTGATGGACCCACGCGAATCGAGGATCGTGCCGTCGTCGATGACGGTGACAAGCGGGCTTGCCACTGGCTGGCCGATACGTCCCGAGTAGTTGCTCGTGCCCTTGCGATTGAAGTCGGCCTCGAGTCCGTGGCCGACTGCCTCGTGAAGGAGGACACCGCTGTCGCCGGCAGCGAGGACGACGGGCAGGGTCCCGGCCGGGGCCTCCATAGCGCCTTGCTGGAGGACGGCCTGACGGGCAGCATCGCGGCCCAATTCCTCCGGCGTGACGCGGTCGAAGTATTCGATCCCCAGACGACCACCACCACCGGTGCGGGCGATCTGCCGGCTCTCGCCCTGCTGAGAGAGGGCGCTGACGTTGAAGCGGATGAGGGGCTGGATATCGCCGACCACTTTGCCATCGCTCCTCGCCACCATCACATACTTGAGTTCATCTCCGATGCTCGCATCTAGCCGGGCGATGCTTGGATCGAAGGCGCGGGCGGCCCGGTCGGCACGTTCGAGGAGAGCGACCTTGCGGGCGGCAGGCTCGCCGGTGAGCGGTTCACCGATCGAGTAGAAGGAGCCGCCGGAAAGGTGCGGGGTGGCGTCGACGGGCGCTGGCCGCTCTTCGCTGGCGCCGATGCGAGATGCTGTCCCAGCGGCCCGGCGCATGGCTTCCATGTCCAGCGACTCCGTGTAGGCGTAGCCGATGGCATCGCCTCTTACGACGCGGATGCCAACACCCTGCGCGACGTTGCGAGACGCGGACTTCACGCACTGGTCTTCCCACTGGATGGCGCTGTTCGTCCGGTGTTCGAAGAAGAGCTCGGCGAAGTCTCCACCCCTGCTGAGGGCAATGGAGAGTAGCGAGGACATCGCTGCCGAATCGATGTTGTAGCGGCTGTGGAAGAACGCGATGGAATCGGCGCCCGGGTTGGACATTGCAGCCTCCGCTGGCGGGATGTCCCGATCGTAGCGGATGCAACGCCGCCGCCGAAGGAGTACGTGAGAAAGTCCGAGGACTCTCGGGGAGCACCGGGGCGCGGGTGGCCCGTTCCGGAATGGTTGTGTACGTTCGGACTATCGGGTTTGCCCCTGCACCCGGAGATTACTTTTGGCTTCTCCCGCAGCCCCACACACGGCGCGCCGGAAGCGCGGCAACGGCCTGACCGCGCCCGGGCGACCGCTGGCTTCGCTCCGTCACCGGGACTTTCGCTTCCTCCTCGTTTCCACGATGGCCCTCCAGATTGGGTCCTGGGTGCAGACGATCGGCCAGGGATGGCTGGTAAAGGTCGACCTCGGCGGTTCGGCGACCGACCTGGCAGCGGTGGCGCTTCTGCGGGGGGCCTTCCTGGTGCTGCTTTCGCCGTTCGGGGGGTATCTCGCGGGCAGGTACGAGCGCCGGCGCCAGTTGATGGTGTACACCACCGGCAGCGCGACGATCGCGGCTGCGCTGGCGCTGCTGGTTTGGTCGGGGCGCATTGAAATCTGGATGGTGTACTTCTTCGCGGCGACGGCGGGCATCGTAGAAGCGTTGGCCGGCCCGATCAGGAGCCTCCTGGTATTCGACACGGCAGGCGCGGACGAGATGACCAACGCCGTGGCCCTGAACGCGCTGGGCGGCAACGCGATGCGGGTGATCGGGCCAGCGATCGGCGGGGCGCTGATCGGGCTGATTGGGACGGAAGGCACGTTCACGGCACAGGCGATCTGCCTGATCCTCGCGGTCGCGCTCACATCGAGGTTGCGACCGAGCATGCCCGCGGTCCTTGCTGAGAAGATCGGTGTATTCGGGAGCGTCGCATCCGGGCTTGCCTACGTCGTTCGGGACCGGCGGATGGCGCTCATCGTGACAATGGCTATCCTGCCGAGCGTCCTCGTCTACCCGTACGTCACGTTCCTGCCGGTCTTCGCAATTGATGTGTTAAAGAGCGACGAGAAGGCCTACGGGTATCTCGCCGCCGCCGTCGGGCTCGGGTCGCTGCTGGGCGGCGGCATCGTCGCCGTGACTTCGAACCGGGAGCGGATCGGCCCGGGAATGATGTGGGCTTGCTTCTTCTATTGCGGGGCGGTCGGTCTTTTCAGCCTCACGCGGGACCTCTGGTTAGCGGTTGCGGTGCTGGCTGTGGCAGGGATCTTCCACAGTATCTACTCGGCGTTCAACGCATCGCTGATGCAGATGAAGGCCGCGCCGGAATACCGCAGCAGAGTCGTGGCTCTGCAGACGATGACCTGGGGGCTGACTCCGTTCGCAGGACTCCTCATGGGGCGGATGATCGACGTCTGGGGTGCACCTCACGTAGTCGGCGGATGGATGGTTGTCGCGGCGGCAGCGACACTGGTGATCACGGTGACTTCGCGCGAGCTTCGGCGGATCTGAGTCCATGGAAGACATCCTCAACCTCCTGCAACACGGCCTTCGGCGTCTGGACCCGGAGGGGCGGCTCACCCCTCAACCGGGGACCCCGGAGGATCTTCGTGGGATCGGCGCGCTGTTCGTCGTCGACCTTGAGATGAGCGGCCCGAACGCGCAGATGCACGAAGTGCTGGACCTTGCCGGAGTGCGGGCGGCGTTGGCGCCAAGGCTCCCGGAGAAGGAGGCATGGGGCGCACGGGTGAAGCCGAAGCACATCGGGAATGCCGTGCCGGCTGCGCTGAAGGTGGTGGGGTACTCGGCGAAAGGGTGGAAGGCTGCCCTGGACCTTGAAGAGGCGCTGGACAAATTCAACGCGGCGGGCCGGGACGCAGTCGTCACGGGCTGGGGGATTGGGCAAGACATGGCATTCCTGGTCGAGACGTACCGGCGGATGCAGCAGCCCTGGCCGTTCGCGACGGTGGCACTGGACGTCCAGCCGGTCGCCCGGACTCTCCTGAAGACCGGGGGCCAGGTGGACCGGTTCAACCTGGGACACGTGGCGGACCGGCTCGGGATCGGCCGCATGGGCGAGCACGGGGCGCTGGCGGATGCGTACGCGACGTACGACGTGCTGGTGAAACTGCTCGACCGCAGCCCGGAATGACGGGCTGCTTGACAAGTCCTTCGCTCAACGCGAACCATACCGGTTAGATGTTCTCGGGGCGGGGTGAAATTCCCCACCGGCGGTGAAAGCCCGCGACTCTTTTCGCTCAGCGAAAGGACTGATCCGGTGAAATTCCGGGGCCGACGGTTAGAGTCCGGATGGGAGAGGACACTTGCGGCGTGCCCGTTGCCTTCGCGCAGCCGGGACGCCCGCTCTGCGCTAGCCTGCGCGGAGCCTCTCCCGCCGTCCCTGCGAACTTCGAATTCCGCCAGGGGCAGGGAATGTTCACAGGCATCATCGAAGAAGTCGGCACAGTGGTGGAGGCGGGCGAAGGGACACTTCGCATCCGCGCGCCCAAGGTCCTGGTCGACAGCCAGCTCGGAGATTCGATCGCTATCAACGGAGTCGACCTGACGGTCGCGGAGATGGACGGAGAGTTCTTCTTCGCGAACCTGATGCCCGAGACCTACCGGCGATCAAACCTGGGCGAGTTAAGAGTTGGAGACCTCGTGAACCTGGAGCGGAGCTGCCGGCCAACGGACCGCCTGAGCGGACACATCGTCCGCGGCGTCGTGGAAGGCACCGGAGTCCTGCACTCAATGACGAACGAAGGTGAGGCAATCATCGCTCGCTTCCTCACGCCGCCGGAGCTTCTTCGGTACATGGTGGTCAAGGGCCCGGTCTGCATCGACGGCATCAGCCTCACCATTGTGGCGAAGGACCCGGAGAGCTTTTCGGTCTCTCTCGTGCAGTACACGCAGGAGCACACGAACCTGGTGAACCGGAAGTCCGGAGACCGGATCAACCTCGAGACCGACATCATCGCGCGGTACATCGAGAACTTCGTTGTGGAGACACAGGAGGCACGGAGATGACTGAACGGGACCCCGTGATGGCAACCGTACCTGAAGCGA
This sequence comes from Candidatus Amarobacter glycogenicus, assembly GCF_016704105.1. Lineage (NCBI taxonomy): Bacteria > Bacillati > Chloroflexota > Tepidiformia > Tepidiformales > Tepidiformaceae > Candidatus Amarobacter > Candidatus Amarobacter glycogenicus. The sequence goes on along the minus strand of NZ_JADJAT010000004.1, from coordinate 167,577 downwards.
TCGAGGAATACCGCCGGGGCCGGTTCGTCATCATCACCGACGACGAAGACCGGGAGAACGAGGGCGACCTCTGCATGGCAGCCGAGTTCGTGACTCCGGAGACGATCAACTTCATGGCGAAGTACGGCCGAGGCCTCATTTGCTGCTCGATACCGGAAGATCGTTGCGAACAGCTGAAGCTGCCGCTGATGGTTGACCAGACTTCGAACACGTCAGGCTTCGGGACACCTTTCACCGTTTCGGTCGAGGCGCGCACGGGAGTGACGACAGGCATTAGCGCAGCGGATCGAGCGCGAACGGTCCAGGTGCTCATCGACCCGGCAACGCGGCCGGAAGACCTGGCGCGGCCGGGACACATGTTCCCCCTACGCGCCCGCCGCGGGGGTGTGCTTGTGCGCGCCGGCCAGACCGAAGCCAGCCTCGACCTCGCCCGGATGGGGGGGCTGACGCACGGAGCGGTGCTCTGTGAAGTGATGAAGATGGACGGTGAGATGGCGCGAATGCCTGACCTGAAGCGTTTCGCTCGGCGGCACGGCCTCCGCATCGTGACCGTCAACGAGATGATCAAGTACCGGCTGCAGAACGAGCGCCTGGTCACGCGGGTTGCGGAAACGCGGCTGCCCACGCCGTTCGGCGACATGATGATCCTCGCGTACAAGGCCGAGAACTACCCGGACGAGCATGTGGCGCTCGTAAAGGGACCGATCGACGCCGAGACACCGACCCTGGTACGCGTCCACGACCAGTGCGTCACGGGCGATGTGTTCGCCTCGATGCGCTGCGACTGCGGCGAACAAAAAGACCGGGCGATGAAGATGATCGGCGAAGAGGGGGGCGTGTTTCTCTACATGCGCCAGGAGGGGCGCGGGATCGGGTTACACAACAAGTTACGGACCTATGAACTGCAGGATGAGGGCCTGGACACGGTGGACGCGAACTTGGCGCTCGGCTTCCCGGCCGACCGCCGCGACTACGGGATCGGCATGCAGATCCTGCGCGACATCGGCGTCCGCAAGATGAGGCTCATCACGAACAACCCGGCGAAACGTGCGGGATTGGAAGCGTACGGGCTCGAAGTTGTTGAGCGGGTCTCGATCCAGACGGAACCGAACCCGCACAACGTGCGCTACCTCGACACCAAGCGGCAGCGGATGGGGCACCTGCTCGATGGACTCGAATCGGTCAGCAGCGCAGGGAGTTCCTGATGCCGACGCTCGAAGGTGCTCTGGATGGCGCCGGGCTCCGAGTCTGCATCGTGGTCGCGCGCTGGAACGAATTCGTCACGCGCAAGCTGCTCGACGGGGCGGAATCGGCCCTGCAACACCGGGGAATCGCCAAGGACGACGTGACGGTCGCATGGGTGCCGGGCGCCTTCGAGGTCCCAACGGCGGCGAACTGGGCGGCACGGAGCGGACGGTTCGACGCGGTCATCTGCATTGGGGCAGTGATCCGCGGGGACACCGCGCACTTCGAGTACGTGGCCGGGGGCGCGACTGAAGGCATCGGAAGGATAGCCCTGGAGACCGGCGTCCCGGTGATCTTTGGTGTCCTGACCGTGGACAACGTCGAGCAGGCGATGTCCCGCGCAGGCGGCAAGGACGGACACAAAGGTGAAGAGGCAGCGCAGGCGGCAATCGAGATGGCGAACCTGCGGCGATTGCTGCGGGCTGATTAGAACGGGCAGATTTTCGTGAGCCAGGCGCTTCCCGCGGGGTTCGCGTATCCGTAGTTGAAGAGTTGCTCGACGTAGGCGCGGGTGTCGGCTCCGGCCGCGGGCCGGGTGAGGTAGAGGTTGACTGCGGCGCACCCGCCGATGAGGCCACCGCTTTCGTTGTAGCCGCGCCGGAACTCCATGGCAACGTTGACGAAGAGCGGCTCGAAGTCGGGCAGGGCACTCTGGAGGATGACCCGGTCAATGGCCGCGGTGATCGAGGCTGCGTCGTCTTGAAGTACGGCCTTGGCCAGGACGATGCGGAAGAGTGCGAAACCCTTGAGGGCCGGACGGCGGTCCTTCTGGTCTGACTTCGCTTTCCAGTCCTTGAGCGCCTCGCGGGTCAGCACAGATTCGAATGCCGCGATAGAGGCTTCCTTGTCCCGGTCGAAGATGGCATCGGCATCGAGGAATGCCTGGTAAAGGTACTCGGCCGAGTCGTGTTCGACTTTCGTCGCGGTGTAGCGGGAACCGACCAGTTGCAGGGTTGTGGTCGCGGCGCGGGACGGTCCTGCTTCGGCCGGCGCAGAAGCAGGGAGCTTACCGCCGTGGATCCTGAGGGCACTGGTGGCGCCGCTCCCAGTCCAGGAGACCGAATCGACGTTGGCGATGCCCGAATCGGCAGGGCCGGCGTCCCGCCAGGCGGTCCCATCCCAAGTTTGGATGACGACTGTCGTCTTGCAGCCGCTCGCTCCGCAGCGGTTCTCGAGGTACGTGAGGTCTCCGCGCGCGTCCCCGGTGCGGTCGACCAGCGAGAAGGCGGCGATACCCATCGGCGAAGCATCGGCGGTCAGGTCGACTGCGAACTCCTCAAGCTTCTGGGTGCCGCCGCGGCGGAGGAAGACGGCCGAGGGATGGGGCAGCAGGGTCCCGGGGAGCGTGACCGGCAACAAGTAGGCAAGGTCCTTCAGGCCGTCCCCGTCCACATCGCCTTCGGTGCAGGCGACGCCGGCTTGCTGAAAGCGCTGCGGGCAGGGGGGATCGAACCCGCTCGGTCCCAGGGCTCTTTGCAACCAGGCGCGTGCGTCGACATGGGACGCAGGCGGTGTGGCCAGCAGGTCGGGAGTCGGTGAGGGAGTTGGGACAGCGGATGATGGGGAGGCGAGGACGACCGGTTCCGGCGAGGCCCCGGCGTCGCCGGAACCGCCATTGCGGCATCCAGCGAGCAGCACCAGGAGGACAGCCGTCCACAGGACCGCAGCGAACCTCAGGGCTTCTTTACGAGGTAGTCTTCGGCCGCCCATCCCTCACCCAATTCCGTCTGGACTTTCCACCAGATTAGTTCGCCCGCAGATTCTGGCCCGCCGACGACTCGAAGATCCGTGCCGTCTTTCACACAGACTATCGCATCGTTCTCCCGGCCCGGCTTCACACGGACATTGAGACACTCCCCGGTCCCGGTGACGGTGACGATATCGCCTCCCTTGAACTTGCCGGGACCGGTGCTGGGCGCAGCGGAAGGCGATGACGACGGGGACGCGGCGGCGCTCGGGCCTGGCGTGGCGTTGGATTGCGTGGGCAAGGCAGCGCTTGTTGCCGCCGGGGTGGGGCGTTGGGGAGTCGCGGCATCGTCCTCGCCGGTCAGCTTCCCGACCGTCCAGATCACGGCGAAGGCAACGAAGATCGCGAGTCCGATGGCTGCCGGGACGTACCAGTACGCAAGCAGCGGATGGCCCCCGTAGATTTTCGGCATCTGGCGGCGGGGCATCTGTTCGCCGGGCGGTGGCTGGTAGCGTCGTGGGACCGAGGGAACACCAACTGTGGAGGGTAGGGTGCGGTGGACCATCGGCCGAATCTCGGCACTGCCGATCACGAGTGGGTCGTCGGGGTCCGAAGTACCTTCCGGTGAACGACTTGCGGGGCGGAAAGGAATGGGCTCGGAGGTCGCCGGGGGCGGCGCCGGCGCAACTTCGCCGGGATGCGGCGCGGGAGTCCCGCCGGGACGGTCGCTGTGGGGGTAGGCCATGGCGGCCGGGGTGACGCGATGGTCGGCCTGCGTCGCGCAGCCGCCGTTGGTCACCCAGCACCCGGGATGGTGCAGCACGGAACAGCCCTCGCAGCGGAGGACGGCTTCGGCCTCCTGGAAAGCGCGATTGCAGATTGGGCAGAATCGTTGTTGGGCGCTCACAAAGCCAACCCGGGGGTGAGTTCAGTATCCGCCGACCGATCGCCATCATCAACACGGAACGTCGAAAGAGGCGGGAAAGTTCCGTCACCGGCCGGCAAGGAGCGCCTCCACTTCCTGGCGAGTCGGGAGCGACGCCTGCGCACCCGCACGCGTCACCGCAACGGCGCCTGCCGCGGCGGCGAAGTGGGCGGCCGACGCCAGCGGCGCACCTTCACAGAGGGAAAGAGCGAGGCCGGCACAGAAGGCGTCTCCCGCTCCAACCGAATCCACCGCCTGGACGGCGAAAGGCGGAATGCTCCTGGGGCCTGACCCATCATCCACGACGGCGCCATCATGGCCGAGGGTGATGACGGCGCTCCTGGACATCCTGCGGAGCACTCCGACTTCGGCGTCGTGGTCGCCCGACGCGGAGGGAACGAGCGCAGCGGCCTCGATCTCGTTTGCGACGATTACGGAGGCGAGTTCCAGCGTCCCGGGAGGGTAGGGAGCCACTGGCGCAGGGTTCAGCAGGATAGGGACCCGCGCGGCCTCCGCCAGGCGCATGGCGGCGAGGGTGGCGTCCATGTTGACCTCGAACTGCACGAGTAGCATGGCGGCGGAAGAGATCACATCGCGCGCCCGTTCCATCAGCAGAGGAAGACAGGGTCAGATTCGCCTGAGGAACCGCGAAGATGGCGTTCTCGCCGGAATCGAGGACGATCGGGACGGCGACGCCGGTCCCCAGCTCCGGGTCGACGGAGACGAATCGCGTGTCGACGCCTTCAGCTTCGAGTCTCTCGCGGAGGATCTCGCCAAAGCGGTCGGCGCCGACCTGTCCGATCATTGTGACGGAGGCGCCGAGTCTCGCGGCGGCAATGGCCTGGTTGCCGCCCTTGCCACCTGGGGAAGTCCTGAAGCTATGGCTGAGCAAGGACTCGCCGATGACGGGGAGGCGGGGCGCACGGACGACGAGGTCCATCATGAGCGAACCTACGACCACAACCCGCGGCTTCACGGGGGGAGTGTACGAGGCGGATGGACTCCGTGCGCATCGCCCGTTCGCCCGGGGGTTCGTACGCTAACGAGATGACGCGCATCCTTGGCATCAACGGCAGTATGCGACCGCGCAGTTCAGCGGACCGGGCACTCCAGTTCGCGTTCAAGGTGCTCGAGTCGGCCGGGGCGCAGTGCGAGGGATTCGAGATCGGCTCACTGCCGTTGATGGACGGCAGGCCGGAGGACCAGTACCCGGCGGCGGTGGGCGCCTTCCGGGCAGCATGCAGCGCGGCCGATGCTTTCCTGATCACGGTGCCTTCGTACCACGGGGCGATCCCGGGCGGCCTGAAGAACGCACTCGACTTCATCGATCTGCCGCACGCAGGTGGCAAGCCGTTCGCGCTCATCGGCATCGCGGGCGGAGACGCGGAGCCAGGCGTGACGGACACCGCACGGGTAATGCGGCACATCGGCGGCATCGCCGCTGTGCCGGACGTCGTGATTTCCCGGGCGAGCGAGCACTGGGGACCGGGCGACCAACCTGCGAACGCGAGCGTGAAGATTGCAATCGCGAAGGTGGCTGAGGACCTCGTCGCGATGGCGGAGCTCCGAGCGGCGGGCAAGCTGCCCCAGCCGTGAGCGCGACGTTCTGTCCTGACTGTGGGAACCGGCTCGTCGAGGCGGAGAGGGCAGGCAAGACCCGCAAGACCTGTGGCGAGTGCGCGTTCGTGGAGTACCGGAACCCGGCTGTGGGGGTGGCCGTCGTGCTGCGGGACGAAGCCGGACGGGTGCTGATGGGGCGGCGCGCGACGGGAATCTACGCGGGACTCTGGTGCATCCCATGCGGGTATGTGGAGTGGGACGAGGACGTCCGCGACGCAGCCGTGCGCGAGTTCGAGGAGGAAACGGGAGTCCGAGTCGAGCTGGGCGGCGTCGTCGCGGTGCATTCGAACTTCCACAACCGCGACAAACAGACGGTCGGCATCTGGTTCGAAGGCATCACGCGTGACGGCGAGCCCCATCCCATCGACGGCGAATTCACCGAACTGGACTGGTTCGAACCGGAAACACCGCCCGAGCTCGCGTTCCCGACCGACGGGCTTGTGCTCGGGGAGCTGGCCGGCAGCCGCGATCAGAGCACGGCGCCCGCGCGGCTCAGCGGCCAGTAGCGCCAGCGCACGCGACCGGAGATGAGGCTGGCCGGCAGCGGGCCGAAATCCCGGCTGTCGGTGCTCGCCGCCGCGTTGTCCCCTTCGATGCGGATGTACCCGTGCAGATCGACCGAGGTGACTCGTTTGACGAGGTGGCGCCAGGGTTCGCGAGGATCGCGGGCGACGAGGATGTGGCCGCGGCGCGGTAGACGGCCGCGATAGGCGTGCTCATCGACGAGCACCCAGTCGCCAGCGCGCAAGGTCGGGAGCATCGACGTCCCGGAGATGGCGAAGCGGCGGAAGCGGCGGCCAACGCGAAAGGCGGCCGCGACTCCAGCAAGGATGAGCGCGGATCCGAAGAGGACGGGCGCCACCCGCCCGGAACGACTGCTCATGCCCTCATCCTGTCCGATGCGCGACGAATTGGCCACAAGCGCGTTCGCGCGACCCTGAACGCGAGCATCGCCGCGGCGAGGGCGTACGTCGCAAGCGGATGAGTCGCCGCAGCACCCTTCATGCGCACACCGGGAAACAGTAGAGGCCCCGTGACTCGGGCGAGTCACTGGGCCCTACATGCGTTTGTCCGCGAGCGTGATCAGGGGTTCGCGCGATAGAAGGCGATGTCGCGGTTCTTCGTCGCCCAGAAGATCTTGTGGATCTCCTCGATGGCGCCCATCAGGGCTTCGCCGTTGGCCGGGTCCTGTTCGGTCTTGTTCTTCGAGGCGAGCTTGGCGGCCTTCCAGAAGGTGTCGTGGAGGTTCGGGTACTTCTCGAGGTGCTCGGGCTTGAAGTAGTCGTGCCAGAGGATGTCGAGTTCCTTCTTCACGACCTCGGCCTGCTGCTCTTTGATGGTGATGAAGCGCGTGCGAGTGTTGATGGTGGCCGCGTCCTGGGCATCGCCGAGGGCGGCGATCTTTTTTTCCATGGAAAGGACGGCTTCGGCGGCGATGCGGGCAGCGGCGGGGTCGTAGACCCCGCAAGGGCCATCGCAGTGAGCGAACGCGACGGCGGACGGACGAATGAGACGACTAAGCAGATTCACCTGTGGTGCCTCCGGAGAAAAGAATGGACAGACTTAGAGCGTGCCAGATTCGGCGGCGGGGCGCCACTGTGTGCGCGGACACGCGGCGCCGCGCGGGGTAGAGTTCCAGCCCATGGCAAGCGTGTTTGAAGAAGTGATAGACGACCTGGCTGAGGAGCACCGCGCATTGGAGCGCGTGCTCGATCGATTGGCCCCATCGGTGTTCGAGAAGGCGACGCACGCGATCGGCTGGGCGGTGCGAGACCAGGTGGCCCACCTTGCCCACTTCGACGAGGCGGCCGCCCTAGCGATCACCGACGCGGAGGCGCTTCGCGAACACTTCCGGCGTCCCGAAAACGGGGAACCCGCCTACCTCGAGCGCGCAAGGACGCTCGCCCACGGAGACCTCCTCGAGTGGTGGCGAATCGCATCGAGCAACCTGCGGGCGGCACTCAAATCGCTCGACCCCGCAGCGCGCATCCCGTGGGCCGGCCCGCCGATGTCCGGCGTCTCGCACGTCACCGCGCGGCTGATGGAGACGTGGTCCCACGGGCTGGACGTGGTGGACGTTGCGGGTGTCGAACGACCGGACACCGACAGGCTCCGGCATGTCGCCTTCCTGGGGGTGCGGACGCGGCCGTACAGCTACCAGACACGGAACCTGGAGCCATCGAGGGTGCCGGTCCGCGTCTCCCTGACGGCGCCCTCCGGGGCGACCTGGGAACTCGGGGACGACACCAACGAGAACGTGGTCCGGGGCAGCGCCACCGACTTCTGCCGGGTCGTCACCCAGAGGCGGCATATCGCCGACACCTCGCTGGAAGTCATCGGCGACGCCGCGCGGGAGTGGATGGGCATTGCCCAGGCCTTCGCCGGGCCGCCCGGCGCGGGACGGCAGCCAGGCGAGTTCCCGCGAGAGGCGAAGCGATGACCGAACTGGTGCACTACGAACTCCGGGATGGCGTCGGGACGATCACCATGGACTCGCCGCACAACCGGAACGCTCTCTCGCAGCAGCTGACCCGGGAGCTGGCGGCGCACATGGACGCGGCCATCGCCGACGCCGGTGTCCGGGTGATCGTCCTGACGGCAACCGGCACGGTCTTCTGCTCCGGCGCAGACTTGAAGGAACAACGTGAGGCGAACCAGGGAGGCGCCAGCACGGGAGCGACATCGCTTGCGCCGATCCTCGAAGCGATGTGGGAAGCGCCGAAACCGGTTGTCGGGCGGATCAATGGCGCAGCACGAGCGGGCGGGATGGGTCTCGTCGGGGCGTGCGACATCGCGGTCGGTGTGGATACGGCGACGTTTGCGGTGAACGAAGTCCGGATTGGTGTGATCCCGGCGGTGATTTCGGTCATCCTCGTGCGCAAACTGTCGCTGCCCGTCGCGATGGAGCTCTTCCTCACGGGGGAGGCTTTCGATGGAGAAAGAGCGGCGGCCATCGGATTGCTCAACCGTGCGACTGCCGCTTCGGAGCTTGATACCGTCGTCGAGCAGTACCTGGACGCGCTTCGGAAAGGCGCGCCGGGGGCCCTCGGGGGTGCAAAGCGACTCATTCGGGATGTGCCAGCGATGGAGCTACACGCCGGCTTCGAAGAAATGGCTGCCCGCTCCGCGGGGTACTTCGCCTCCGCAGAGGCGCTCGAGGGAATGACGGCCTTCGCCGAGAAGCGGCCGCCGACATGGGCTGCCCAGCGGTTCCCAGTTGGCGGCCCAGATGCCGCGCCTGCTACGATCGATTAGCTATCCCAAATTTGTCCCGTGAGGTTCCAATGTCAGAGACCGCCACCCTCAAGGTGGGTGACGAAGCCCCCGATTTCGAACTCCCTTCGAGCCCAACGGGCGAGAAGTTCAAGTTAAGCGACTACGAAGGCAAGAACGCCGTGGTGATCAACTTCGTCCCGGCGGCGTTTTCCCCGGCCTGCAGCAACCAGATGCCGCTGATCGAGAAGAAGAGGGAGGAGTTCGCGAGCCAGGACGCCCTGCCCGTGGTGATCTCGAGCGACGGTGTGTGGGCACAGGCCGCGTGGAAGAAAGAACTCGGGTTGGAGTTCCCGATACTGAGTGATTTCGCTCCCCTGGGGGACACGGCGCGCAAATATGGCGTCGTCATCGAGCCGCGAGGCATCGCGAACCGGGTCGTCATCGTCGTCGACAAGCACGGGAAGATCGCCTGGATCCAGCCGGTGGAGAAGATCACCGACATGCCGGACTACGACCCGGTGCTCGCCTGTTCGAAGGACTGAGACCTCGTCTGCGAACAACGCAGAACAGAGAAGGCCCGCCGGTTCGGCGGGCCTTCTCTTTCGGTGGAGGCGAAGCCCGGATTAGAAAACGATCACCGAGCGGTTGACCTCGCCGCCCTTGAGGGCGTCATAGGCTTCGTTGATCTGGCTGAGCTGATACCTGCGAGAAATGAGCTCATCGATCTTGAGGCGCTTCTGGCGGTAGAGCTCCATCAGCCACGGCATGTCGTAGGTCTGGCGAGTGGAGCCGTAGTAGCTGCCCACGATGCCCTTTTCCCCGAGGAACGACATGCCGGCGTTCGGGATGGTGAGTTGCTCGGTGAGCGGGAGCATGCCGACGATCACCGCCTGCCCACCGCGGCGTGCCATTTCGAAACACTGTTGCGCGGTCTTCATGAGGCCGATGGCCTCGAAGGCATAGTCCACTCCGCCGCCAGTGAGGGCCTGGACCTGGGCAACGGCGTCGCCGCTTGAGGCATCGACGACATCGGTGGCGCCGAACTCCTTCGCCGCGGCGAGCTTCGATTCCAGCATGTCGACCGCGATGATGCGAGAGGCGCCGGCGAGACGGGCGCCCTGGATGATGTTGAGGCCGACGCCGCCGCAACCGACGACGGCGACGGTTTCGCCGACCTGGAGCTTGACAGTGTTGGTGACGGCCCCGACGCCCGTCATGACGCTGCAGCCAACGAGTGCGGCGACTTCCAGAGGGACAGCATCGGGGACCTTCACACATGCCCGCGAGCTGACGAGCTGGAACTCAGCGAAGGCGGACATGCCGGCGAATTGCATGATCGGCTGGCCGTTGAGCTTCACGCGGCCCATGCGGTTCAGGGACTGACCGTTGGAGCAGAGGTTGGGCCGGCCGGTGGTGCAGCGGTCACAGACGCCACAGGACTGGACGAAGGCGATGACGACGCGGTCGCCGGCCTTTACGTTGGTTACGCCGGGGCCGACCTTCTCGACGACGCCCGCGGACTCGTGGCCGAGGACGACCGGCATCGGATACATCCACTTGCCTTCCATGAAGTGAAGGTCGGAGTGGCAGACGCCGGTGGCGCTGGTCTTGACGAGGACTTCGTTGGCCTGGGGTTCATCGAGCTCGATGTCCTCGATGACGAGGGGCTGATTCGGTGCGTAGAGCACTGCGGCTTTCATGGAAATGGGGCTCCTCCTTATGAAGCATGGCGATTCTTCCGTGGGGTAGGAGGACTGTCAATCAACCCGCGGATGGGACTCGGGACGGCTAGAAGGGGAGCCGGAGCGGCCCGGCACGAACGGTGAAGCGAGCCGCCCGCGTGGGGTTGGCGTCTGCCCAGCGTTCGAAGCGGCAGACGAGAGAGAAAGCCAGGCCGACCATCACCGCGCCGGCGACCATGTCCAGGAAGTAGTGGTTCCCGGTGACAACAATCGCCCACCACATGAGCCCGGCAAACGCCGTCGCGACGGCGCGCAGCGCCCACAACTTCCAATACCACCACACCCCAGCGACAGCGAGCGCAATCCAGCCGAAGTGGTAGGAAGGCACCGCCGCATACCAGTTCGCCAGAGGGCCAGGTTTCGTGCGGACGGCTTCCGGGATGGTGTCGAAGATGCCGAGGGGGTACCCGGCGCTGCCCATGAGCCGGGGCGGCGTAACCGGGAAGACGGCGTAGATGGGGACGGCCATGAATGCGGAGAGGAGGATCGTGTTCCGGATGACCCGGTGTTTACGCGGCTCGGCAAGAAAGAAGAGCCCGCCCATCGCCACGAGAAGGGGCATGTGGAGATTCAGATAGGTGAAGTTCGCGAGGCTCGTCAGGCGTTCGTTTTCGATCACGGCCTGCTGCCAGGCCGGCTCGTGGAAGACTCCGAGGGTGCGCTCGGCGTCGATGATGTAGAACGCGTTCCGGGTAGACTGTGTGACCCGATCGTGGGGGAGGCCGCGGAGGAGGAAATAGACGAAGAAGAAAGCGACGACGAAGGCCATATCCACGGCGTACCAGAGAGCACCTCGGGCAAGTGCACGGAGCCGGGGGCGGAGTTGCTCCACCAGGCGGCGAGTGGGGGCCATCTCAACACTCCTCCAGGGAGGGTTCGTCGAAGGCGATGCTACGCCGACTGGATGTGCAGGAGCGCGGTGGTAGTACCAATTTGAAGCGCAACGCGTAGACTTCGGCGCTACTCACTTCAGGGGAATTCGATGGACATCAAGGGTGGCGTGGTCATCGTGACGGGGTCGGCGACGGGCGTGGGCGCCGCGTGCGCGAAGCTGCTCGCGAGCAAGGGCTGCAACGTCGTCATCAACTACACCAAGAGCGAGGCGGAAGCGAAAGAGACGCAGGCCGAATGCGAGAAGCTCGGCGTGCAAACGCTGCTCTGCCAGGCAGACGTTTCGAACGACGCTGACTGCCGGCGGATGGCCCAGGCGGCTATCGACAAGTGGGGACGAATCGACGGCCTCATCAACAACGCGGGCACGACGCACTTCGTGAACCACGCCAACCTGGAAGGGTTGACGGCAGACGATTTCCACCGGATCTACGGTGTGAATGTGATCGGGCCGTACCAGATGACCCGGGCGGTGGCCGCGCAGATGAAGAAGCAGGGCCAGGGGGCCGTCACCAACGTGTCGTCGGTGGCGGGAGTGATGGGCGTCGGCAGTTCGATCGCCTACACCGCCTCGAAGGGCGCGCTCAATACGATGACTCTCTCACTCGCTCGAGCGCTTGGGCCAGAAGTCCGGGTGAACACCATCTGCCCGGGGTTCATCCAGGGGCGCTGGCTGCGCGGCGGCATGGGTGACGACGCCTATGAGGCAGCGAAGGCGGCGCAGGAGCGCAACACCCCCCTGCGCAAGGCCGGCACGCCCGAGGACATGGCCCAGGCGGCGGTCTGGTTCATCGAAGGGGCGGACCTTATCACCGGAGAAATCCTCATCGTGGACGCGGGCTCGCACCTCGGCGGCGCGCCGCTCATCGCGCGGTAGGGCCGTGTCCAGCGCATCGAGCGCTCGAGGGCGGCAACGCGCCATCCTCACCGGGCCTGTGGCCGCGGGGCTGTTGGCTGTCCTGGTGAGTGCGCTGGCGCTGACGGCGCCGGCCCGGGACGCGGCGAGTGCGGAGGCGCTCACGAATGGTGGGTTCGAGTCCTGGGGAGGAACGAATCCAACGGGTTGGAGTGCGACAGGCGGCCTGCTGGCGCAGGACACAGGAGGATTGGGTGGTGGGCTGGCGGCGAAGGTCTCGAAGACATCGCTCACGACCACGGTGAAGCATCAGGCACAGGAAGTGTCCCCGGGTGACACCTTCACTGGTTCAGTCTGGGTGAAGGGTGCAAACGCAGGCTCGGCACAGTTGCAGCTGCGGTTCCTCGACGAGTACCTCATGCCGAAACTAACGGCTTCGGGAAGCGCCGGATCTGTGGGACCCGCGTTCAGCCAATTCACGATCGGCGGAGTAGTGGCGCCGGGGAACGCCGCGTGGGTGGAGTTCGTTGTGACCCTGACCGGCACAGGCGACATGATCCTGGATTCCGCCTCCCTGGACATCACATCGGCGCCGACCGCGACTCCAACCACCGAACCACCCTCGCCGACGCCAACGCCAACCGACGAAGGACCAACGGCGACACAGCCACCGGCCACGGGTTCGGCCATCCCGACTGGCGGGGCGACTTCGACCGCGACCGCGACCGCGACCGCGAAAGACGGCGACACCCACGAAGACGCCGACCGGGACGCGCACACCGTCTCCGACGCACGAGCCCACAGCGACACGGACGCCGACGCCACCAAAAGCGGCGGGCGGAACCCCGACGGCTCCTCTTCCGACCTCAACGCCGACGATCCCGGCCGGTTCGGGATATGGCGGACTCCTCGCGAACGGCGACTTCGAGATCATCCGGGAGGGAAAGCCCGCCTACTGGGAGAAGTTCGGCGGCATGATGACAGCGACCGGAGAGGCGGCGCGCGGCTCCTACTCCGGGTGCATCGTTTCGGAAACGAACTCCACAAAGTGGCTCTACCAGGTTGTGAGCGTGGAGGGAGGCGGCTGGTATGCCGGCGGCGTGACGGCGCGCGTGACTGGCGGCAGCGCTTCGGTACGGATCAGCTGGTACGCCAGCGACGACGGTTCAGGGAGTCAGCTCTCGCAGGACGAGAGCACCGTGAGCGGGTCCTCCGGATGGAACGAAGTGGCAACTGATGCGCGCCAGGCGCCTGCTTCCGCACTGTCGGCGCGGCTGAGGCTGGTGCTGCAGACCACCGGGACAGCGACGGCCTGCTTCGACGACGCCTCGTTCGCCGCCGTCGCCGCGCCCGAGGCGGCACCCCCTCCCGGAGCAAGCTCGGCACCGACCACCCCGACGCAGACAGCCCCCGGTGGCACAAACGTGCCGGCACAGACGTCAACTGCCACCACCGGCGGTACAGCTATTGCGACGGGGCGGAGCGAGACAACCGTCACCGGGCCGAACAGCCTGCGGATTTCTGAGATCATGAGCGATCCGGAACAACCGGGACGCGATGCCGCCTATGAGTGGGTGGAGCTCGTGAACGTGGGCGCCGAGGCCGTCGAGTTGAGTGGATGGACGATTGCGGATGGGAGCACCAGGCAGTCGTTGCCGGGACTTGTCGTCCCACCACGGGGATTCGTCGTGATCGCTGGCGATGCCGCTACCTTCGCAACTGGAACAGTCGTCGTGGTGGCACCCGGGGGAGAAATTGGCAACGGCCTCGGCAACACTGGAGACCTCCTTCGCCTGACCGCACCGGACGGCACGGTGGTCGACGAGGTTTCCTGGGGTGACAGCACCAAGGTCTTCGACCCGCCGCCGATGGCGGCGGGAGCGGGACAGACGCTCGGCGTGCGGGACGCCGCGGCCGAACCAGCGAGCGAGAATTGGGCCGTCACGCTCCGGCCAACGCCCGGGGAAACCAACATCTTCGCGCCGAAGGCGGCGTCTACCGTGGCTGGTGCTCGGACAGCCGGAACGGGCGCAGGGGGCGCCGAACAGCTGGCAACCGGCATCGATATCCGGGAAGGAGCAGGCCCCGGACTCGCCTGGAGCTGGATCGTGCTCCTCGGCGCGGCAGGAGTTTCCGCTGGGATCGCCGGAACAGCGTTCGCGCCGAAGGCGCGGAAGTGGTGGGATGGATGGCGTGGCCGTTGAACGATTACAGAAGATCCTCTCGAACGCGGGCATAGCCTCGCGGCGGGTGGCCGAGGAGATGATCCTGGCGGGCAGGGTGAGCGTGAACGGCGTGCAGATCGAGACGCTCGGCGCGCGTGCAGACCCCGAGATCGATGAAGTCATGGTCGATGGCGTCCCAGTCCTGAAGGGGCGCTATCGCTATTTCGCACTGCACAAGCCTGCGGGTTTCGTCACGACGGCGAGGGATGATCTCGGGCGCGAGACGGTGCTGGACCTCGTCCCAATCGGCGAGATCCAGCTGCACCCGGTTGGGCGGCTCGACCTGGAGAGCGAGGGTCTCGTCATCCTGACCAGCGACGGACACCTTACCGACTTGCTCACTCACCCCCGGTACGAAGTGGAAAAGGAGTACCTGGTCGGACTCGATGCGATGCCCGCGAAGAGGGACATGGAACGGCTGGTGCGGGGAATCGAGGATAGCGGGGAGCGCCTCCGGGCGGTCTCGGCGCAGGAGGCTGCCGCTCCACCGAAACCGATGGATGTGGAGATCGACTTCGACGACGTTGAGGATGACGAAGAAGACGACGAGCAGGTGACGATGGTGGAGCCGCGGCCAGAACCAAACGCGTGGCTCATCCTCACGCTGAAGGAAGGGAAGAACCGGGAGATCCGGCGAATGATGGCCGCCATCGGGAGAGACGTGCTGGCCCTGAGGCGCATCCGGATCGGCCCTTTGTTGTTAGGCACGCTCAGTTCGGGAGCGTTCCGCGAGATTTCGCCGGAGGAAGTCGACGCGCTGTATGCCGCGGCGGGCGGCAAGGACCGGAATAGCAAGTAGGGCGGGATGCTCTACGATGGCGCACCGATGACGCACCAACTTCCCGGCAGCATCGCGATCGATGGCCCGGCCGCATCCGGCAAGACGACAGTGGGGCTGGCGATCGCGGCGGAATTTGGCTACAGCTTCCTGGACACCGGGTTGATGTACCGGGGCGTGACCCTGGCCGCGCTGCGAGCCGGCGTGCCTGCCGACAACGATGCCGTGAAGCCACTTCTCCGGCGGATGCGGATGACTGTCCGCGTCGACGCGGCGGGAACCCGAATCTTCCTTGGGGGTGAAGACGTCACCGGCGAACTGCGACGTTCGGACGTCGAAAAGAACGTGAGCAAGTACTCGGCGCTGGCGAGTGTGCGGGCTTCGATGGTGCGCCGGCAGCGAACCATCGCGAAGCGGGAGGCTACCGTGCTTGCGGGAAGAGACATCGGGACGGTAGTTCTCCCGAAAGCTCCGCTGAAGCTTTACCTCGATGCGAGCGAGGAGGCGCGGGCGAAACGGCGCGGGACACAGGCGACCCAGGATGAGAACGACGCCAAGAAGGACATCGCCAGCCGGGACAAAGTCGACGCGGCCCGAGCTGTGAGCCCGATGAGGCCCGCAGGCGACGCGATCGCGGTCGACACGACCAACATGACGCTAGAGCAGGTGATCTCCTTTGCACTGGAGAAGGTGAGATGCGCCAGAAACTGAAGAATCGACTCTCCCGCATCGGCTGGGGGATGTTCGCCCCGCCGTTCTACTGGACGCTGACCTATGTCCTCCGTGGGCTGCTCTGGTGCGTGGTGAGCTGGAAAGTGACGGGCCGGGAAAACGTGCCGAAAGAAGGGGCGTTGATCATCGTTTCGAACCACTTGAACAATGCCGACCCACCGATCCTGGGGGCAGGCATCGCTCGACGGCGCATCCGGTTCATGGCGAAGGTGGAGCTGTTCAAGATGCCGTTCGGAGCGATCATCCGGCTCTGGGACGCGTTCCCGGTGCGGCGGTTCGATTCGGACCTTGGCGCGATGTTGACGGCCGAACGGATCCTCAAACGGGGCGGTGTCATCGGAATGTTCCCGGAAGGGCACCGAAGCAAGACTGGCTTCATGGGAGAGGTACACCCGGGGACGGCGATGATCGCGCTTCGTTCCGGGGCGACGGTCCTGCCCTGCTCGATGACAGGGACTGAACAACTCAGGCAGCCACTGGTGCTGGCAAGGCGACCTGAATTCCGGATCACAATTGGCGAACCGATCAGGCTCGAACCGGTTAGACGGCCAACGCAGGAGCAGGTAACCGAACTCACCCGGCGAATCGAGGCGGCCATCCAAGCCCAATTACCCGCGAAATACCTCCCTCCCTATACTGGAAGTGAAGGCGGGAGAGACGCATCCCATGGTGACGGTGATCCGGGCGAATGAGATGGGGTTTTGCATGGGCGTGCGGCGTGCCGTGCAGATCATGGAAGGCGAGGCGAGCCCGGAGCGGCCCGTCTTCAGTGTCGGCGAGATCGTCCACAACCCCCATGTCGTGAGCAGCCTCGAACGTAACGGCGTGATCCAGCTGCCCGGCCCCGACCAGATCCACGGTGACATCGGGGCAGCGACGGCGGCGCGCGTGCCGGAAGGTCGCGTCGCTATCACCGCACACGGTGTCGGCGAACGCGCGATGAAGGAACTCCAGGCAAGCGGCCTCGAAGTCATCGATACCACCTGCCCGATCGTGACCCGGGCGCAGCGCTACGCTCAGAAGTTCGTGCGCGACGGGTGGCACGTCCTCATCTTCGGAGACCCCGGACACAAGGAAGTGCGCGGGATCATGGGCTGGACGATGAGCAAGGACGGGCTTTCCCAGGCGACGATTGCGCCAAGCGCCGACTTCGGGGCGTTGAAGGACCTGGTGGATGGCTTCCCCGGCGGGTTTCCCAACAAGATCGCGGTGATGGTGCAGACGACGCACAAGATGGAGGACTTCGCCAAATTCGTCTCCAACCTGATGCTCCTCGGGCGGGATCGAAACTTCGAGATGCACGTGGTGAACACCCTCTGTCACGCTACGACAGGCCAACAGGAAGCGGCTGCCGCGCTGGCATCGACGGTGGACGTGATGGTGGTGGTGGGCGGGAAGAAGAGCGCGAACACCCGCCACCTGAGAGAAGTGTGCGAGGAACAGGGCACGGTCGCGCACCACATCGAGGGGGCCGAGGAGCTGCGGGCCGAATGGTTCACGGGGGCTCAGCGGGTGGGCCTGACGGCCGGCGCCTCAACGCCGGACTACTCCATCGACGAGGTGGAGGCGCGGATTCGGGAGCTGGCCCCGGCCTGACGGCGAGCACCCGTGAGGGAGCGCCACCACCCCATTGCCGCCCCCACGCCCGACCGCTACCTTCCGCGCATGGTCGAACGTATCACTGCGCGGGAATTCCAGGCGGCCCCCGGTGTCGAAGATTGGCGCGTGGTCGGCGACGGCGCCTGCGCTTTCTTCCGAACGGGGTCATTCACGGCAAGCGCAGGGTTCGTCGCCGCGGTCAGCGAGCTTCCAGGCATCAACGATCAACCTCCGGACCTCGACATCCGCGCCGGGGGCGTCACGGTGCGCCTTATCACCTACACCGCGGACTACTTCGGAATGAGCCGACACGACGTTGAGCTTGCACGCCAGATCTCAGCAGCAGCACGCGAACAGGGCGCGACCGCGGACCCATCTGCCGTCCAGAGCGTACTCGTCGTCCCCGGCGCGCTCGCGGTCCCGGCGGTGATGCCTTTCTGGGAGGCGGTGCTTGGCTATGAGCCTCGCCGTGACAGCCCCACGGAAGATCTCGTCGATCCGAACAATCGCGGACCGGCGTTCTGGTTCGAAGAGATGAAGGAGCCGCGCAAGGATGGCGGTGGCGCCATCCATATCGCCGTCTGGGTACCGCACGACCAGGCGCCGGCTCGTGTCGCCGCTGCACTCGCGGCGGGCGGACGCATGGTCCGGGACGAGTTCGCCCCCGCATGGTGGACCCTCGCCGACGCGGCCGGTAATGAAGCAGACATCGCGACCATCCAGCACCGCGACTGACCCCGTCTGCCTCGGTCAACTTCGACCTCGCACCTTCAGTCCCGCACAATGATCCTTATGCAACGTCCCCCCGCGCCTGGGCTGGTCTCCGCGGTCGTTCCGGGATCCCTCGCCGAAGAGGCCGGGATCGAGGCGGGCGACGCCGTCGTGTCGGTCGACGGGCGCGTACCCCGGGACGTCGTCGACTTCCAGTTCTTTGCAGCCGCACACGAGGTCGAGGTCGCGATCAAGAAGGCGAACGGGCTGGACGATCTGATCCTGTTCGAGAAGGAGATCGACGAAGACCTCGGGATCGAGTTCGAACGGGCGACCTGGGACGATGTCATCCTCTGCAACAACAACTGTTTCTTCTGCTTCCTCAAAGGCCTGCCGAAGGGCATGCGGAAGACGCTTTACACGAAGGACGACGACTACCGGCTAAGTTTCCTTCACGGGAACTTCGTGACTCTCACGAACCTGACAGGGGCGGACTGGGAGCGGCTCGAGGAGCAGCGGCTCAGCCCGCTCAACGTCTCTGTGCATGCCACGGAGCTGGGCCTGCGGCGTCATATGCTTGCGAACGACACGGCGCCGGACATCATCGAGCAGCTCCAGAGGCTGGGAAGCCTCGGCATCGTTGCGCACACCCAAATCGTGCTCTGCCCCGGCGTGAATGACGGCGAACACCTGGCGCGTTCGATACGGGCCCTCGGCGAACTGCACCCGGCAGTGCAGACGATTTCGGTCGTGCCGGTAGGAGCGAGCCCAAAGCTCGAGCAGTGGTCACTGAAGCGAGACGGCATCCAGCTGGTGCGCCCGAACCGTGAGTACGCACGGGGAATCATCCAGATCCTCCAGCCGCTGCAGAAGGAATTTCGGAAGCGCTTCGGTGCAACCATCGTGCAGTGCAGCGACGAGTACTACGTCACCGCGGATCTCCCGATCCCGGGTCGCACGACCTACGACGGCTTTCCCCAGTACGAGAACGGCATCGGCATGGTGCGGACGATGCTGGAGGACTGGTCGCGGACGCGGCGCCGGGTGCGTCCTGGCGCCAGCGCCGGGAAGCAGGTCGTCATCGGGACAGCCGCACTGATCGCGCCGACACTGGCGAAAGTGGCGCAGGAGGTCTCGGCGGTGACAGGGGCGGAAATCCGTGTGAAGGGCATCACGAATACGGTGTTCGGCGAACGGGTGAACGTCAGTGGGCTCGTCTGTGGCAAGGATTATGTAGAGCAACTTGCGGGTGAGCGGCCCGACATCTTCATCCTTCCGCGGCCGAGCCTCGATTACTTTGGCGAGAAGTTCCTGGATTCGATGACCGTGGCGGAGGCCGGAGACCGGCTTGGAGCGCCGGTCGGCTTTGCAGCGCTGTGGTCGGACGTTGTGGAGATCCTCGAGCGCGGACCGCGCGCGCCACACCGGAATGAAGCCCCGAACGGCGCGTTCTGGTCACGGTAGCTTCTCCGGACGTCTTTACCCCACCCGGCGGTTGAGGCACTGACGCAGCAGCCCTCGTGGGGACAAACCAGACACTGGATGCGGGAACTCCCCAATCCACCCCGCGCGCAATTCGGCAGAGACTCAAAGCGAATAGCCACTGGAGGGGCACTTATGCCCACGAATCCTCAGCAGCCCGCGTCTCGCGCTTCGAGCATTCTTTCGGCGATAGAAGCCCTCCCGCCGCTGCCAGCAGTCGCGCTGCGGGTGATGGAAGTCGCGCAGAACCCGAAGTCCTCGGCTTCGGACCTCGCGTTGGTGGTCTCGTCCGACCCGGGACTGAGTGGGAGACTGCTTCGCGTGGTGAACTCGGCGGCCTATCGGCGCGCACGCGAGGTCACATCCGTCCAGGAGGCGCTCGTGACGCTGGGCTTCGTGCAAGCCCGGAATATGGCGATCAGCGGGGCGATTGCGGGGGCGTATGCACCCGACGCATTGAACGCGCTGTTCCGGATCGAAGTGTTCTGGCGCCATTCCATCGCCGTGGCATTCAAGGCGGCCGAACTGGCCGGCAAGAGCCGGCGACTCGACGTACCGACCGCGTTCACGGCGGGCATTCTCCATAACATGGGGCGGTTGGCGATGTTCTACGCCGACGCCACTGCGCTCGACCAGGCCATAGCGGCGTGCCTGGCGCGGGGGGAAACGCTGGAGGCACTGGAAGGCGAACTTCTCGGGTACGACCACGCGGAAGTCGGTGGCCTGCTGGCGAAGCGCTGGAACCTGCCGGCGGATATCCAGGAGGCAGTCGCCCGCCACCATTCGGCGGAGCCAGACGATGTCACGCTCGCGGCGGTTGTGTCGGTCGCGGACCGGTTCGTAACGGCGAACGGGCTGCAGGCGGGGTACATCATTCCTCCTGCGTACGGGGAGTTGCGAGTCCCGACACCGGACTTCCTGCAGCTTTCGAAGCAGGTGGATTCGCTCATGGAACTCGTGAAAGGTTCGCCGGCGGGAGTCGCCGCTTAGGACGGAGAGTCATCGACGGGGCATTGCATGCTATCGCTCTCACCTATATCTCATGCCTCAGCTATTCACATGGCGGGGTAAGTGGCCGTATTCTGCACCAGTCGGGCAACTGCCCCTGAGAGCTGAGTAGAGATGGCTATATCGCCGGCGTCGACCAATGTTGCGAGCCAAATCCTTTCCAATGCCGGAGAGGTGTATCACAACCTTTCGGTGCCCGTGCTCTACGAACACGCGGTCAAGCGCCACGAGGGCAAGCTTCTCCAGGGGGGCACGTTCGCCGTTTTCAGCGGCGAACGGACGGGCCGCAGTCCCAAGGATAAATTCGTCGTCCGCACGCCGGAGATCTCCGAACACGTGTGGTGGGGGAACCACAACCAACCGCTTTCGGTGGATACCTTCGAGCGGCTTCGGGCGAAGGCCACCGCCTATCTGAAGGACAAGGATATCTACCTGCAGGACTGCGTTGTGGCGCAGGACCCAGACCACCGCAAGACGGTGCGAGTCATCACGGAGCAGGCGTATCACTCCCTGTTCGCGCGGACGATGTTCATCCCGTCGTCGCCGAAGCCGGCCGATAGCGCCCCGGACATCACTATCATCCACTGCCCGTTCTTGCAGCTTGAGGGCGAAGCGGACGGCATCAACAGCGACGCGGTAGTCGCCCTCAACATGACGGAGGGCGTCATCCTGATTGCAGGTTCGGCGTACGCGGGAGAGATGAAGAAGTCCGTCTTTACGGCGATGAACTACTACCTTCCGCTTGATGGCGTGCTCTCGCTGCATTCGGCGGCGAACGTCGACCCACGCACGGGGAAGTCGGCACTGTTCTTTGGGCTTTCCGGCACGGGGAAGACGACGCTGAGCACCGACCCCGAGCGACTGCTGATTGGGGACGACGAGCACGCATGGACGGAAAGCGGCATCTTTAACATTGAAGGCGGCTGTTACGCCAAGACGATCCGCCTCTCGAAAGACGCCGAACCGGACATATTCGAACAGACCAGTGAATTTGGGACGATCCTCGAGAACGTGATCTTCGATGAGGACACGCGCGAGGTTGACCTGGACAACGACTCGGTGACCGAGAACACGCGTGGCAGCTACCCGCTCGAATCGCTTCGGAACGTCTACACCGAAGAAGTCGCGCCGCACCCCGCACACGTGATCCTCTTGACGGCTGACGCCTATGGCGTGCTGCCACCGATCGCGCGTCTGACGCCGGCACAGGCGCTGTATCACTTCCTCAGCGGCTACACCTGCAAGCTGGCGGGCACCGAAGTGGGAATTACGGACCCGGAGACCACGTTCAGTCCCTGCTACGGCGCACCCTTCATGGCTCTGAACCCGACGGTTTACGCCGAGTTGCTCGAACAGCGGCTGAAGATGACCGGGGCAGAGGTCTGGATGGTGAACACTGGTTGGACCGGTGGAAAATACGGCATCGGGAAGCGCATCGCCATCCGCGAGACGCGGCAGATGGTGCGCGCGATCCTCAACAACGGCTTCGGCGATGTCACCTTCCGGAAGGACGCGGTGTTCGGCTTCGAAGTGCCGACGGCGGCGCCCGGAGTCGACAGCAAGCTCCTCAGCCCGCGTGATTGCTGGGCCGACAAGGCTGAGTATGACGCGACGTATGCGTCGATCGCGGAGAAGTTCAAGGCGAACTTCGCGCAATTCCGCAACCTGGTGAAGCCGGAAGTCGCACAAGCGGGCCCGTGACCCGGCTTCGGTAGGGATGGGCGTCTCGCTTCTCCCTACTCGCCCGGGCTGTAGAATCGAAGGACTGCGATCTGGAGGGCTGTTCCGTGACTGCGAAGTATCTCAGTGAGTTGCGTCACCAGGGGGCAGTGGCCGAAATCGCGAAGGTGAAGTTCCCCTACCCCGGGCCAGAAGGCGCCGACCTCGACACGATCGTGAACGTGCCCAAGCCGAAAATGGCGGTGGGGGAAGAAGGCGGCAAAGACCTCTACCCGGACATCGTCGTTGTCCGGCGCCCGGGACAATGGCTCCAGATCATGGCTGATGTCGAGACAGCCGATTCGGTGAACGACGAAACCGCAGTGAACGATTGGCTCCCCAAAGCGAAAGCGGGCGAGTTCTTCGTATACGTCCCGGCGGGGATGGTGCCGGAAGCGAAGAAGCTCATCAAGAAGCACAACATCCCGGTGAGCGGCATTCGGACCTGGCGTTTCCGGCCGGTCTGGGGCCTCGACGTCACCGAGGCCTAGACGGAGCCGCGAGGCGGACAGGCCCAGAGGGGATGACCCGGGTGATCGCTACCATCGTGACCTTCAGCCACAGCGAGGCCACGTACGACCGCGCCAGCCTCGAAGCGATCAATCGCTCGACCGCGCCGAAGTACCAGGGCCTGGCAGGGCTGGTGTGGAAGTCGTACTGGTACGACGACATGGCCCGGGAGAACGGCGGTATCTACCTGTGGACCTCCCGGGAGGCCGCGGAGGCGACCCACGACGAGGTTCACCTGGGCCGGTTGGAAACGCTCTACGGTGTCCGGCCGACAGTACGGTGGCTCGATGTGCCGGTGTTCGTGGACAACCGGACCGAGAGTTGAGTGCAGCGTTTCATTTCCCGGGCGAACGCCGCTACAGTGCCCGTTAACGTCAAACGAGGACGACCATGCCGCTAAATATCTTTTTCGATGTCGACCACACGCTGGTGTTCATCGACCAGCACACAAACGCTCTGCGGCCCGGCGCCCACGAGGCGATGCGCAAGCTGAAGGCCGCCGGACACGGCGTTTTCGTCTGGTCGGCGAGCGGGCTGGCTCACGTCGAGCGAGTCGTCCACATGCACGGACTGGGCGAATGGGTCGATGGCATGTTCGATAAGGACCCCCGGGTACAGCCGTATCCCGACTTCATCATCGACGACGACTGGTACCTGGTGGAGAAGTACGGCGGCCATTGCGTGAGCCAGTACAAAGCCGTGAACCCGGACGACACCGAGTTTGAGGATGCGCTGTTCAAGCTGGCGGAACTGGGGCACATGTGATCCGCGCGCTTCACCTGTGGGAACCCGCAGACGGACTCCGGGAGAAGCGTGGCTAGCGTGCGCGGGGTATTCGTAGAGCCGTTCTACGGCGGCAGTCACAAGGCGTTCCTCGATGGACTATCGGCACACTCGTCCCACGAGATTCACCTGCTCTCGCTGCCGGACGGGGAGTGGCGACGGCGAATGAGGCGGGGAGCCCAGGAGCTTGCGGCGGCGGCGCGGGCACTCCCCGGCCAGTTCGACTTCCTCATCGTCAGCGACATGCTGGATTTGCCGGCATTCCTTGCCCTGACGAGACCGCGCTTCGAGCGCGTCCCGGTGATGGCCTACTTCCATGAGAACCAGATGACCTATCCGCGTCTGAAGGGAACGAAGTTCAACTCCTGGTTCGGCCAGATCAACTACCTGTCGGCGCTCGCTGCGGATGTCGTGGCATTCAATTCGCAGTTTCACCGCGAGGACTTCGCCGGCGCGCTGCGATCGCTGGTGTCACAGCCGAACAACTGGCTGCTGGAGGATGGCGTGGCGCAAGTAGAAGCGAAGAGCACGGTGCTATCCGTGGGGGTGGAGCTGGACTGGCTTGCCCAGTTCGAATCGCCGAGACGAAAGAGCGGCCCTCGGACGATCCTCTGGAACCACCGGTGGGAGTTCGACAAGTCCCCAGAATTGTTCGCGCGGGCGCTGCGGGCGATCAAGGGACGCGGTGTGCCATTCCGCCTCGTAGTAGCCGGAGAGCCAGGCGAAAACCCCAGTGAGGCGATCATCGGCCTGGAGAGCGAGTTCGCGACGGACATTGCGCACTTTGGTTTCGCTCCATCGAAAGCAGAGTACGGGCGCCTGCTCTGGCAGAGCGACATCGTGGTCAGCACTACGCGCCACGAGTTCTTCGGCGTCGGAATGGTGGAGGCGATGGCTGCAGGATGCGTCCCCTGTGCCCCGCGCCGCTACAACTACCCGGCACTGGTGCCTTCCGGGCTACACAGCCGTGTGCTCTGGGACGACGAAGGCGACCTCGAAGAGAAACTTGAATCGCTGCTTACCGACCCGCTCCCGGAAAGGACGGCCCTCCAGGAGGCTGCCCGGCGATTCGCCTGGGACCAGGTGGCGCCTGACTGGGACCACGCGATCGAGCGGTTGGCCAGTGGCGAATTCGCGAGAGTCCAGGATGGGCCAGCCCACTGACCGGAGCTTGAGCGGTCCGGGTACTACCATGGCCCGGATGCTGACTACCGTTGAACTCGAGACCAGGGAACTAGAACAGTATCGCCCCGCGGTGCTTCCGGGGGTTGTGGAGGCGATCCGCGATGACGCGCGGCCGCTTCGAGGGGCACGCGTCTTGCATGTGAATGCAACGGCCTATGGCGGCGGCGTGGCAGAAATTCTCGGTTCGATGGTCCCGCTGATGCGGGACCTCGGGCTGGAAGCCGATTGGAAAGTCATCTCGGGATCAGACCCGTTCTTCGGAGTGACGAAGGCGATGCACAACGCTCTCCAGGGGAAGCCGCATCGCTGGACGCAAGAGGAGCGGACGCTCTGGGTGGAGACGAGCCGCGCGAACGCCCAAACCTGGGAGGAGTACGACTTTGTCGTCGTCCATGACCCGCAGCCAGCACCGATCCTGGGCGTGTTGCGTGCGGACGGGCGCAGACCAGGAGGGAAGTGGCTCTGGCGTTGCCACATCGACCTGACCGATGCACAACCGGAGGCCTGGAGCTTGCTCCGCCCGTACGTCGCGGAGTACGACGGGACAGTCTGGACGATGCCGCAGTACGTCCGGGGGGAGTGAGCGAAGCAAATCGGTTCATCGCGCCACCAGCGATCGACCCGCTGAGCGCCAAGAACGTGACGTTGTCTCCGGGAGAAGCCGACAGCGTGCTGAAGCGGTTCTCGGTGGACTCGCCACGGCCGATGGTGTGCCAGGTTTCGCGATTCGATCCATGGAAGGACCCGCTGGGTGTGATCGACGCCTACCGGATGGCGAAGGAGCGATACCCCGAGCTACAACTCGTCCTGGTGGGTTCGCTCGCGCACGACGACCCCGAGGGCGAGGAGTGGCTGCAGAAGGTGCTGAAGCATCGCAGCAGGGACGCGGACATTCACGTGCTAACGAACATGGACGGTGTCGGCAACCACGAAGTCAATGCCTTCCAGGAAGCGGCGAAGGTGGTCATTCAGAAGTCGACGCGCGAGGGCTTCGGACTGGTGGTGTCCGAAGGTCTCTGGAAAGGGCGGCCGGTGATCGGTGGGAATTGTGGAGGAATCCCGCTACAGGTGCGGGACGGCGAGACCGGCTACCTCGTGGACAGCAGCGCGGAATGCGGGGAGCGACTGATCGAGCTGCTTAGCGACGAGGATACCTGTAGACGCATGGGCGCCGCCGGGCGGGAAGTCGTCCGGGAGCACTTCCTTCTCACCCGGTACCTGCACGACTATGTACGCATGTTCCGGACACTTGCGGGGTTGCGCCCTTCGGAGCGTGACTGAATGCTCGAAGCGGCCGCGGAGTCCTGGCGGACGTTGCCGTCACGTGTCCGACGGCCGTTCGACGTCGTGGCCACCACCATCCGGCTGTACGTCGAGGATGGATGTTCGACGTATGCGGCGGCCATCGCGTACTACGCCATCTTCTCGATCATCCCATTGAGCCTGATCACCCTCTCGGTAGTCGGTCTGGTTATCGAGGAGGACCGAATCGCCCAGTGGATCTTCGACCAGATACCACTGAAGGAGACGGAGAGCGTCCGCGAGAGCGTGGACGAGATCGTCAAACAGGCAAGACGGAGCAGCCCGGCGAGCCTGGGCCTGGGCTTCTTGTTCCTGGTGTGGGCTTCGAGCGGGATCTTCGGCGCCGTGCGAAAAGGACTCAGCGCGGCAGCCCACTTGCGGCGGGGGCGGCCCTACTGGCATGGGAAGCTGATTGACTTTGTGATGATCCCTGCCCTGGGAGTGCTCATCGTGCTCTCCGTGGGCCTGACGGCGACCGCGCGGCTGGTGCTCGAGCGCGTGGACGAGATCGGGCCGTTCAACATCGACACAAACACCGCGCTGCGCATCGCGGGATACGTCTTGCCGGCGATGGTGTCGTTTTCGATGTTCTCGCTGCTGTACAGGTACGTACCGACGGTGCGCCCGCCGTGGCGGGAGGCGCTGGGAGGGGCACTGTTCGCGACGGTGCTGTTCGAAGCGGCGAAGAACCTTCTCGCAACGTTCTTCGCCATCGCCGACTTTTCCCGTGACACTGCCATCTACGCGAGTTTCGGGACGGCGCTGGCGTTCCTGGTCTGGATGTTCGTGAACGCCTCGATCCTCCTGCTCGGGGCCGAATTCGGCCGGGCGATTCGGCGTGAGGCCGGGGAAGCCCTTGCGGACGACATACCGGTCTCGCCGGAATACTTCCCATCGCCCGTCGCCCAATCGGCGAAGCTGGACCAAGGACCCAAGTCGCGCTAGGACGAGGGGACGGTTGTTTCGAGTCTGGCGAGGGCCCACCGAAGTTCGCGAACCCACGCTTCCTCGGCCCGGAGGAGCTGGATTGGCCGGCTGTTGATGCACTGCCAGAGCAAGCGCTGGCGCGGACTGCCGAGAGCGACACCAACGCCACGACGCTCGATCTCCTCGAGGCCAAGGAGCTTAAGGCGGACTTCCTCGGCGTAGCGGGACAGCAGCAAGTCGAGGTCTTCGGCCGAGAGGACTTCAGCGGCGATGAGGCGAGAGACGATCGGAGCACGCAGCTGCGGCGCCTCGGTTTCAGAGCGGAGCCACTCGCGAAGGGCCGTGATGCCCTGCGGGGTGATCGTATAGAGCTTTCGGGCAGGACCATCAGCGGGCTGCTGAACTTCGAGGAGGGCGAGACCGTCGCCGTGGAGGCCAACCAGCGCCCTGTAAACCTGGTTGTTGTTGCCGGACCAGGGGAGAGCCTCAGATTGGGCAAGCATCTTCTTCAGGTCGTAGCCGGAAAGCGGCCCGGAAGACAGGAACGCCAGGATGGTGAACTCGATAGACACTTCTCTACTATGTTACATGTAACCTACAGCGATCAAGGAGATAACTGTCGCCGCGATGGTCCCGGTCGGCAAATAGGCGCCATAGAGGACTTTTGCAACAACAAAGTAGAAAAAGCCCGGAAAGGCGCGTAGACTGGGCGTGTGCAAGGAACTCGTGAACGGATCCTGGACCTGGTGGTCGAGCAGCGAGAGGTGCGAGTGGAAGACCTCGCGACCGAGTTGACGATCACGACGGCCGCGATCCGCCGGCACCTGGATCATCTCCGGGCCGACGGACTGGTGGATGTGAAGGCGGTGAAGCAAGCGACGGGGCGCCCGTACCACGTGTACTTCGCCACGGAGAAGGCTACGCAATCGGTTCCTCCGGCGTACGCCGACTTGCTCGAACGGATGCTGAAGAGCCTGGGCGAACGCGAAGACGTCATCTCTACGGTGATGACGAGCGTGGCCGAATCGCTGGCGCTGAAGCATCGCGTCGAAGCGTCGGGCCTGACGGAACAGGAGCTTGTCGCCAAGGTGACGGCGAGTCTCCGGGGAGAGGGCATCCTCGACGCCTGGCGGACCGAAGCCGACGGGATCCACCTCGTAAACGGCAGATGCCCTTACCACAAGGCCGCTGAGATCTCGAAGCTTCCGTGCGAATCGGACAAGCGGGCGATCGAGTTGCTGCTGGGGCACGATGTCGAACAGCTCAACCGAATCGTCGACGGGGCGTCCTGTTGCGAATACCTGGTGAGGGCGCAGCCCGGCCAACCACAAATCATCGAAGTTGGATAAGAGGAGAGCTCCGCAATGACCAAGCTTCTGGAGATACGCGATCTTCGCGCCAATATCGGCGACAAAGAGATCCTGAAGGGGCTCTCGCTGACCGTCGATGCGGGCGAAGTGCACGCGATCATGGGGCCGAACGGCTCGGGCAAGAGCACCCTGGCGAACGTGCTGATGGGTAACCCGAGTTACAAACTGACGGGCGGCGAGATCCTGTTCAAGGGTGAGTCCCTGGCCGGCCTGGCAGTGGACGAGCGCGCGCGGCTGGGGCTGTTCCTCGCGTTCCAGTACCCGGTGGCCATCCCTGGGGTGACGCTGGTGAACTTCATGCGCCAGGCGGTCAACGCGCGGCGCGGCCAGGAAGTGCCGATCCGGGAGTTCCGCGAGTCGCTGTTCAAGAAGATGGACCTCCTGAAAGTGGACCAGAACTTCGCCCGCCGTTACGTGAATGACGGTTTCAGCGGCGGAGAGAAGAAACGGGCCGAGATGCTGCAGATGGCGATGCTCGAACCTTCGATGGCGGTACTCGACGAGACCGACTCAGGACTCGACATCGACGCCTTGCGGACAGTAGCGGAGGGCGTGAACACGCTCATGAACCCGGCGATGGGCCTCCTGCTGATCACGCACTACCAGCGCCTCCTGAACTACATCAAGCCGCAGTTCGTCCACGTGCTGGTGGACGGCCGAATCGTGAAGTCCGGTGGCCCGGAGCTGGCAGAACAGCTCGAAGCGACCGGCTACGACGAATACGAAGCAGCCGCCGCAACCGCCTGAGGAGGCAACCATGACCACCGCACCTGAGTCGATCGTCTCTGATTACCAGTTTGGCTTTTACGACCCGGAAGAGGCGCTCTTCAAGGCGAACAAGGGCGTCAGCCCCGACATCGTGAACATGATTTCGGATATGAAAGACGAGCCGCAGTGGATGCGCGAGTTCCGCCTGCGGTCGCTCGAGCTGTTCCGGGAGAAGCAAAACCCACCGTGGGCGACGGAGCAGCTCACCGACATCAACTTCGATGACATTCACTACTTTGTGCGCGCAACGGACCGCGACGAGCGGAGCTGGGAGGACGTGCCGGAGTACATCCGACGGACGTTCGACAAGCTCGGGATCCCCGAGGCGGAGAAGAAGTACCTCGCCGGCGTCGGCGCGCAGTACGACTCGGAAGTGGTGTACCACAACATCCGAGAGGACCTTGAGAAGCTCGGAGTGATCTTCCTTGGCACCGACCAGGCGCTGAGGGAGCACGAAGAGATCTTCAAGGAGTACTTCGGTACGGTGGTGCCGCCGGGGGACAACCGCTTCGCGGCGCTGAACAGCGCAGTCTGGAGCGGCGGCTCGTTCATCTACGTGCCCAAGGGCGTGAAGGTGGACATCCCGCTCCAGGCGTACTTCCGCATCAACACGCAGAACATGGGCCAGTTCGAGCGGACGCTGATCATCGCGGACGAAGGCAGCCAGATCCATTACGTGGAAGGCTGCACCGCCCCGATCTACAGTTCGGACTCGCTGCACAGCGCGGTGGTGGAGATCATCGTGAAGAAGGGCGCCCGCGTGCGCTACACGACCATCCAGAACTGGTCGAACAACGTGTACAACCTGGTGACGAAGCGGGCGATGGCCTACCAGGACGCAGTGATGGAGTGGGTGGACGGAAACCTGGGCTCCAAGCTGACGATGAAGTACCCGAGTGTGTACCTGATGGAGCCGGGCGCCCACGGGGAGATCCTTTCGCTGGCGTTCGCGGGGGCCGGCCAGCACCAGGACGCAGGCGGCAAGATCGTCCATGCAGCGCCGAACACGACCTCGACAATCATCTCGAAGTCACTCAGCAAGGACGGCGGGCGGACGAGCTACCGCGGGCTGCTGAAGGTGTACGACGGCTGTGAGGGCGTGAAGGCGAACGTCCGCTGCGACGCTCTTCTGCTTGACCACACATCGCGCTCCGACACCTACCCGACGATGGAGATCGACGAGCCGAACGTGAGCATTCAGCACGAGGCGTACGTTTCGAAGCTCGGCGAAGACCAGCTCTTCTACCTGATGAGTCGCGGCATGTCGGAGGAAGCGGCGGCGAAGATGATCGTCAACGGGTTTGTAGAGCCGATCGTGAAGGAGCTGCCGATGGAATACGCGGTGGAACTGAACCGGCTGATCGAAATGCAAATGGAAGGCGCCGTCGGTTAAGGCGGTGCACCCAGGGATAGAACGAGGTAGCGAATGACTGCTTTAGTAGAGCAGCGGATGGATTTCCGGACGGCGAGCGCGGCAGTAGGGACTTCGTGGAAGGACTCCCCGGCGCAGGCGGCGCTGCGGGCGCGAGGAGCGAAGGCTGCGAGCGAAATGGAGTGGCCTGACTCCCGCGCGGAACGGCCATGGAAGTACTTCGAGGCGACGAGTTTCGGTCTGACCCCCGAGACGCCACTCGCCGACATCGGCGTCGCGATCTCGGGGGCGCCGGCTGGCGTTGCCGTCCGGTTCAGCGAGGCTACGGGCGACGCCGCCGGTGTTCTCGCGAAGCACCTTGGGACGGTGGTCCTGCCGGAAGCGGACCGTCTGACAGCACTGCACTACGCCTACCTGCGCGACGGTGTCCTCATCAACGTGCCGGCGAATGCTGAACTCTCCGAGCCGATTCACCTGACGAGGACCGTCAGCGGGCCGGGTGTGAGTACGCCGCACACGCTCATCGTCACAGGCGCGAACAGTCGCGTGACGGTAGTCCAGGAATACGTCTCGAGTGACGAGCCGATTGTGGCACTGCTCGCAGCGGAGGTGATCCCCGGCCCGGGGGCCGAGGTGCAGTACTACTGTGTGCACCGTTGGGGCCGAAAGACGAAGGCGTTCGCCTACCAGCGATTCCTCGGACGCGAGCGCGATGCAGCGTTCCGAAACCTCCACATGGTCCTCGGGGGCGAAGCGGTGAAGGGCCACCTTGAATCGACGTTGGAGGCGCGCGGAACTTCGAGCGAACTCCTCGGCGTCGCGTATGGGACGGGCAACACCCAGGCGGACTTCTACACGTTCCAAGACCATATGGGCCCGGACACGCGGAGCGACCTGGAGTACAAGGCCGCGCTGAAGGACGACTCCCAGGCCATCTATTACGGGGTCACGAAGGTCGGCCTCGGTGCGAAAAACGCCGATGCGAACCAGGAGAACCGGAACCTTCTGCTGAGCGAAACGGCGCGGGCGAACAGTGACCCTGTGCTAGAGATCCTGACCAGCGACATCGTCCGTGCGTCCCACGGAGCAACTGCTGGGCCGGTGGACCAGGAACAGCTGTTCTACATGCAAGCGCGCGGCATCGCCCGTCCCGAGGCGGAATCGATGCTCGTGACGGCATTCCTGGAGGACGTGCTCAGCCGTGTGCCCAACCTCGAGTTGCGAGAGGAGCTGGTCGCGAAACTGGAAGGGGCCTTCGACCGATGACGTGGTTCAAGGTGGCGAACGCCGGCGACATTGAAGCGGGCCACGCGAAAGTCGTGGAAGCCGGCGGAAAGCGCATCGCCCTGTGTAACACGGGCGACGGCATCTACGCGATCGACGACATGTGCAGCCACGACCGCGGACCACTCGACCAGGGCAAACTGATAGGCCACCGGATCGAGTGTCCGCGCCACGGGGCGCAGTTTGATGTAACAAACGGGAAAGTGTTGTCGTTGCCGGCGGTGCGGCCGATCAGGTCATACCCGACGCGTCTCGATGGCAAGGAGATCGAAGTCGAGGTGTGAATCTTGACAAAAGTAACAGCCGGCTGAGAGGGGCCTCCCCAGACTGAGCCGGAAGGCTGCGGTGCAGAGATGTTGGACATAGAGCGACTTCGCGAGGATTTTCCGATCCTGCACCAGCGGGTGAACGGGCATCGCCTCGTTTACCTGGATAGTGCCGCGACGACACAGAAGCCCCGTGGCGTGATTGACGCGCTCGTGAACTACTACGAGACGAGCAACGCGAACATCCACCGGGGCATCCACACGCTGGCGCAGCGCGCGACGGAGCAGTACGAAGGCACCCGCGCGAAGGTGGCGCGATTTATCGGCGCGAGCAACCCCGAGGACGTGGTCTTCACAAGGAACACCACCGAGAGCATCAACCTGGTAGCCCATTCCTGGGGCGATCGGTTCATCGGCGAAGGCGACGAAATCGTTATCAGCCAGATGGAGCATCACTCAAACATTGTGCCGTGGCAGCTGCTGGCGGCACGTGCGGGCGCGGCGGTGCGGTTCGCCAGCTTGACGCCAGACGGACATCTCGACGTGGATTCGCTGCGGGCGCTGATTGGCCCCCGGACGAAACTGGTTAGCCTGATGCATATGTCGAACGTACTGGGGACCATCAACCCGGTGGCGGAGTTCGCAGAGATGGCGCATCGAGCGGGCGCTCTCTTCCTCCTGGACGCGGCTCAGAGCGTGCCCCACCTCCCGTTTGATGTGCGCGCGACCGGCGCGGATTTCGTTGCCTTTTCGGCGCACAAGATGCTGGGCCCGACGGGCGTCGGGGTGCTGTGGGCGCGTGAGGGACTGCTCGAAGAGATGGACCCGTTCATGGGCGGCGGCGACATGATCGCGACCGTGCGGGAGGAAGCCTCGACGTGGGCAGAGGTACCGCACAAGTTCGAAGCGGGCACACCGAACATCGCAGACGTGATTGCCCTCGGTGCGGCCATCGAGTACCTCGAAGCTCTCGGCATGGACGAAGTCCGGCGCCACGAGGTCGCCCTGACGGCATACGCGATGGACACACTCGAGCGGATCCCGGGCCTCGCGATCCACGGCCCGCGCGATCCGGAGGAGCGCGGTGGAGTGGTGAGTTTCGAAGTGCCGGGGGTACACCCCCATGACATGGCGACGATCGCGGATGGGCACGGCGTGGCGATCCGCGCCGGACACCACTGCGCACAGCTGCTCATGCGGCAGCTCCGCGTGCCGGCGACGAGCCGGGCGAGCTTCTCGGTGTACAACGGCGAAGACGACATCGCCCCGCTCGTTGAGGCGATCGAGCACGCGCGAAAGGTGTTCGCCTGATGGCCGAACTGTTTGATGACCTCTACCGGGAGCTGATCCTGGACCACTACCGGCGCCCGAGGAATCACGGCGAGCTCCCTGATGCGCCAATCCGGGTGGAAGGGGTGAACCCGGTTTGCGGGGACGAGATTCACCTCGACCTGAAGGTGGCCGACGGGGCGATCGCGGACATCGGCTTCTGGGGACATGGATGTTCGATCAGCCAGTCGAGTGCATCGATGCTGACGGAACGATTGAAAGGGCGCCCTCTGGACGAGGCAGGGCGAGTGACGAAAAAGGTGCGAGCCATGCTGATCGATGGGGAGTTGCCGGATTCGGAACTTGGCGACCTTGAAGCCCTGGAGGGAGTCGCGCGGCTGCCGGTACGGGTGAAATGCGCGCTGCTATGCTGGAACGTACTCGAACAGGGCCTCGCCGAGGCCGCCACGACCGCCTGAGGAGGCCAGGACAATGACCGACGCGACGACCACGGCGCCGACTTTTGAAGAGATGAAGGCGAAGCTCTGGGAAGTGAACGACCCCGAGATCAACCTGAGCATCGTCGACCTGGGACTGATCTACGACGTCACATACGACGATGGCGACGTGCTCGTGACGATGACCCTGACGAGCCCCGGCTGCCCGCTGGGCCCGATCATTCGGGGTGAGGTGTACGCGAAGCTGCGCGAGATCCCCGGAGTCAAGGACGTCGACGTGCAGATCGTCTGGAATCCCCCTTGGGACCCGCGAACGATGGCGAGTGAAGACGTGAAGATGCAGCTCGGCATCTGGTAAGCCTTCGAGCTTCGACCGGACGCCCCGCTCGCTAGAGCGGGACGAAGGGGAGGAGCATCCGGCTGAGGGTATGGACGGCGACCAGCCAGCCCGGCATCTCATCATCCATGGCGTGTTCATCGACAGTGGACATCGCAAGCGACTGAGCCGGCTTGAGCTTGTAGACCGCTGCGATCTCCCCGACATCGAACCAGGTGCCGCGGCAGGCAGTGCACTGGTCCAGGCGCACCTGGCCTTCCTTGAAGCGCTGCATCGTCTGCCCGCAGGCGGGGCATTCCAGGGCAGGGGGCGCTTTGGCGCACTTCGCACAGGTGTCGTCGGGCTTCAAGTGGCCAAAGCAATAGCGGCAACGCCGCGGCGCCGGGACTGCCTCGAGCGCGGGATGGCTGACGCCGGGGTCGGCTACGCCCCGCGCGAGCGAATCGCCGACGGCCCAGAACCCATAGCAGGCGCCGCAATACGTGATCGGGTCGGCCGAGAGGAGCTCGTAGCGTGGGAAATCGAGCAAGCCGGGGCGCCCCTCGCAGGCGGGGCAGGTAACCGCGGACGGCCTGGCAGCCGGGAGCGTGGCGGCCTGCTTGCGCAGCTCGGCGAAAATAGTATCGGCGCTGCGCTCCCATCCACCGGCGGAAGCCCGGGCGCGTGCATCGGCCAGCCAGCGGTCGTCGGCGGAGACAGTCATGCTGGGAGAATCGACAGGGTGACGGCCTACGAAGAGAGTGCGTCGAAGGCGGCCTGCGCCGAAACCGAATGTCTGTAGACTGACAGTAATGACCTGCGAGGACGAAACCGCAGAGCTGTTGCGACGCGCGGGGCACAAGATGACGCCTCAGCGGCTGCTCATCGTCCGGGCGTTGCGACATGCCGAAGGGCACGTCAGCGCGGCCCAGATCGCCGAACAAGTCCGGGCGGAATTCCCCTTCGTTGATGTGAGCACGGTCTATCGCACGCTGGACGTTCTGAAGCGCCTGCGGCTGGCAACCTCGACCGATATGGGCGCCGGCGACGTGGTTTTCGAGTGGGCGCCGGAAGACCCCCACCACCACCTGGTCTGCTCTAGTTGCGGCCACGTGGAAGCGATCGGGCATGCCTACCTGGAGGGTCTCGAGGCGAAAGTCCGATGCGACTTCGGCTTCGCTCCCGATATGCACCATTTTGCGATTTTCGGGCTGTGCCGCGAATGCCAGCTCGCGGAGAGCACCGATGCCGACTCGGCGTGACCTGGTCCGGGCCCTCGAGGAGGCTGCCGGAGCGAAGAACGTGCTCTGGCGGCCGGAAGACCTGGCCGTTTACGAGTTCGACGGCACGATAGAGCGGTCCACCCCGCACGCCGTGGTGCTGCCGGGAACTACCGAAGAAGTGGCAAAGGTTGTACGGGCGTGCAACCGTTTCGGTGTACCAATCACACCCCGCGGGGCGGGTACCGGTCTGAGCGGCGGGAGCGTGCCGGCGAAGCGCGGTGTTGTCATCGGGACCGGACGGATGCGACAGATCATCGAGATCGACAAGCAGAACCGCCTCGCCGTCGTCGAGCCGGGCGTCCCGAACCTGGAACTTTCGAAGGCGGCGGCGCCGTTTGGGCTCTTCTACGCCCCCGACCCAAGCTCGCAGCAGGCGTGCACTATCGGCGGGAACGTGGCTGAGAACGCGGGCGGCCCACACTGCCTTGCCCTGGGAGTCACGCAGAACCACGTACTGGGCATTGAGATCGTGACCGCCGACGGTGACATCACGTGGTTGGGCGGACGGGTTTCCGATTCGTTCGGGTATGACCTTCGGGGAATCTTCATCGGGAGCGAAGGAACCCTGGGCGTCGCCACGAAGGTGGTGGTGCGCCTGGTGCCGCTACCCGCGAGCGTGATCACGCTGCTGGCTGTCTTCGACACCGTCCAGCAGGCGAGCGAGACCGTCTCGACGATCATCTCCGCGGGCATGATCCCGGCGGCGATGGAGATGATGGACCGGCTGACGCTCCAGGCAGCGGAGGCCGGTCTGCAATGCGGCTATCCGCCGGACGCGGGCGCCGTGCTCCTTGTCGAACTCGACGGACTGCCGGAGGTCATCGACTCCCAGGCGGTGCGCGTGCGGGCCGAGTGCCTGGAGCGCGGAGCGGTGGAAGTGCGGCTGGCAAGCACCCAGCGGGAACGCGAATTGCTCTGGAGGGGTCGCAAGGGGGCGATCCCCTCGCTCGGACGCCTCGCGCCGAATTACTACATCCTGGACGGAGTAGTGCCACGGTCGAAACTTGTGGACGTGATGGAAGTGGTGAGTGCGGTCTCGGAGCGATACGGCATCCCCATCGCGAACGTGTTTCATGCCGGTGACGGGAACCTGCATCCCCTCGTGCTGTTCGACGAACGGGTGCCGGGCGCGAAGGAGCGCGTGCTTGCGGCCGGCGGCGAGATCATGAAAGCGTGCGTCGACGCCGGCGGGGCTTTGAGCGGCGAGCACGGCATCGGGGCTGAGAAGCGGATGTTCATGCCCTGGCTGTACAACGAGACCGACATCGAGAACATGGAGCGGGTTCGGTTGGTGTTCGGCAACGCCGGGCAGTTCAACCCGTGCAAGCTTCTGCCGACCGGGACGGGGTGCGGCGAAATGGCGCACCAGGCCGCTGCCATCCGGGCTGCCGGGCCGGACGCTTATGTCTGAAGGGACCACCCAGACACCGGACATCGCGGGCCGCACTGCGGAGGCCGTCTACGCTCCGGCGAACCTGGCGGAACTGCGCGAGCTGGTACGTCAGCGCGACGGGGTGACACTCGTGCCGCGCGGAGGAGGGACGCAGCTGGCACTCGGGGCGGCGCCTTCAGGGCGTTTTGCGGTAGTGGACTTGCGCAGGGCACTCGGTGGAGAAATTGAACACATCGCCGAAGACCTGACGGCGGTTGTCCCGGCCGGGGCGACGCTCAGCGAAGTTGCGGAGGTGCTGAACCGGTCCTCGCAGCTGTTGCCGATCGACCCACCGAACGCGGAATCGGCGACCATCGGCGGTGCACTGGCTGTAGCCGTTGGCGGCCCCTTGCGAAGCCGGTATGGGTTGCCCCGCGATATGGTGCTCGGGATGACGGTACTACGGGCGGATGGCGAGATGGTGACGGCTGGCGGGCGAGTTGTGAAGAACGTCACCGGCTATGACCTCATGCGAGCCTGGTGTGGCTCGTTGGGGACGCTTGGCATCGTTACTTCGGTATCTGTGCGGGTGCTTCCAAAGCCAGCCGCACGGGAGTTCACCTGCGAGGTGCGCGATATCCCAGGCGGTTGCGCGATCGTTGACCGGCTCCTGACAGCGGACGTGAGGCCGGAGGTCGCGGAGATCATCACCGACGGGCGGGCCGGGCCCTTGCTGTTGCTGCGGCTGACGGAACCGACGGTGGGAGCCGCCCAGCGGGCAGTGGGAAGCCGCTTACTGGGCGATTCGAAGGGAGAGGAATACTTGATCGCCCGCGATGCCGGGTTCCGGGAACGCGACGTGCTTTCGGTGCGCATTGCCGGGCTCCCGGGGGACCTGGCCGCCCTGACAGAACGACTAGAACCATTCCGGCCGACCACGGTTGTCGTGCGGCCCGCCGCCGGCTTCGTTCGTGCAGCCTGGGACGCCCCGGCTGCGCCAAGCGCGCGGGAGGTGGATAGCCTCATGCGTCAATTGCGCGCCGACCTCAGACAGAGCGGCGGGGCGGCGATCGTGGAGCGGATGCGGGACCACTTCCGCGACGTGGTAGAGCCGTGGGGTGACCCGCCGCCAGCGTTCGGACTGATGAGGAAGCTCAAGACGGCCTATGACCCCGATGGCCGGTTGAACCGGGGGAGGTTCGTCGGTGGCATCTGAAAAGCCGCTTTGGCCGCTGCTTGCGGACGCGCCTTCAGACGCAGACCTCAGTCGATGCGTGCATTGTGGGTTGTGCCTGAACGCCTGCCCAACCTACCTCATAACCGGTCTCGAGGTGGAGTCGCCGCGCGGCCGGATTCACATGGCGAAACTGGTCTCCGACGGGCGGAGCGAACTCACGGCATCCATCCAGGCACACTGGGAACTCTGTCTGCAATGCCGCGCGTGCGAGGCGATATGCCCAAGCGGAGTCCCTTACGGGCGAATCCAGGAAGGTGCGCGGGCGCAGCTCGATGCGGCGGCGCCGGTGGGGAAAAACGCGCGGCGCATCCGGAAGTTCGTACTGCGGAATGTCGTCGCCCGTCCGCGGGTGCTGGCCACCGTGGTTGCTCCAGCTCGCTGGTATGCGAACACACGCGCGCGAGGCCTCGTGAGGAGACTGTTGAGAGGACGGCTCCGGGTAATCGAATCACAGCTCCCACACCGGGTGGGCGCGCCGTTCCGGGCGACGACGGGGGGAACTGACGCGGACCGGGCCGACGGTGTGCTGTTCACCGGGTGTGTCATGGGAGAGCTCTTCGGAAACGTGCACCGCGCGACGGAACGGGTTTATGAACGCGCTGGAATCAGGCTTTCGGCGGCGGCGGGCCAGGGTTGTTGTGGTGCATTGCACGCCCACGACGGCGACCTGGAGTTCGCACGGAGACTGGCCCGCAAGAACATCGCTGCACTTGAGCGGACGACCGGACCGATCGTCGTGAACTCCGCGGGTTGCGGAGCAGCGATGAAGGAGTACGGCGACCTGCTGGCGAACGACGAACCCTGGGCGAGACGCGCACAAGCGTTCGGCGCGCGCGTGAAGGACGCTTCGGAGCTGCTTTCGCCAACACAGGGTGGGGCATTCGCGGAAACGGTGGCGTACCAGGACGCATGCCACCTTGTGCACGCCCAAAGGATCAAAGACGGCCCGAGAGCGCTCCTGGCGAGTCTCGAAGGCTGCGAGATGATCGAAACGCCGGGCGCCGATGTCTGCTGTGGGGCGGCCGGGATCTACTCGTTGGTGCAGCCCGCCATGTCCGCAGAGTTGCGAAAGCGGAAGGCCGACCAATTCGCAGCGGCGATGCCTGCGGTCATCGTGACGGCGAACCCGGGGTGCCACATGCAATATGAAGCAGCGGTTGGCGAGGCCGGAATCCAGGCGCGCGTGATGCACCTGATGGAGGTCCTCGACGAAGCCGGGAGCGACGACCGGGTAGGGTGAACCGAGACTGACCCGGTGGCTACCTGCCCCGGAGGCGGGGGTCCAACTCGTCGCGGATCGCGTCGCCGGCGAGGTTGAACCCGAGCACTGCGAGTGTGATCGCCGCGCCGGAGATCACCGACTCCCAGGGATGCAGGTCCAGCGCGACACGGCCGGCGTTCACCATCTTGCCCCAGGTGGTCTTGTCGGCCGGGCCGAGACCGAGGAAGGAGAGCGACGCTTCGGCGAGGATGTACGCGCCGATGCTGATGGAGAAGACGACGAGGATGGGAGCGAGAATGTTCGGCAAGACATGCTGGAGCATGATGCGGATATCGGTGGCACCGTACGATCGGGCGGCTTCGACGAAGGCCGCCTGTGAAACCCCGAGCACGGAAGAGCGGACGATGCGAACCGACGTAGCGAAGCCAAGGAAACCGAGCGCGACGATCATCAGTGTCAGGCTCGGCCGGTCCATGATCGAGACGATGAGCATGAGAAGGACGAGCCCGGGAAAAGCCTGGATCGCATCGACGAAGCGCTGGATCACGAGGTCGATCTTCCCGCCGAAGTAGCCCGAAACGAGCCCGACGATACTCCCGGAGATGACGGCGATCAGGCTCGCACCGACGCCGATCAGCACGGCAAGGCGAGCGCCGACGACGATGCGAGAGTAGATGTCGCGTCCGAACTGATCCGTACCGAGCCAGTGGTCGCTGCCCAGCGGGCTCTCCCAGCGGTCGAGGATGTACGGCGAGGCGAGACCCGGGTTCGCCGCGATCTCGAAAGGATTGGCGGTGGGGTTGAAGTCGGGGTTGGCGGTCTGGAAGCTCTCGGTGTCGTCGTAGCGCTTGATCAGTGGCGAGAAGATGGCGACGAAGAGGATGAGCAAGACGAGGATGACGCCCACGGCCCCGAGCTTGTTACGCCGGGCGAGTGCGCCTGCGCGGCGCAACGTCGAACCTACCGAGCGTCGCCGACGGAAGTCGGTGTAACCGGCGGCGGGGAGCGCTGCAGGCTGCTGAGTCTGCGTCAAGGACGGGCCTCCGTGGCTAGGTGTACCGGATTCGAGGGTCGATCCAGGCGTAGGTGAGGTCGACCGCGAGGTTCACGGTGACGATGATGAACGCGGTGACGAGGACGGTGCCCTGAAATGGCGGGAAGTCGCGGGCGTTGAGCCGGGAGAAGAGGAACCTTCCCACACCATCGATGTTGAACATCGTCTCAAGGATGATCTGCCCGCCGACGATGCCACTGATCGTGAGGCCCATCACAGTGAGGACGGGAAGCATGGCGTTCTTGAGCGCGTGGCGCACCCAGATCCTGGAGTCATGGAGGCCCTTGGCGCGGGCGGTGCGGATGTAGTCCTGGCGCATGACCTCGAGCATCTGGGAGCGAAGGATGCGCATGATCCCGGCGCCTCCCGAAATACCGCCTGCGATCGCGGGGATGACGTAGAGCTTGACGGCGGCCTCCGGGTCGGTCCAAAGATGCGGGTGTCCGACGACGTCGATTTCGAACAGCGAGAACCTGACGACGAGCAGTGAGAGCAGGATCGCGACGAAGAAGACGGGCATCGCCACACCGAGGATGGACACCGCGCGCAGACTGAGGTCGATCCATGTGTTCTGTTTGGCGGCGCTGATGACGCCGATGGGGATGCTCAAGGCGAAGGTGACGAAGACGATGATGCTTCCCAGCTCGAGGGTGGTAGGCACCCTGCGTCCGAGCTCCGCCCACGTGCTCTCCTGCGTTTCCAGGGACGTCCCAAGGTCACCGCGAGCGAGTTCGCCCATGAACTCGACGTATTGGCGGGCCAGCGGTTTATCGAGCCCCAGTTCCCGGCGGGCGGAGGCGATGGCCTCCGTTTGATCCTGCCCTGTGAAGGTGGACGCCACGCGCTTCTGCGCGAAATCGCTGGGAAGCGCGTGCGTGCCGATGAAAACCAACGAAGCAACGAACCAGAGGACGAGCAGATTGAGCAACAATCGGCGAATGATGTAGTTGGTCAACTGCCCTCCCCTTGTCCTGGCTCGTTACTTCGACTGTTTAGATCTTCCGGTTCTTCACCGAATCGGTGTAGGCCGGGCTCTTCGGGTTGAAACTCAGGTTCTTCGCGGCGAGGTGCCCCGCGAAGAGGTTGTATCCTGCCGCCGGCTTGCCGGCCGAGGCCTGGACCTTCACGTTCGCGTTGACGTAGTTCCAGAACGCGCTTCGGCTGATGTAGTTGTAGAGGTTGATGGCCCCGTACATCCCGTTCTCGAGGAGGATGTCCTGGGCCTTGAGCACCAGTTCGCGGGCTTTCGCCAGGTCAGACGTTACCCGGGCGTTCTCGAGGAGTGTATCGAGCTCCGGATTGTTGACGCGGCTCCAGTTCTGGCTGCCCTTGGAATGGAACGAGGTGTAGAGGTCGATCCGGGGATCCGGAGAGTTGACCGAGTTCGTCCAGGCCATCCAGTTGGGGTACTCGCCCTTGGCCAGGTTGGGGATGATGTCTTCGTTGTAGGTGCACTTCGTGGAAGTGAACTGCGAGACGCCGAGGGCATCGTTGAACATCTTCTTCACAACCTGGTTGGTGTCCGGGTAGGGCCCAAGCCAGGTATCGGGGATGCGGATGTCGATATCGCCGAGGGCGGGCCCGCCGCCAGCGGCCCAGAGTTCGCGCGCCTCTTTCATCTCGATGGCACGGTCGGTGCGGAAGCCGGGGCGCTTGATGAGGTCTTCGGGCTTGACGGCGAAGCCTTCCTGGAGCCAGGTGACAGGGCCGCTCACCTGCCCGAGGCCCTGGTGGAACGCCTGGATCAGCTGGCGGCGGTCGACGGCCATGTTCATGGCCTTCACGAGCCGGGGATCCTTGAACTGCTTATGCACGTTGAGGTGCAGCAGAACGGTGTTGGCCACACCGGTGAGGGATTCGGTCATGTTGTCTTTGTTGGCATCGATGACCGACTTCGTTACCGAGGGATCGGGTGAACTCCAGGCATCGACCTGTTTCTGCTCGAAGGCGAGGCGGTAGGCGTTGGGGTCCTCGAAGAGGCCCCAGGGGTTGACCATGCCATCGATGTGGGGCTGGTCCTTGCGGAAGTGGCCGGGGTTCTTCTGGAGGATGATGTCTTTGCCGGTGCGCCACTGCTTGAGAGTGAAGGCGTTGGTGCCCGGCATTGCTTCCTCGGTGAGGGTGCCGTGCGCGCCTTCGAACTTCTCGGTGGCTTCCCGGTTGGGGACGTTGGCGAAGAAGGCGCTAAGGCGGGTGAGGAACGAACCGTTCGGCGCCGGCAGCGTCAACTTGAGGGTGTAGTCATCCGGTGTTTCGACCTTGACGCCGGTCCAGTCCGACTTGAAGCGGAAGGATGGCGCGGAGCCATCGAGGAGTTTACCGGCGGCCTGGCGCTCGATGTGCCACTTGAGGTCCTGAGCGGTGAGCTGGCGCCCGTTGGTAATCGGCGTGTTCTGCCACTTCACATCCTTGCGGACGGCGAAAGTGAAGGTCTGGGAATCGGCGGTTTCCCACTTCTCGGCGAGGTCGCCTTCGAGGTCGCCGGTATCGGGGTTTGAGAAGCGGACGATCTTGTTGAGGACATAGCTGGAGAGCCAGCCTACCTCGTCGCGCTGGCCCCGATGGGGATCGACGGAATCGAACTGGGTGCCACCGAGCCAGACGCCGGTGTAGACGCCTCCATCGACCACGGCGGGCGCCGTTGTCGGGCTCGCAGCCGTGGTTGTGCCGCCGGGCGCGCTCGTAGGCTCGGCTGCATCGTCATCGTCATCATCGCCGCAGCCAACGAGGCTGAGGCTGGCGGCGCCGGCGCCGGCGGCCGTGATCCCGCCAACGAAGCGTCGCCGGGTGACCCGGCCAGTCTGCGCCTTGCGCAGCCAGTAGTCGCTCTGACCCATTTGGTGTGTTTCCCCCTGAAGCAAGTCCGCGCGCGCATTGGCGTGGCCACGGGGGCCGCCGCCGGGCGTGCGTTGCATACGTTGGCGGCACTGTGGGTGCGGGTGTATGACAGTGATCATAGGGGTGTCGCGCAGCAGGGAAGTCGAGGCATTTCGACGCCGTGAACCAGAAAAACAACGCCGCCCGGGAGTGTCGCCTTTACGCGTTCGAGCGGACGTAGTCGAGGTGCTGGGGCCAAAAAGGAGTGGGCTGAGCGGCAACGTGACCAGGACGGCGGAAGACCTCCGCGTACTGTTGCACCCAGGGCACGATGCCGGAATAGCTGGCATTCGCGAGCGATCCGAGCGCATCGCGGGCGCCGCCGGGGCCTCCGCTGGCGCGCTGGCCGGGCGAGCCCGGGCCGTACGTCTCCTGGAAGTAGCGCTCCCGATCCGGTCCCGGCAGGGGAGGCCCCCAGCCAAACCAGAACGCTGCCCGCCCGCTGCCGTAGTAGCCGTCGAGGACGCGCCTGCTGATCGTCGTGTAGGTTTCCACGGCAGCACGGAACTGTGGGCCGATCGCCTCGTTTAAGAGTCCAACCACGATTGAACTGGCGCTGTAGAGCGGATCGAAGATGCTGGGAAAGTCGATGGTCACCGGGCCAAGGCCCGGCCCACCGGCGGCCACCCAGAGCCGCCGTGCGTTGAGCCGGCCCTCCGGGTCGTCGCCGT
Source organism: Candidatus Amarobacter glycogenicus (assembly GCF_016704105.1). Classification (NCBI taxonomy): domain Bacteria; kingdom Bacillati; phylum Chloroflexota; class Tepidiformia; order Tepidiformales; family Tepidiformaceae; genus Candidatus Amarobacter; species Candidatus Amarobacter glycogenicus. The sequence continues at coordinate 123,615 of NZ_JADJAT010000004.1, read as the reverse complement.
GGTCGCTCTGCAATCCGTCCGGGGACTGCCCCGCATCGCGAGGTGCCAGGCCGGGCGGTATCGCGCCGGAAACCTCGGCGCGTCCCGCGAACAACCGTTCCACCAGGTCGGCCCGGCTGAGGGCGTTGCTCAAGGCGGACACGAGTTGAAGGTTGTTCCAGGGAGGCGCGCCGACGAAGAACGAACTCATCACGATCTCCGGTTCGTATCGGCGGAACTCGTAGGTCTTGCCACTCCCGGAGAGTTGAAGCGCGTCGTTGACATCGCCGCGCGGGTCGAAGAGCTCCGGGGAGGACTCCTGGCGGACCACGGCTGCTTCACGGCGGTCACGGACGATCGCTTCATCGAGGTGGCCGGCGAGGAAACGATCGGCGACGCGTTGCGGTTCGCTGAGGCGCAGCTCATCGAGGTAGGGGTTGCGGTGACCGGCCCGGGCTGCCGCGAACGTCAGACCGTCATCGGCCCAGTCGAACGTCCATGGGCCGGTGCCGATGACGTGGTCGGAGTCGAGCCTGGACCAGAGGCCGGCAAAGGCGGCGACTGCTTCCGGGGCCTGGACAACGGCGTACTCCCCGGCGAGCGTCCCGAGAAAGAACGGGTCGGCGCGGCCCAGACGGAAGCGTACCTGGCCGGCCGCAGGCGAATCCACAGACGCCACCGACGAGTAGTCGTGGTAGCGCTGGGCAAGCGGCGCATTGCCTTCCTGGGCGAGCGCGAGGGTGCGGTGGAAGTGGCCGACCACATCATCGGCGGTGAGCGGACGTCCGTTGAGCGGCGGTTTGTCATGCCAACGAGCGGCCGGGTCGAGATGGAAGACGATGGTCTGTGCATCAGGTTGTTCCCAGCGCGCGGCAAGGTCGCCGACGAGGGTTCGGTCACCGCGGCCATCCCAGTTGAGGAGGCGCGAGTGCGTGCGGCCAAGGATCTCGACGACTGCCGGTGAGCCACTGAGCTGAGCGTCGAAGGTGTCGAAGTTGAGGCTGGCCGGCGAGACGATCGCGGCGCTGCCACCCTGTCTTGGACGGGACACCGGGGTGGTTGCCAGTGTAGGAGCGGCCGTTGGCGAAGTGCCCGGCGGAGGACCCGCCGGTGCACGCGAGCGGCCATCGCGCGAGGCGGCAAGCACCGTGGCGACGGCGCCGGCGGCAAGCGCGCCACCGCCGCCGATGAACGCACGCCGGGAGACACGCGGGCTCATCCGACGGAGACGGGCCGGTGGGCATGGTCGCCGCGCCCGAGGAGCGCTGAGTCGGGGCTAAGACAGCACTCCATGGCGGCATGGAGTGCCGGCGTTTCGGGCTGGAGGGTCACATGGCCAATGCCGAAGCGGTCCCGGAAGAGGGTCGCGAGGTCGGTGAGGATGTGTTCGGTGCAGGTGACGTCGGCAAGTTCGACGTGGGCACTGAGGGCCGGGAACGAAGGGGCGATTGCCCAGACATGGACATCGTGGAGGGCAACGACGCCCTTCACAGCGAGCGCGGCGGACTCGATCGCCAGGGGGTCGAGGCCCGACGGGGCACTCTCGAGGAGGATATCGCCGGACTGGCGGAGGAGGCTTAATGCGCGGGGGATGACCAGGGCGGCGATGGCGAGGCCTACGAGTGCATCGAGCCCTGCCCAGCCGCCAAGCGCGATGACGACGGCGGAGATGACGACCGCCACAGAGCCAACGGCATCGACCGAGGCTTCGAGGGCGGCCGCGCGCAGGTTGAGGTTGTCCGCACTGTGGTTGTGAAGCAGCCGGACGACGAGGAGGTTCACCATCAGGCCTCCGATACCGACGGCGATGACGGGGCCGGTCGCTATTTCCGGGGTGCTGCGGAGGTGACTGACGGACTCGAAGACGATGTACCCCGCGATGAAGGCGAGGAGCACAACGTGAATAGGCACGACGAGGACTTCGAAGCGGGCGTAGCCATACGTGTGACGGCTCGTGGCGGGCCTTCGAGCGAGGGTTGCAGCGCCAAGTGCGAGGATGAGGCCGGCCGAATCGGCGAGCATGTGTCCCGCATCGGAAACCAGAGCGAGGGAGTTGGTCAGGAAGCCGGCGACGGCTTCGATCACGACAAACGCGGCGGTGAGAATGAGACCGCCGATGAGCGCTTTGCGAGCCTGTTCCGGGTGCGCGTGCACCATTCCATGCTAGCAGAGAGCGGCGGTGCTACAGTTCGGGCAGGGACAACGCCGAGTTGCCCCTTTGTGAGGTTCGGCCCTGCCGGGTGAACTTGCCGGCCTGACGGCCGCTGTTGCTGAAGCTATCCAGCCCCGATTGCGGTTCGGGGAGGGTGTTCTGCGCCTTGGCTTACCCGAATCGGCACGTGCTCCGGTTGCCGCAGCGCTGGCGAGTGGCCACCCTGCGCCGGTCCTGGTGGTGGTAGGGACGCCGGCAAAGTCCCACACCCTGTACGAAGAACTCTCCATGTTCGTCTCCGGAATTCCGCTGGCGCGGCTGCCGGAGCGCGAGGCGCTGCCTTACGAGTTCGCGCGCGACGATCCGGGCATCGCGGTCGAGCGAAGCCACGCACTCGGGTTGTTGCGGAACACGAGCCCGGCAGTTGTCGTGGCCTCGTGGGCAGCGCTCTCGGAGCACTGCGCCGGTCCGGAAGTGGAAGAGGAGGGCCTAACCCTCACCACGGGCGCCTCACACAATCCGGGGGCCCTTATGACGGAACTGGAACGCGCCGGGTACGCGATTGAACCGCTAGCAGACGCCCCGGGGACAGCATCCCGACGCGGCGGGATCGTCGACGTGTTCCCCGCGGGTGCGGAGCGTCCATTCCGCGTGGAGTTCTTCGGCGACGAGGTTGAGAGCATCCGGGAGCTGGACCTGCTGAGCCAGCGCAGCGTCTCCCGTCTGGAGCAGTTGCATGTCCCGCCGGCGGCGACGAGCAGCAGTGAGGCACGTGAAGCGGCCCGCACGCTTCTTGCCGAGATCGAGGCGAATGGCGACCAGGCTGAAGTAATCCAGGAGCAACTGGGACTGCTCGCCGAAGGGAACCGAAGCCCGTTCGCGGCATTCTTCGAACCGCTGCTATACACGGAGACGGCCGCGTCGCATCTCGCACCGGGTGCACTGGTGGTGTTCGACGAACCGGCAGACGGCGCGACCGCGCTGGCGGTGGCGGTCGAGCACGAGTTGCGGACGCGGGCGGAACTGGAAGGCCGGGGGCTCATCCCCACGGGTCTGCCGCCACTGCGCGTGGGGCCCGAGGCGCTTCGGGATGCACTCTCGAACTTCCAGGAAGTGGACCTCCAGCGGTTCGGCTCGGAAGAACTGGGCGCCAGGCGGCTGCCGATGGCAGTCACCCCGAGCTTCGCCGGAAAGCTGCGCCCCCTTGCACAACAGGCCGGTGCATGGGCAAAACAGGGACGGGCAATCGCAATCGTATCGCAGCAGGCATTGCGGCTGGCGGAGTTGCTGGACGACGAAGGGATCCGGGCGGAGCCGCGCCGGCGGTTAACCGTCGCACCCAACGCGGGCGAAATCGTGCTCACGCCGGCGGCACTGGCCGGAGGCTTCACGCTCGGAGAGTCGCTGACGGTCATCTCCGATTCGGAGGTGTTCGGCCTTCGGAAGCGCCGGCGTCCAACGCGGAACAGGGCGAGCATCCGGGCCGACCTGGTTTCGACGCTCGAAATCGGCGACTACCTGGTACATGCGGACCATGGGATCGCCCGTTACGCAGGGCTTGTCCGGCGATCGGTGGACGGCGTCGAACGCGAGTACCTGGAGTTGCAGTATGCGGACCGCGACCGCCTGTACGTCCCGGCCGATCAACTCGAGTCGGTCTCTCGTTATGTCGGCCCGACCGATCACCCGCCCTCGCTGACAAAGCTCGGATCACAGGAATGGGCGCGGGCGAAGCGGCGGGTGAAGCAGGCGGTGGTAGAACTCGCGCAGGAGTTGCTGGAGCTCTACGCGAAACGCGAGTTGGCGCGGGGCCACGCCTTCGGCGCCGATAACGCCTGGCAGATGGAGATGGAAGCCGCCTTCCCGTTCGTCGAAACACAGGACCAGCTGGATGCGATCTCGGAAGTGAAGGCGGACATGGAGAACACCAAGCCGATGGACCGCCTGATCTGCGGAGATGTCGGGTATGGGAAAACGGAAGTCGCCGTGCGGGCGGCATTCAAAGCCGTGATGGACGGGAAACAGGTGGCAGTGCTCGTGCCAACGACGGTTCTGGCAGAACAGCACGGCAACACCTTCCGGGAGCGAGTTCAGGGCTTCCCGGTGCGAGTGGAGGTGCTTTCACGCTTCCGGAACGAGCACCAACAGCGGGAGATCGTTGGAGGGATCAATTCGGGCGAGGTGGACATCGCAATCGGGACGCATCGCCTGGTCCAGAAGGATGTCGCATTCAAGGACCTTGGGCTGGTGATCATCGACGAGGAGCAGCGGTTCGGCGTCAGTCACAAGGAGCGGCTGAAGCAGATGCGCTCGGAAGTGGACAGCCTGGTGCTTTCGGCGACGCCGATCCCGCGGACGCTCCAGATGTCACTGGTCGGGATTCGCGACATGAGCACAGTGATGACGCCGCCGGAGGAGCGGCAGCCGATCCGGACGTACGTGCTCCAGTGGGATGATGAATTGCTTCGAGAGGCGATCGACCGAGAGATGCAGCGCGGTGGGCAGGTGTACTTCGTCCACAACCGGGTGCACAACATCGAACGCATCGTGACGCGGCTGCAGACGATAGTTCCGGATGCGCGGATCGCCGTCGGGCATGGTCAGATGCCGGAAGAGCAACTGGAGCGGGTGATGATGGAGTTCGGCGCTGGCGAGCACGACATCCTGGTGTGCACGACCATCATTGAGAGCGGCCTCGATATCCCCAATGCGAACACGATCATCATCAACGATGCGAACACCCTTGGGCTGGCACAGCTGTACCAGCTGCGCGGACGCGTCGGGCGTTCGGCGAACCGGGCATATGCCTACCTGCTCTATGACAAGGACCGGACGATGAGCGAGACAGCGCAGAAACGGCTGGAGGCGATCTTCGAGGCGACGGAGCTTGGCGCCGGCTTCCAGATCGCGTTGCGTGACCTTGAGATTCGCGGAGCGGGAAACGTCCTCGGGACCGAACAGAGCGGACACATTGCCGCCGTAGGCTTCGACATGTATTCGAAACTCGTCGCGGAGGCTGTTTCGGCGCTGAAGAAGGTGGTGACGCCGGACGCGCCAGCCGGCCCCGAACCACTACCGCCGCCGCCCCTCATCGACCTGCCGCTGAGCGCGCACATCCCGGAGTCCTACGTGCCGGACATTCATGGGAGGCTGGCGGCCTACCAGAAGATCGCCGAAATCACGTCGGCGGAGGGTGTCGCCGAGATGCAGGCCGAACTGGCGGACCGCTTCGGGCCGGTGCCGCGTTCGGTGGAGAACCTCCTGTACGTGGCGCTCGTGCGATCGATGGCGCGGCGAGCGAACGTTGAAAGCCTGAAGACGGACGAGCAAATGTTCCACCTGCGAATCCGGGGCGGGACGACGTTGGAGACGCGGAGCGCTGTGGAGGCGCTCAGGCTGAAGAGCGTCATCACGGGGCCGAACCAGGTGCGCATCGACCGCATCGGCGCCGGGACGAACTGGATGCCGCTTGTGGCACGCGTGCTGCGGGTGATGGTGGAAGCTGCGGCGAAGTAACCCGGAGCGAACCGATGCCGCCAGCGCCCGCACGGGTTCGATCTAGTAGTCGTCTTCGGCCACCAGCGGCGCGGAACGGGAGACGATGCGTTCGAGACGCGAGAGCACAACGGATGCGGCGACGATGGCAGCGCCCATGACCACGATAATTAGCGCGTTTTGCAGCGGCACTCCCAAGGCAGCCTTCGTGATGTCACGGTAGCCGCTGACGAACGGGTCACCATTTCCGATCGCGCCGACGATGAGGCGCAGCAAGAAGAACATGATCACGACCGGGATGGCGCCGGCGGCAGCGGCCATGCCGAGCGAGCGCATTCGCCCCCAGCCGGTTCCGGTGGCGACGACGACGGCCCCACAGAGGGCACAACCCAGCAGGGACGCGCCTGCGAACATGGACGCACGGTTGTGAGTCGGTTCGGAGACCTGGCTGACGCCGAGTTCGAGGACGCCCTGAATGGAGAAGCGGCGCAGGTTCTGGTCCCCGGTGCGGTCGAATGCCTCAATGCCGCGTGCGTAGAGAAGGCCGGACGAACGTTCGAGGATGAGCTGGCGGAGCTCGACATCGGTGCTGTCCACGACTTCGGTCCGGGTAAGCACGATATCGAGCGGATAGTCCGGGATCACGAACTGTTCGACCTCGGACTGGGCGGCGGACTCACGCAGGGCGGGGCCGTCGTCGGCCAAGAATTGGTCCAGGTCGGTGAGGGTGACGATGCCAGACTCGAGGACGTTGCGCGCAGGACCGGGAGCGGTGGCCTGGCGGCAGCTGAGCGAGATGATGAAGACGAAGACGCAAATGGTGAGCAACACGACGACGAACGAACGGCGGCCCTCATACGAGCGAGTGGCCTCGCCGTAGACGCGGTCTCGGACGGAGACGTCGGAGGATTCGGGCGCTGAGTGCATGTGGTCGGTGCCTAAACGAGCCGGACGACGATGGTGCCGGCAATGCGGTCGTGGAGTGTCCGGCGATGGCGGTCGAAGGCGGCCCAGATGAACCCGAAGGCGGCGATAACCAGAGAGCCGCCGATGGCGGCGGCCGCAATCGCCGAGGTATCGCGGAAGGCATAGGCGACGATGACGCCGGCGGCGGCGATCAAGACGTAGACGAGGAGGCCGACGACGCGGGCGACAGCCCCGAGGACACCAAGTGGGCGACCATCGGACCGAATGACCATAACCTGCATGACCGAAGCTCCAATGGTCTGGCCCTTCCACGCAAACCCGATGAAGAAGTAGAGAAGCAGCGCAGGGGCGATGCAGGCAATGCAGACCCAGAAGGCGGCGAGGGCGGTGCCCGAGGGTTCGACTTTTTCGAAATCAGACGAGATGAGCACAATGACCGACCCGGCGGTCACGAGCAGAGCGGCGATGATGAACATCACGAGGACATCAAGCGCACCCGCGGCAACGCGTGATTCGAAAGAGGCGTAGTGGAGACGGAAAGGGGGCCTGCGGCCGCGATCGGCATTCTGCATGGTGGTCGCGCTTGCGCTCATAGGCTATGCGCCAGTCTATCGCGGGGGGCGTAAGGGTACAGGACGGTGAAGCGCGCCGGCGGAATCAGCCAGCCGGCGACTTATCCGGGGCGAGGACTTCGCCGTCCCGAAGGGATTCCGGGATGCCGGTGCCGCCTTCGCGACGGTCGAGGTAGTAGTCGAGGACGACCCGGATCGCGGCCGCTGTGGGCAGCGCAAGGAGCACTCCGGCAATGCCCATCAGTTCACCGCCGATGAGGACGGCAACGAGTACGACGAGGGCGGGAAGGTTCAACGTTTGTCCGTAGATTCGCGGAACCAGGTAGCGATCCTCGAACTGCTGGTAGAAGAGGAGGGCAGCGAGGACGATGACCGCCTGGGTCGGTGACTCCTGGAAGGCCGCAACGACGGCGGGCACGATGGCGATAAAGGCGCCGACGAGGGGGATGATGTCGGCGAAGGCCGCGAGGACGCCGAAAGCGACGGCGTTGGGTACACCGACGATGAGGAGCACGGCGGTGGTGTAGAGGCCGATGATCAACGAGGTGATGAGCTGGCCGCGGACGTAGCCACCGACGACCCGGCTGAGGGCGTTCATGAAGTGCTGGGCTTCGGGTTCTCGTCCTCGCGGGATGAAGCGAAAGACGAAGGTCCGAAGCCGCCCTGCATCGACAAGGAGGTAGGCGGTGAGGACGGCAACGGTAAGGCCGGAGAAGATGCCGAAGACTGCACGCTGGCCGAAGTTCACGGCCTGGCTGCCACTGATGAGCTTGCTCCACTCGATGGACTCGGCGCGTTCGGGCAGATCCCAGCGGTCGGTTTCGAAGCCGAGATCAGACATGAAGTCCTCGAAGTCCTCGGCGTATTCCGGCAGGTTCGAACGAAGGTCGCGGAACTCGTCGAACATCGCCGGGGCAACAATCGCGATGACCGTCCCGAGGGTAACGAGGACACCGAGGAGGATGAGGAGAACGGCGACGATGCGGTTGAACCCGTGCCGGCAGAGCCACTCGACGTAGGGGAGAAGGGCGGCCATGAAGATGAAGGCAGTGACGACGAGGAGGAAGACGGAGAAGAGGTTGACGAGCGCCCAGAGGGTAAGGAGAGCCATCCCGGCAGCGACCATTCCGCGGTAGGAGAGTTCAATTTTCAGCATGGTGCAGGTCCGGGGCGCCGAGCGTAGCGTATGGCCCGGCACGTGCCGGTACAAGCACGGGGAGGCGAGCGATGTTTCGAAGCGTGGAAGCGTTCCTGCGGTACTTTGAAGGGGTGAACCGCCGCGCCATGCGCGACATCGCCGCACTGCCGCCGGAAGCTGAAGGATGGACGCCGGCGACCGGCGAGGGAGAAAAGTCGTGGAGCATCAACCAGCTTGTCGGGCACATGTGCGGCTCGCGGTTGTACTTCGCAAGCGCTTACTCCGGGGAAGGCTGGATCAGTCCGCGTCCTCCCAATGTCTCCACTAGGGAGAAGTGGGTGCCGGCGCTCGAAGTGAGCTTTCGGGAGTTCCGGACGAAGATTTCGGGCACCCCGGATGAGTGGCTCGATCGGCGGGTGGAGATGATCGACACCGACGCGACGCTGCCGGGCTGGCGGGTGCTGCTCATGATGATGGAGCACGACATCCACCATCGCAGCCAGATCGACACCTACGCAGGGATCAACGGCTGGGACGTGCCGGACATCTACAACCGGAGTGCCGAGACGATTGGGGGGCTGCAGGCGCAAGAGCGCGCGAAGCACGGGATCGAAGGCGAGGGGAATCCGCTCGCATAGGCCCGGCACCGTGCAACCGGTCCCAGGACGCTCCCTCCGGGAAGCCAACCTGGAGCGGTTCCGACTGCTCGGTGGTGTTCCCCGGACTGACGGCCGGGGAACACCGCGATCGCCGTCAGTCGCTGGAGAAGGGAAGTTCGCCCTCCACTCGGCGGCCCTGACTGGCGTGGAATTGGCGGATGCGTTCCGGTTCCGGGTCGTGGACGGTGGTGGTCTTGGCGCCGCGGACCATGGCGATGCGACCGGTGCGCGAGAGCTCGCGGATGCCGTAGGGCTCGCACATCTTGACGAGGCCGTCGATCTTGTCCTCGTCGCCGACCACCTGGAGGATGATCGAGTTGGTCGCGATGTCGACCACATCGGCGCGGAAGACGTTGGCGATGTCGAGCAACTCGTGGCGGTTCAGGTTGTTGCAGCGCACCTTAATCATGGCGAGCTCGCGCGCGACCATGTCCTCGTTGCTGAGATCGGTGACCTTGACGACGTCGATGAGTTTGTAGAGTTGCTTCTCGACCTGTTCGATGGGCGCGCTGGTGCCATCGACGACGATGGTCATTCGGCTGAGTCCCTCTGCTTCGCTGTGGCCGACCGTGAGTGATTCGATGTTGAAGCCGCGGCGGCGGAAGAGGCTCGAGACGCGCATGAGGACGCCCGGCTTGTCTTCGACGATGGCGACCACGGTGTGGTGGCCGGCACGGTTCTTGACTGTGGCGTTGACTGCGGGGTTCATCGTGCGAGCTCCTCGGCCGGGGCCTCGATGGTTTCGGAGAGGGCTGCGCCGGCAGGGACCATGGGCCAGACGTTCTCTTCCTGGTCGATCTGGAAGTCGAGAAGGATGGGGCCTTTGTGGGCGCGGGCTTCGCGGATGGCGCTGGCGACTTCGGCTTTCGTTTCGACACGGATGCCACGGATGCCATAGGCATCGGCGAGCTTCACGAAGTCCGGCTGGGTCATGGCCACGGAGACCAGGTTCTTGTCGTAGAAGAGCTGCTGCCACTGGCGGACCATTCCGAGGTAGCCATTGTTGAAAATGGCGATCTTCACGGGGAGCCCCTCATCGACGAGGACAGCCATTTCCTGGAGCGTCATCTGGAAGCCGCCGTCTCCGCAGATGGCCCATGTCTCGGCATCGGGGCAAGCGACCTGCGCGCCGATGGCGCCTGGGAGTTCGAACCCCATCGTCCCGAGCCCGCCGGAACTGATGAGCTGGCGAGGGCGCTTGTAGAAGTAATGCTGGCCGGCCCACATCTGGTGCTGGCCGACGCCAGTGACGATGTTCGCGTCACCGTTTGTCTCTTCGTAGAGCGTGCGCACGACGTATTGGGGGAGCATGCGGCGGCTTTCGCGGATGTGGAGGCTGGGGTGTTCTTCCCGGCACTGGTCGATCCAGCGAATCCAGGGCTGGTGTTTGGCCTCTTTGACCTGTTCGGCCAGCCTGGGGAGGACATTGGCGGCGCTACCAACGATCGGCACCGCGACGGGGAAATTCTTGCCGATTTCGGCGGGGTCGATATCGATGTGGACGATCTTGACGCCGGGGTTGAAGGCGCTGAACCGGCCCATCGCGCGGTCATCGAAGCGCATGCCGACGCCGATGATCAGGTCGGCCTTATCGGCAGCCTGATTCGCATAGAACATCCCGTGCATACCGAGCCAGCCGTAGCTGAGGGGGTGAGATTCGGGGAAGGCGCCGATGCCGAGGAAGGTGGTGATGACGGGGATGCCGGCTCGCTCCGCGAGTTCGAGGAGTGCGGCCTGGGCATCGCTCCAGATGACTCCATGCCCGGCGATGATGATGGGGCGTTCCGCCTGGTCGATGAGTTCGGCGGCGCGGCGGATCATGCCGGAATGGCCCTCGACGGTGGGCTTGTAGCCGCGAAGGTTGATCTGTTCGGGCCAGTCGTACTCGGCGGTTTCCTGGAAGACATCCTTCGGGATATCGACGAGGACGGGTCCCGGGCGGCCGGTCCGACAGATGTGGGCCGCCTCGCGGATGGAGAGTGGGATCTCTTCCGGGCGCATGACCAGGTAGTTGTGCTTGGTGATGGAATGGGTGATGCCGGTGATGTCGGCTTCCTGGAAACCGTCCTTGCCCAGGAGGGAACGGGCGACGTTGCCGGTGAGGGCGAAGACGGGGGTGCTATCCATCCACGAAGTGCAGATGCCGGTGACGAGGTTCGTCGCGCCGGGGCCGCTGGTCCCGAGGCAGGTCCCCATGCGGCCACTGGCGCGGGCGTAGCCATCTGCCATGTGCGCCGCCGCCTGTTCGTGCCTCACGAGGATGTGGCGGATGCCGGGGAACTGGGGGAGGGTGTCGTAGAGGGGGAGCACGACGCCTCCGGGGTACCCGAAGATCGTGTCGACTCCTTCGCGCTGGAGGCTATCCAGCACCATCTGAGCGCCAGTCATGCGCGTCATGAACCGGGGTCCTTCCCGCGGCAGCCATGGTTTCCGGCGTTGCCCCCGGTAAGGGGTATCCGGCGCCCGCCACGCCATTCGGTCGTGGCTGCTCGCGGTTGGCCGTGGGCCAGGTCCGCGGACTGAAGGCGAGGAGGGTTGGCTGGTCGGCCGATTTCCCTCCGGCGTGAACCGCAGTTATTAGAGAGTACGACATGGGAACGTCCGGTGCGAAGTGCCGGGTCTGAGACGCCAGTTTCGAGCTCGGCACTGATTTTACAAAGCGTACTTGCAATGCCAGGCACATGGAATTAGCTTGCGGGAGTGGAGCAAGTCGGGCGGGAAATTCCTACCCACACTTCGAGCCTGTATGGCTCAGGCTCTTGAGTTTCTGCATCGTACCGCTAAAGCGGTCGCGAAGGACGGATCAGCATGCGGAAAATAGACGCCAAGCTTGGTTTGACGATTGCGGCCGCCGCGGTGTTTGTCTCGGCGGGAGCGGCAACGGGCGTTGCGACGAGGCTCTGGTATTCCGGTGCTGAGCCGGAGACCCCTGGGGGAGTTCTCATTGCACAGTCCTCCGAATCAACCGCCGGCGGAATCACGCTTAGGGCCCTTTCCGCCACTTTCTCAGGGACTGAAACCGTCCTCAACTTCCGCGCGACGGACGAAGCCGGAAATCTCATCGACTTAGTCGTTCCAGACGGCGCTTTCACCGGTGATGGTTTCCGTCCCATGCCTCCGCAAGGCTTTCAGCGATTCGATGACGGTTCCTTCATCGTGGAGTTGCCGCCGGTGATACACCCGGGGTCTGTCGTCGTGGAGTTCGGCGAGGTGAGGGTCCACGAAGGTCGCGACAGAGTCGCGGGACGTTGGACGCTGCCGCTGGTTGGCCCCTCTGAAACCGAGTTCGGTGACGTGATGCGGGTTGAGGAACTCCAAGTAGGGACTGTGGACGTTGAGGGGGAGAAGGTGACTTTGACCGGCCGGCGTTCAACGAGCCGTACGATCATCGAATATGACCCGCCGTTGACACTCCGCGAGCTCGCGCTCCCCACGATCACCGTGGACGGCAAGACCTTGCTATCACTCGGCAGCCGAACCGGGCCCTCAACCGTGGGGGTGGCGTTTCCAGGAACAGCCTTCGGAAGGCCGGTTACCGTCTTTCTCGGCCCGTTCGCTACCGCGGGGGAGCCACCGGATGCGATGGTGCTCGCGGTTGGCGACGCCCTCGACGATGCGGCGAAGGGGACAGATGTCGCGTTGACGGCGAGCCAAGTGATCTCCGGGCCGAGCGGACTGGTGTTGGCAGTGAACAGTCACGAGGAAGACCTTGGCATGAGCATTGGTCGGTCGAGCGACCCACGGCCCTCGGGCCGAGTGGATGTGCTCGAGTTCACACTTCGGGGAAACTGGCATCCAACGGATCCAATTGTGACGGAAACCACTATCCTGGCAGATCCCAAGACCACGACCCCGGCCCTTTACGATGCTCACGGGCGCCAACTGTTTCGGATCCACGCCGTGATCAACTACAGCAAGGATTGGAAGGGCAACATCGGGGAAGGCCAGACCAGGGTGGCCTTCTGGCTTCAGGATGATATCGACGTAGCGCGTATGACCGTGGTTTTGGGCCCGCCGTCGCGAGTGCTCAACGGCCCCTGGAGCGTGACACTCGACGCTCCTTAGAAACCCGCTCGGCGGCGTTCAGCGGCCGGCCCCTGACTATGGCCGTCATGGCTTTGAATGCACTGTTTCACGCGACCCCGCCGTCAGCGGGCCAAAGGCGGCCTCCGTCGACCGCCACTACCGCGAGTTCGGTTACTGGCCGTAACGGGTAACTGTTCAGGCGTCCTGGTTGCGGAGGAAGTAGGCAGCGGCGGCGAGCGGGGCAACCGTCCATGCGGCGACGGCGCCGCCGAGGAGGGTGGCTGCCTTCGCCGTGCCAAGCCGTTCGGTGAGGTAGGCGCCGAGCGGGCCGAGGATTTCGAGGTCCGGTTCCAGGCTCATTACGGCGATGATGCGGATGGCTTCGACCGGGTTCAGGACCGCCACAGCGGTGAGGGCTCGGCCAGAGGAGGCGACGGCGAGCGCGAGGGCGATCGCACCGAGGTCGTAAGCCAGGACGAGAAAGAACCAGAGGAGGATGGCCGCGCCCAGCGCCTTCGCACGGTTGTCTGAAAGCACCGAAACGAACAGGCCGGCGCTAAGCATGGCGCAGGCCAGAGCGGCGGAGAGGACGACGAAGAAGAGGTAGTGGCCGATATCGGTGAATGGTTCGACGAGCGAGACAAGGAGCCCGGCGCCGCCAAAGCCGGCGGCGAGCGCGCCCCAGACGGCGACAGTCAGGCCAAGGTACTTCCCGAGCAGGAGTTCGGTGGAGGTGATGGGCTGGGAGAGAAGGGTCGCGAGGGTCCCGCGTTCGCGCTCTCCAGAAATGGCGCCCGCGCCGAGGATGAGCGAGAGAAGCGGTACGAGAAGCAGGCAGAGGTTGATCAGCCCGGCTGTGGTGCGGTTGAAGCCCTGCTCGCCGAGGCCGCCAGAATCGGACTGGACGCGGGAGATGACGAGCGCAAGGGCAGCGAAGGTAATGGCGAATGCGATGAGCCAGCGGCTGCGGATGGCATCGCGCAGTTCCTTCCTGGCGACGATGACGATGGCGTTCACTGGCGTGCTCCATCGGCGGCGTGGACCTTGAGGGCCGAGGCATCGATCGAGGCTTCTTCGACGCGAAAGTCGAGGATGTGGACCCCGGCGCGGACGAGAGCTTCGACAACGCGCGCTTTATCGGCCGCGACGCAGGTGAGGATGATCCAGTCTCCGGAGCGGGTGATATCGCTCGCGACGGAAGTGGATTCGAGGACATGGATGGCATCGGGGCTGCTGCCGTTGAGCCGGAGGAACAGCCGGCTGCCGGTAACGCCGGACGCGGCAAGGGCGAGTGCCGGTCCCTGGAAAGCGGCTTTGCCGTGGTCAAGGACGAGGGCGTGGTCGGCGATATACGGGACGTCCTCGATCCAGTGGGTGGAGAGAAGGATGGCCTTGCCGGCGCCGCGCTGGTCTTTCACAAGTTCCCGAAGTTCCAGCCGGGCTCTGGTGTCGAGGCTGGCGGCAGGCTCATCCAGGATGAGGAGGGGGGGATCGGCGAGGAGAGCGATGGCGAGACCGAGCCGCTGGCGCATGCCGCCGGAGAGGGCGGCCACCTTCTTGTCGACGTGGTCTCCGAGGCCGACCTGCTCGATGCGTTTGTGGGCTGCGGGGCCTTCCACGCGCTTGAGCGCGGCGTAGAGCAGCGCTGTCTCACGAACGCTCAGGTCACCGTGAAAGGCGGGGATCTGGGGAAGGTAGCCGATCATCCGGCGCGTGTCCTTCCCCTTGCGGGCGACATCGACACCGCCCACGGTGATGGTGCCCTCGAACTTGATCAAGCCAACCACGCTCTTGATGAGCGTTGTCTTACCGGCGCCGTTTTCTCCGACGACTGCGGTCACGCTGCCGGCATCGAGTGCCAGGGAGACCGAGTCCAGGACGGTGGTGTTCCCGTAGCGGCGCGAGACACCCTCAATCCGAAGCATCAGAAAGTCACCATTTCTTCCAGGTTCGCCCTGAGACGCCGAGGACGGCGACAGCGGCAACAATGAGGATAGCGAAGGCCGAGGTGGTCGCCCAGCGACCGGCGTCCTCGGAGGACTCGCGGAGGTGGCGGGTCGGCTGCATAAGCGGACTGGTATCGATGACGGCTGGAGCATTGCGATAGACCGGGAACCAGCGCGCAGCGAGATCGATGGCCAGCTGGGCGGGAGTGTTGGCGAACGCTGTGAGGGCTTCGTTTCGTTGCACCAGTTCGCCATAGGCCGGCCGGTACCGGTACTCGATGTCTCCCATGCCGTCGCCGTCCGCGTCGTAGCCGCGGTAGTCGTCCCAGTAGTTGCCGCGGCCGTCGATCTGCCAGGAATTGTGATGTTCGATGCTGCCGCCGGTGGTATCGGCCTGGCGCAAGTTGCCAACGAAGGTGTTTCCGCCGAACTGGGCGCCGACGGTGGTCGACATGGCGATCGCGAGCTGGTTGAAACCGATGAGGTTATCGCGGAGGCGAACATAGGCGCCGGGGGTGAACGGCGCCCCTTCGAAGGTCAGGCCGATCCGGTTGTGGTGGAACGAGTTGTGGAGCATCTCGACGTTGTCGACATCCTTAAAGAGGAGCCCGTAACCCGAGGCCTTCGACTGGCTCCGCGAGAACTCGTTGTCTTCGAAATAGAGGTCGTTCGAATACATCAGGGAGCCGCCGGTCAGGTTGTCACGGAAGACGTTGTCGATGATCCGGGCATTGTTGGCATACATGAAGTGAATGCCGTAGCGGAGCTCGGTCACTCTGTTTCGGAAGATGTCGTTGTGGTCTGAGAAGTTGATGTAGATGCCGTCCTTGGCGTGGGAGATGACGTTGTCTTCCAGGACGTTGTTCTTGGTGTAGTAGAGATAGAGCGCATGGCCGCGGCGTTCAGGCAGGAATTCGCGGATGCTTTCGACGGTATTGCCGCGGACGACATGGTTGTCACTTTCGTGGAGGGTGATGCCGTAGAGGACGTCGCGGACGCGGTTGCCTTCGATGCGCGACCCGCTGGCGCGGACGAGGATGCCGGAGGGCTCATCGGAGACTTCACGACCCGACCCCTGGATAACAAGACCGCGGAGGGTGACTCCCTCCGCGGTGACCTTCACGACGTTGCCGGTGCGCTGCCCGTCGATGACCGGCCACCCGACGCCTTCGATGGTGAGGGGTTTGTCGATGAGGACGCCACCGGGATAGACGCCCGCGGGGACAGTCAGTGTGGAACCGGCGGGAGCAGCGTCGATCATGGCCTGGAGGTCGCCGGCGGCGTTTGCCGCTGTGACACCGCCCGGCCGGCCGGAGAATGCGGCCCCAACCACGACCAGGGCCACGATCGCGGTGGTGACCGCCTTCGCGGTCCCGGTGTTCGACCAGCTGTCGCGGAGGAAGCGAATAGCGGGACTGCCGAAGGTTATCAGGACGGCGCCGGCGAGCATCACCCACCAGCCCCAGTCAACCATGCACTCGCTGTGGAAATTCACGACCTTGGTACTGCCCAGTACGTGAGGAGTGAAGGGCCCGGGGTAGAGCGGCGCCTCTTCGTTCAGGTCGTGGCCGTAGTTGTAGAGCCAGTACTGGATGTCGACGAGGAACCCGATGATGAAGCCCCAGGCGACCAGCATTGCGGCGAGACGGACTATCCGGCGCTTGACCAGCGCCGCGGCGACCATGAGGCCGACCGTCCCGGCGAGGAGGAAGGGGAAGAGCTTCAGTTCAAGCACGTCATCGGGGTGAATCTCTTTCACGCCTGCGTAGTGATTCAGCGAATTGATTTCCTGGAGGTCGCCCTTCATGGTCGTCCCATAGGCCGTCAGGTAGAGGTTGCCGGGGTACTGAGGAGCGACCAGTGCCATGTGCCAGAGGGGCATGAACGCGGCAGCGACGAAAAGGACGGCCGCAGCGATGGCGCAAAGCGACCAGGTGTCGAAGCGTGCCGTGATCGAACTGAGCGGAGAGGCGGCGGAGCGCCCGGCCTCCTCGGTGATGATGCTTTGAGCCACGACTTAGCCTCGATCCTTCAGGCTGGCGAGCAGCCCCTCCCAGGTCTGAGGCTGACCATCCCGAGTGTGGGAGTTGGTGGTCGCCTCCGCGTTGGAGGCGAAGGCGGCGATGTCATAGGACATTGGGCTCTTGATGCCGGGAGCCACCATGTAGGCGGCAGTCTCGGCGTTGAGCCAGGCGTCGGCGGCGAAGGCCCGGACGAAGAAGACCGGTGGTTCGGCCGGCGGCTTCGCTTTGAAGGAGGCCACCATGCATCCGACATCGTCGAAGTACCGTTCGCGTTTGGTCCCTTCGCGCCAGGCTGCGGCGAAGCGGTCATCTGAAATGACCATCGTGCAGTGCGTGCACGAGTCTTCGCCGTACTTGACCCTGGGATCGCCGGTCAGTGGCTCCGAGCCCGGGAGCAGGAGATAACTGCCCCCTCCGGCGACAACCACGGCAGCGGATCCGGCCGAGAGTGTCAGGAACTTCCTTCTCGTCATCATCGTCGTGCCCCCTTCGACGAATGGACGGGGCGGCGAGGGTTGAGCCCACCGCCGCCCCGCTGTGGATGCGGCCTTAGCCGACGACCAGCCACCCCTGCATTTCGAGGTGGAGTGCCGAGCAGAACTCGGTGCAGTAGAACGCGAACGTCCCCTGTGCATCGGCGGTGAATTCGACCTTCGAGTACTCACCCGGGTCGAGGCTGACGTTGATGTTGTACCGCGGGATCGAGAACCCGTGGGTGGCGTCCGGCGTCTTTTCGACGTTGGTGAGGTGAAGGATGACCTTGTCGCCCTTCTTGGCCCGGATGATGTCGGGCTTGAACTGGCTTCGCTTCACGCTGACCCAGGCTTCGACGGTGGTGCCGTTGCGCTGGTACTTCTCGCCGCCGGTGTCGATGGAGTTGGGATCCTTCTCCATCGTGCCGGGGTTGGTACCGAGCGGGTAGACCTCCCAGGCCTTGACCTTGTCGACGGCGATTGCCTGCACATAGTGCGGCTCACCGAGGCCGATAGAGGTCTCGGACAGGATTTCCATTTTCTCGCCGGTGAGGTCAACGAGCTGGAAGTTCTGGGGCTTGAGCGTGCCGACGACCGGGAACCGGTCGATGGACCACTTGTTGAGGGCGATGAGGTACTTGCCTTTGGGCGAGACCGTGTCACCTTCCATCGTGCACAGGTGGCCGATGTTGTAGTGGACGGGCAGCTTGTCAACGAGCTGGAACGCCTTGTCTCCGGAGAAGTAGGGCTCGCCGAGGGAGAACTTCGCGACGGCGCTGTCGAGGAAGAGGCTGATGTAGCCATGTCCCTCGGCGTCGTACTGGGTGTGCAACGGCCCCAGGCCGACTTCGACCCGGCCGGCGACGACGGAGTCGAGCTTCAGGACTGGGACGCCGAACTGGTCGACCTTCTCGTAGTCCTTCTTTTCGATCGCGGCCTTGATCTTCTCCATGGAGTAGATGGTGACGTGCGGGTCGAGCTTACCGCCGACGGAGATGTAGTTGCCGTTGGGGGCAACGTCGACACCGTGAGGGCTCTTCGGTTCCGGCGCCAGGTGGAGGATGCCTTCGGAAACCGCGACATCCATCGGGATGACGCGCATGCCGTTAATCGTCTTCGCCTTGCTGGCGACGACCTGTTCGGCCTTCTTCCAGTTGATGATGTGCATCATGTCGAAGTCGTTGGCGGAGGCGCCGACTTCGAGCGGCTTTCCGCCCTCGTTGTTGCCGCCGAAGGCCATCTCGGAGTTGTAGGAGTTGATGAACACCCAACCATCGCTGACGAGCTTGCCGGAATCGGCGAGGTCCTGGGTGTAAGGAGGCAACTCGATCTGGAAGCTCTTGGCGAGATCCATGCGCCCGGTCTTCTCATCGACCTTGAGGAAGGTTGAGAAGCCGCGGAAAGCGTCCTTGAAGTTCGCGAGCGCCGTTTCGGCCTTCGTGGGGTCGAGGAGCGTCGGCGACATGGTCGAGATGTGGACGTACTCGGAGTTGGGGGTGCAGAAGACGCCGCCGTGCGAGCTATCGAGGTTCGGGACATCGACGATCTGCTTCACCTTGAAGTCGCGGAGGTCGATCATCGCGATACGGCCGTTGGCGCGGTCGTTGATGTACGCCCAGCGGCCGTCGTACTCGCCCTTGGTCTCGCTGAGGGCCGGGTGGTGGGTGTCGCCCCAGGTGAGGTTTCCACCGGCCGCCGAAGTTGGCTTGGACTTGGCGTCGGTGCCCTTGGAGATGATCTCGTTCGAGTGGGCAGCGCCGGTGGCGTGACCCTGCCAGGGCTCTGGCGCGAACACACCGATGACCTTGAGGGTGCGCATGGAAGGCACGCCCATGACGATGACCTGACCCGAGTGACCACCTGAGCAGATCAGGAAGAACTCATCCTTGGCTTCGCCGCCCGGTGGGATGAACGTCTTGACGGCGCGGGTTACGTCGTCCGGGCTGAGCTTGCGCTCTTCGGCGACCTTCGCGGCCTGGCCGCTGAGGCTGGTTTCCCCGCCACCGCCGCCGCCATCGTCACCGCCGCCGATGAGGCTGCCGGTGACGCCGCCGATGACGAGGCCACCCGCGCCCGCAGCCGCTCCGGTGATCAGTTCCCTTCGTGTGATAGGCATTCGGATACTCCCTCTCCATGTGCCGGCACGGCCGGCGTTCTTGACTCACCCGGCACCCGGCCTCGATGGCCCGGGCGCCGGGAATGGGGCCGTTACTGGACTTCGATCGTGCCGACCATGTCCGGCAGGTGGTAGTCGCACTGGAACTTGACGGTACCCTTCTTGTTGAAGGTGGCGGTGAACTTGCTTTCCGTTTCCGGGTTCACCAGGGCGTCACTCATGAAGTCCTTGCCTTCGGTGGCCTTGGACAGGATCTTCATGTCGTGGACGGCCGCACCTTCGTTCTTGGCGATGAAGGTGATCTTCTTGCCGACGGGCACCTTGATCGCGCTGGGGGTGAACTTGTTATCGGTCATCACGACGGTGATGGTTTCGCTGGCCGGCGCATCGCCGCCGCCACTGGGCTTGGTGGGGCTGGTGTCGCCACTGCCGCCGCCGATGGTCGCGACGGAGATGCCACCGTCGCCGGAATCGGCATCGTCGTCATCCCCGGCACAGCCAGCGAACGCCAAAGCGAATGCTGCCGCCGGGGCAAGCAGGACCCATTTGTAAGACCTGATTTTCGTGAACATTTCCCCCTCCTTGGTGGGTCAATCGGCCAGGCTCCTTGCCCGGCTCTTTACTTTTGATTGTAGAACAAGGGTCGACTCCGGGCTGTCGGCAAAATGTGATAATCGTCACAAGTGGCCCTACTCGCGTCCATCGGGCTATAGAAGTCTTCGATGTCGCTGGCCCAGCTTGTCCGGACGCCGGTGTTCATTCTACGGCCGGAAGGGTGAAGACCAGGGCACCGTTCGGGCAAGAAACGGTAGTGCTACCGGCAATCGCCGGGTATCTGCTACCATCGCGGGTGCGTTAAGAGGGCGACCGGCGCCCGGCAACCTGGTAAGCCTCCAAGGTGCCAAGACGACGCGGTCCTTCCGTGGAAGGGCAACAAAAGGCGGGTCCTACGGGAAGGACTCGCCCCTCACGATGAGGGGCGCACCCATTCGGGAGCGAACAGAAACCCCTTACCGGAACGCGAGGGTGTATCCCTTACCATTTCAACGCGACGGATGGGCTGCGATGACTGAACGGAAGCTCCTGACCTCGGAGTCGGTGACCGAGGGCCACCCCGACAAGATGTGTGACCAGATCTCGGATTCCGTGCTCGATACGCTCCTCGCACAGGACAGGATGTCCCGCGTGGCCTGTGAGACAGCCACGACGAACGGACTCGTGCTGGTGATGGGCGAGATCACGACGAAGGGGTATGCCGACATCTCCAAGATCGTCCGGCAGGCGGTGCTCGACATCGGGTACGACTCCTCGGAGAAGGGATTCGACGGTCACACGTGCGGAGTGATGGTCGCGATCAGCGAACAATCACCCGACATCGCAATGGGCGTGAGCCGCGGCGAAGAAATCGAGAACGGTGCGGGTGACCAGGGCATGATGATGGGCTTCGCCTGTACTGAGACTCCGGAATACATGCCGCTGACGATCTCGCTGGCCCACAAGCTGACCAAACACCTCGCCGAGGTACGCAAGAGCGGCAAACTGACGTGGCTGTGGCCGGACGGCAAGTCCCAGGTGACCGTTGAGTACGACGAGAAGTGGAATCCTATCCGCGTCGACACCGTCGTGATCTCGACGCAGCACCGGGACGACATCGACCTCGAGACGATCCAGACGCAGATCGTCAAGGAGGTGATCCGTCCGGTCGCCGGGAAGCTGATGGACGCTGAGACGAAGATCCACGTGAACCCGACGGGGCGGTTCGTGATCGGGGGGCCGCGTGGCGACGCCGGCCTGACGGGCCGGAAGATCATCGTCGACACCTATGGCGGGGTGGGGCGCCACGGCGGAGGGGCGTTCAGCGGAAAGGACCCGACCAAGGTCGACCGGTCGGGCGCATATGCCGCGCGCTGGGTAGCGAAGAACATCGTGGCGGCCGGGTTGGCGACACGCTGCGAGTTCATGCTTTCGTACGCGATCGGGGTGGCGCAGCCGACCAGCATCGGGATCGAGACGTTCGGCACGGGTGTGGTGGACGATTCGGCGATCCTGCGAGCGGTGCGGAAGCACTTCGACCTGCGCCCCGGCGCGATCATCCAGGAGTTGGACCTGCGGCGGCCAATTTACCGGCAGACTGCAGCCTACGGGCACTTCGGGAGGATCGACCTGGACCTGCCATGGGAAGACACGTCGCGGGCGGCCGACCTGCGGAAAACCGCGGGCCGGTAGAGCTCGCCTGGTGGATGCGATTCTGCTTGTCGGTGGCCAGGGCACCCGGCTTCGGCCACTGACGAGTCACCGCCACAAGAGCCTGGTGCCGCTACTGAACCGGCCCGCTATCGAGTACCTGTTCGAGTGGCTTGAGCGTTCGGGATTCGACCGCGTGGTGCTCGCGCTTGGGCAGGCGAACGAAGACCTCGCAACGGCCTACCCCGCCGGGCAGAGAGGCCGCCTCGAGATCATCCCGATACTGGAGCGCGAACGGCTGGAGAGCGGCGGAGCCATTCGAAACGCGGTGAAGACTGCCGGGATCGCCGGCCGGTTCGCGGTCCTGAACGGCGACGTATACGTGGACTTCGATTTCGCCCCGGCCCTGGCAGCGCACATCGAGCGGGAGGCGGACCTCACGATGGCGCTGAAAGCGCTGCCGGACCCCTCCCAGTTCGGCGTTGCCGTGACCGATGGCACGGGGCTCATCACTGGATTCGTGGAGAAACCTCCACCGGGGACTGCACCAAGCAACCTGGTTAACGCGGGCGTCTGGATTTTCGAACCGGGACTGGTGGATGAGATCCCCAGCGGGGCAGTCCGGGTTGAGGAGACGCTGTTCCCATCGCTGGTCGCCCGGCGAAGGACGGTGCTTGGCCACCAATTTTCCGGAACGTGGGCCGACCTCGGCACGCCGGCCCGCTACTTGCAGGTCTCGAAAGAACTGCTCGGCACTCGGAACGAGATCGCTCCCGGCGTGAAGCTCTCGGCGACGGGCAGTCTCTCCGGGTCGGCAATCGGGATGAGTTCCCAGCTCCAGATGGGAACGACGGTCCAGAACTCCATCCTGTGGGAGAACGTGACCGTCTCAGCGGGCGCACAGGTGATCGACTCCATCCTCGCGGACAACGTGTTCGTTGGGACCGGAGCAGTCTTGCAGGGGGTGGTCGCGGGGAGGGGGGCGCAAATCGGGGCGGGCGTGGTGCTCCCGCCGGGGACGAGCGTCGAAGCGGGCGGCCGGTATGATTGAGGCCGATGACTGAGAACCCGGTCCACTTCGGCACCGACGGCTGGCGGGCGATCATTGCGGAGACCTTCACGTTCGAGAACGTGATGGCATGTGCGCAGGCGGCAGCCGACCACTTCGCTGCGACCTATGGCAAGGGACAGCCAATGGTGGTCGGTTATGACACGAGGTTCCTTTCCGATGAATTCGCCCTGTCCGTCGCCCGGGTGTTGGCAGGCAACGGCTTTCGAGTGCAACTCGCCAACCGGCCAGCGCCGACACCGGCACTGAGCTACCGGATTATTGAGACGCAGGCGTGCGGCGGCATCGTCGTTACCAGTTCGCACAACCCGTTCCGCTGGAACGGTATCAAGGTGAAGCCGCACTACGGCGGTAGTGCCAGTCCAGAGTTCGTCGCCGAAATTGAGCGGCGCGTTCCCGCGATACTTGCGACTCCTGGGGCCGTGAAGCTCGCGCCGTCGACGGCTGAGAGCATCGAGCGATTCGACCCGATACCCGGGTATCTCGCGACCCTGGGAGAGAAGGTCGACATTCCGCGAATCAAAGCCGCCGGACTGCGGGTGGCGGTCGACCCGATGTACGGTTCGGGGGCGGGCTTGTTCGAAGAACTCCTCGCGGGCGGAAAGAGCACCGTCACGGAAATCCACGGCGAGCGGAACCCGGCGTTCCCTGGTATCCGCGCCCCCGAGCCAATCGAGTCGAACCTGGGCGAGTTCATGCACCTGATGGCGAGCGGGCGGTACGACATCGGCATCGCGAACGATGGGGATGCCGACCGGGTCGGGCTGGTGGATGAGAAGGGGAACTACGTCGACCAACTGCGTGCGTTCGCCCTGCTTGTGAACTACATGCTCGGCGAGCGGGGACTGCGCGGGCCCATCGTAAAGTCGGTTACGACGACGAACATGGTCGCGCTGCTTGCCAAGCACTACGGAGTGGACTTGTACGAGACTCCGGTCGGGTTCAAGCACATTGGGCCACTGATGATGGAAAAGGATGCACTGATCGGCGGCGAGGAGAGCGGCGGTTACGGATTCCGGGGGCACCTGCCCGAACGCGATGGCATCCTCGCCGGGTTGTACCTCCTGGACTACGCGGCGGCGACGGGAAAGCCGCCTTCGGAGTTGCTTGAACGCGTCTTCCAGATTACGGGGCCGCACTACTACGAACGGATCGACATCGAACTGGAACCGGGCTCGAATGAGCGGTTCAAGCGAACCTTGATGCGGCGAGACCGGGCGAAATCGCGGGGAGGCCGGTAAGGAGCTCCGACCGGACAGACGGCTGGCGATTCTTTATCGACGAGGGCTGGCTCCTCTTCCGGCTCTCCGGGACGGAACCGCTGTTGCGGATCTATACCGAAGTGACTGCAAGCACGCTCGTGCGTCCGGTCCTCGATGCCGGCCGGCAGATTGCCGGACTGGCATGACACGGCTGGACGATCCCGGCGCCTACGCGATCGATGCGTCGGGCATGTTCGGCCACATCGAGAAGCTTGGTGAGGAGTTTGAGCGCGCATGGCTGGCATCGCTTTCGCTGGGCGTGCCGGGGGCGAGCTATGACAGCGTCGTGATCGCCGCGATGGGCGGCTCGGCGGCCGCTGGCGATTACTTCGCCGCTCATTCGGACAAACAGGCCCCAATTCCGATCGAAGTCGTGCGGGGTTACTCGCTTCCCGCCTACGCGGGACCGCGGACGCTCGTCGTAGCGCTCTCGTACTCGGGCGCCACGGAGGAATCGCTGTCGTGCTACCGCGAGGCGCGGATGCGCGGAGCGTCGGTCATGGCCATCTCCACGGGAGGAGAACTGGCGCGGCGAGCGGAAGCAGATGGTATCCACTGGCACCGGATCGCCTACGCTTCTCCACCGCGGGCGGCCCTTGGGCACACGCTCGCGGCGCTAATGCGCATCGGCCAGCGGCTGGGCCTGAACGCGCTATGCGACCCGGATGTCGCCGATGTGGCGCAGGCTCACCGGGAACTCGTCCGTGGGCATGTTGGCCGGAAAGTCGCCGCGGAGCGGAACCCTGCGAAGCAGCTGGCCGAGTTGCTGGCTGAGGCCGACCCCCTGGTGGTACTGGCCGCGGAGCACCTGGCCCCGGTTGGGCGCAGGACCAAGAACCAGTTCGCGGAGAACGCGAAGGCAGTCGCGGTGTTCGAAGAAGTCCCGGAGGCGACACATAATTTTGTCGTTGGACTGGAGACGGGCCAGGTAGCCCACCCCGTGGGGCTCGCGTTCACGTCTCCGAAAGCGTCCGTGGGGAACCAGCGGCGATTCGAGCTGCTTTCGGGGATCTTCGACACGTTGGGTGGTGCGATGGCGGGGCTGCCAACTCGCGGAATCTCGCGGCTGGCCGACCAGTTCGAGGCGACAGCGTGGGGCGACCACCTGTCGTGCTACCTGGCCCTGCTGCGAGGGGTTGACCCCACTCCGACGCCGAGCCTGCAGCGCGTCCGTGCGGCAATGGCTCAGGAGACCGCCCGGCGAGCCTGAAGGATGCACGCCCCCGTGTTCGCGCCAACGCGGCTAGAATGCGCGGACACTTCTCCCGGGGGTTGGACCCGTTGACCTACGAAGCCATTCTCTACGACGTCGCGGACCGCGTGGCGACCATTACGCTGAACAAGCCAGAGCGCCTGAACGCATTTGACGACCACATGCTGACCGAATGGGCGGACGCGATCGGTCGCGCCGACCAGGACCGCGGCGTAGGGGCGGTGATCATCACGGGCGCGGGACGTGGGTTCTGCAGTGGGATGAACGTGGCAGCGGAAGCGGGTGGCAGCGGGGTGCTGCGGACGCAGGCTTCGGTAGCCGACCGGCGGCACAGCTTACGTGACCGGGTGCACCCGATCCCTCGCGCGCTCATCCAGCTGGAGAAGCCATACATCGCGGCAATCAACGGGGCAGCCGCGGGCGCGGGAATGGACATGGCGACGATGGCGGACATCCGGTTCATGAGCACGACGGCGCGGGTGGGAATGACCTATGTGCGCATGGGCCTCATCCCGGGCGACGGCGGCACGTACTCCTTGCCCCGCGTCGTCGGGACGCAACGCGCGCTGGACATGATCTGGACCGGGAAGATGATCACCGCCCAGGAAGCGTTGGAGATCGGCTACGCGCTCGCCGTTTACGAACCGGAAGAGCTGATGCCGCGGGTGACGGAGTACGCGAAGAAGATCGCAAACGGGCCTGGGGTCGCAGTGCAGCTTTCGAAAAAACTGGTGTACCGCTCCGCGAATATCCCGTTCGATGAGCACCTGGACATGGCACAGATGGCGATGTTCATCGCCCAGTCTACCGAGGATGCCCGGGAGGGCCCGCGCGCATTCGTGGAGAAGCGCGAACCGCAGTTCAAGGGAAGCTGACTCCTTTGCCGGTGATGTCCTGATGTATGCGCCGATCCTGGCGACCCTGGGGTATGTGCTGTCCGGGGACGGCCTTTCGGTGCTCATGGTGCATCGCAACGCCCGTCCGCAGGACCACGCTTACGGGAAGTACAACGGCCTCGGCGGCAAGATGGAACCGGGCGAAGACCTCGCCGCCTGCATGGTCCGGGAAATCCGCGAGGAAGCCGGGATCGAGGTCACGTCGCTACGGTTGCGCGGCACGCTCTCCTGGCCGGGTTTTGGCGACCGGCGGGAAGGCTGGTTCGGGTTCGTGTTCCTGGTCGAGGGGTGGGAGGGGACGCCGATGGCTTCCAACCCGGAGGGCGACCTCCACTGGATCTCGATTGCGCGCCTCCTCAACGGCGAACTTCCCATGTGGGAAGGCGACCGGCTCTGGCTGCCGATGGTATTCGACAGCGACCCGCGGCCGTTCCACGGCGTCGAGCCGTATGACGGACTGGCCGTCGTCCCGGACGGCTGGGCTTTCAGCCGGATGTGACGCCGGGACTCGCGGTTCGGCGCTCGACTCCTCACTCGGGGAACAACTGCCGGGGCGTGAACTCGGCTCCCGCGCGTCGGATGAGGACGTGGCCGGTGACCGTCAGGGCGCGACCAGCGACGCGCAGGATCTCATCGCGGGCGATGTAAAGGTCCTGGCCGATGCGGCGGACAAGTTCACCTGGACCGGCGGCAGGAGCACGGTCGTGATACCAGTGGCAGTCCTGGTGGCCAAGGAGCGCGACCTCGCTGACAGAATCACCAGAAATCATCGCTGAGACGCCATCGAGAGCGGCGCTACGGCTGGCGATGATCCGCTTGAGACGGCCTGCCGAGGCAGCCTCGGCGAGCCACCAGCAGCCGCCGGGGAGCAAGACGCGCTCGACCGGCAGGCCAGAAAACCGGGCCGCTTCGAACGCGGCGAGCGCGGCACTCACAGCCGGTTCGCCACAGGCGATCAGGAAGGCCCGGGGCGCAGTCACAGGCCCGGTGCTTCAGACCGTTCAGACGGGGGATCGAGGGGCCGAGCGGAGGCCTCCACCTCGGCGGCGAGACTGTCCAGGGCGGATGCGCTTGAGCCATCGCCCGGGGCCGGCGCCTTCTCGGGACTGAACAGAGCCGGGAGGTCCAAACCGACGGCGCGCAGGGTCTCAATAGCCTGGGCAAGGAGCAGCGGGACGGTGCTGCCGTACTTGCCAAGCGGACCGCTGCCGTTCGCGCCGCCGCCATCGATCATGACGATGCGGTCCACGGACGCGAAGGGCGCTGCAAGCGCGCCAGCGATCTCGGGAAGCCTGGCAATCAGCTCCGGGTAGACGGAGAGCTGAAGTGCGGCCTGGTTGTAAGCGTTAAGCGATTCAGCCAGCTGGCGCTTGCCTTCGGCTTCGCCGAGGAGGATGGCCTTCTGGCCGGCGCCATCGGCTTCGAGTTCGAGGCGATGGGCTTCCGCGTTCAGAGTTCGGGCGCGGGCTTCGCCCTCGCCCTTGGCTTCGATTTCCTTTTGTTGCGCTTCGGCAATCGAGATGCGCTGTTTCATTTCGCCTTCGCCGGCGAGGGCGCGCGCATCGGCCTGGCCTTGTGCACGTTCGACCATCGCCAGCCGCTCACCCTCGGCGCGCAGGACGGCCGCGTGGCGCTCGGCCTCGGCGGGCTTGATGATGCTGGCTTCGAGCGCCTGCTGCTGGCGAAGCACTTCCTGTTGTTCGACGGCGATGTTCGAGCGGACGCGCTCTTCTTCGACGGCGACCTCGGCTCGCGTGACTTGCTTGCGAGATTCCGCATCGGCAAGTGGGCCCGCCTGTTGTGCGCGGGCCCGTTCGGCCTCCACGTCGGCCTGCGCCTTGGCGACGCGCAAGTCCCGGTCACGTTGTGCCTCGGCGATCGAGGCATCGGCGATTGCCTGGGCCGTCTGGCCTTCGCGTTTGGCCTCCGCGGAGCGCATCATCGCGTCGCGCGCGGCTTCGGCTTCGCCGATCTCAGCATCGCGCTTCACTTCGGCGACGCGCTTGCGTCCGAGGCTCTCGAGGTAGCCGTTGTCGTCGCTGATGTGCTGAATGGTGAGGACGTCGAGGTTCATGCCGAGCCCGGCGAAGTCCGAGCCAGCTTCGTTCGTGACAGCCGAGACGAGGGCTTCGCGCGAACTGTTGATCTCCTCGACGGTCATCTTCGCGCAGATGCTGCGGAGGTGGCCGGAGAGGATCTCCTGGACGGTGGCGTGGAGCTGGTCGCGGTCGGCGTTGAGGAAACGCTCGGCAGCAGTGCGGATGGCTGCGTCTTCAGAATCAAAGCGGACGAGAGCGACTGCGTCGACGTTAACCTGGACTCCTTCCTTCGAATATGCGCCCTTGATCGGAAGCGTGGTTTCGAAGGGTGCGAGGGTCATGTAGTCGACGCGTTCGATGATCGGGACGCGGATGCTGGCGCCACCGCGGACGACACGAAAGCCGCCGCGGCCGGTGAAGACGGCGACCTGGTCTGGCGGGACCTTGATGTAGAACCGCGCAAAGAGCGCGGCCACCAGGATGACAGCGAGGACGATGCCTCCGACGACGAAGGGGATTGCGGTTGCGACCACGAGGGGCTCCTTACTGGGCTTCCGTAGCAGGGGACGAACTTGGGGTTACGACGGCCGGGCCTGGGCCCGCCATCTCGATTCGGACCGTTGCCCCGAAGGGGATCCGCTGGCCATCAGCGGACCGGGCAGGCAGACCGATCCGGGCCTTACTGGTGGGCGCGATGACGGTCACGCGGCCGAGGCCACCTTCGGGTATTTCCGAAGTGACCTGCCCCTGGAGGCCTGTGAAGTCCGCTTCGTGGACGTCGGTCGAACCCTGCTGGCGGGAAATGGGCAGGACGATGAGGAAGAATGTGCCGCCTGCGACGCCGAGCCCCCCGCCGACCGCGAGGAGGGCGGAAGCCCAGGCAGGCCAGTCGAGCGCAGTGCCGATGAAGCCGCAGCCGCCAAATGCGGTGGCGAAGACGAAGATCACGCGCGAGCTCAGGGGACTCGGATCGGCGCCGAGGTCTCCGTGGTCACCGAAATCGAAGATCTCGCCGAGGATGAAGGTCACAGCGAGGAGCGCCAGGCCGACTCCGAAGATGACGAGGAACGCAAACTGCATAGTGCCTCCACTCAGCCGCGCGATGGGCGTGCCGTCTTGCCGGCAGGACGGGGGAATCATAGGGCCGCAGGCACCCGGCGTCAGCAGTCGGACCAGGGGTGCCATCGCTGCGGTGTGAGTGGGCCATGAAATTCGCAGCTGGTACGGTTGGAACATGACGATAGAAGTTGGTCAACCTGCCCCGGCATTCGCCCTTCGGAACAAGAAGCGCGAAGAAGTCACTCTCGATTCGTTCCCAGGGAAACACCTGGTGCTCGCGTTCTACCCTCTCGCGTTCACCGGTGGCTGAACGAGTGAGATGACGGCCTTCCGGACCCACACTGACCGGTTCGTGGAGGCCAATGCCCAGGTCCTGGGCATCTCAGTCGATTCTTTCGCGGCAGCAGGTGAGTTCGAGGAGAAGCTTGGGCTGGAGTTCCCCCTGGTGAGCGACTTTCCGAAGAACGAGGCCGGCAAGGCGTATGGCGTTTACAACGAGGCTGCCGGAGTGATGAACCGGACGACGGTAGTGATCGACAAAAACCACGTCGTCCGGGGCATCTACATCGAAGCGCGCGACTTCGAATCGCACCCGGTGAAGGCGCTGGAATTGCTGGCGGCATTGACGTAGACCAAAGGCTGGCCGGGCCGCTTGCCGGTACAAGCGTTGTGATCCCCCGCGTCCTTCGCTTAGGATTCGGGCACGACGAAGGTATCGGTATGCATGTGTCAAACTGCATTTTCGGAGCCCCGGATCGAACATAGAACCACCTGGCCGCTGAACCGGCACGAGGCCCGCCAGAACCTGGCGGGCCTCTTCCGGTTCTCTGTAGCCGAGAGAGAAGTGGAGCCATGCCGCAACCCTTACAGGGGGAACTCATTCGCCTGCGCGCGCGGGAAGAGACGGACGTCGACCATTTCTACCGTTGGATCAACGACTGGCAGGTGACGAAGTTCCTTGGTGCCCGCTATGTCCAGAGCCGAAAGTTCGAATCCGAGTGGCTCGCCTCGGGAGATCCCGGTCCCCAGGAGGCGCGTTTCGTCGTCGAGACTCTGGACGACCAGAAGCCGATCGGCTGGGTGGGCCTCCACCCCGGCTTCCCCGAGAACCGCACCGCTGGACTCGGTATCGCCATCGGAGAGCACGAATTCCTCGACGGAGGCTACGGCACCGATACGATGCGCACAGTCTGCCGCTTCGGGCTCGAGATGATGAACCTCCACCGAATCGAGCTCAGTGTGTTCGATTGGAACACGCGCGCGATCCGCGTGTACGAAAAGGTCGGCTTCAAGCACGAGGGCGTCGCCCGGGACGCGATGTGGAAAGCCAATAGATGGCACCAGTTGGCCCATATGGGCCTCCTGCGAGGAGAGCTTCGATGAGCCAGGCAAAAGCCGAACCCACCAGCACGTCGTACGCCGAGTCGCCGTACGAGGGACGACTGATCAGGCTTCGGGCCAGGGAACCCGAGGATGAGCAGCTCCTGCACGAATGGTTCAACGACCCGGAGGTGACCGAACATCTCGCCCTTCGCTATCCCCTCTCGCATCGGACCGAGCGCGGGTTCATAGAGAGGATGTCGGAGGTTCGGTACGGAAACGCGAGCTTCGCCGTCGAAACGCTGGAAGGGCGCATGATCGGCGGTTGCGGGCTTGAAGGCGCCAGCCCGGAGAACCGGTCAGCGACACTCGGCATCGCGATCGGCGACAAAGCGTACTGGGATGGCGGCTACGGGACGGACACCATGCGCGTGCTCTGTCGAGTCGGGTTCGAGGTAATGAACCTGCACCGCATTGAGCTGGATGTCTACGCAAACAACAAGCGCGCCATCCGCGTGTACGAGAAGGTCGGCTTCCAGCTCGAAGTGACGAAACGGAAGGCGCTTTACAAGTTCGGGCAATACCACGACATCCACGTGATGGGGTTGCTGGAAGGGGAGCTTAAGCTGGAGGACTGACCGGCCGGCCCGCCGTACTAACGCGTTATTCATCGGAAAGCTACGCTGGGGCGGAGGAGACAACTCGTTGTCGATTGAGCTCGTTGGCTGGGTGGCGGTTGTGCTGACCCAGGTTTTCTGGATCCCCAACATCCTGCGGATCTTCCGGACGAAAGACGTCCAGGGCTATTCGCTGAGCGCCTGGCTGATCATGTTCGGTGGGTTGAGCTGCTGGCTCGTCTACTTTGTCTCCAAGGGCGACCTTGTGGGCACGGTCGCGAATATTTCCGGCGTGGCCGGGGCAGGAGTCACACTGGCCTGTATCTGGCACTGGGGGCGGAAACGGCCCGATGCGGCCGCCGACGGGGCACGAAGTCGGGTGGGCGAAGTGTTCACGACGGATCAGGGATAACCCCAATAACGGCTCGAATTCTGTCAACCAAGCGGTAAATTTGTGACGAAAATCGCAATCAGGGGTTGACACCCTTGTCCGAAGATTGGTAGCTTCCGGCTGTAAGCGGTTTTCCCGCCGTTTACAAAGCGCTCGGTTAAACAGTGCAAACACCTGCCTAGTGCGCCGACAAGGCGCAACGGGGGACCCAGTTCCTCGGGGCGAATTTAGCTGCTCCCGCTGTGCAGCTAATAGGGCGCCTTCCGCCCGAGCCCGTCAGCTAACCCCGGAGGCAGTCTCGGAAGGCCTGGCGAGCAGGTCGCCCGCATCGAGGTCTTTTTTTCTGCCCTCGACTACTACTTACGACTCGTTAGAGGAGGAGATCCCTATGCCAGCTTTGCAGGAAGCCCCCCCCAAGTCATGCCCGAAGTGCCGCGGCTCGATGATCGTCGAGCGGGACTGGCACGGCACGTACGGTAGTTGCATCATGTGCGGCTACGTTCATGAAGTGCTGACGAGCCCGCCGGTGGACCTCGCGGCCGAGGAAGCGGCACTGCCGCAGCGGCAGCGCCGCCGCCAACCGTCCCATGGCAAGCTTCGGCTCTGAGTCGAAAACAGCGAAAAGCATCACACGAGCCCCCGATTACGGGGGCTTCGCTTTTCCCGGAGATAGGTTGTTCCCTATGATTCCGGGGCACAGGGGGTTCTCCAACTCATGGCATACATACGACTGACGATCGCCAAGCCAACGCGGGGCCAGGAAGCACGGCTCGAAGAACTCATGCGGAAGCTCGACGCGCTTTCCGAGGGCCGGCCGGGATTCATCCAGAGTTACTTGCTTCGCCCGCATGACGACTCGGGCGACATCGCCCGAATTGGAATTTACGAGAACGAGGCAGCGGCCGAAGGGCTGGCCAACACCCAGTCGTGGATGGCGCTGCGTTCCGAGATTCACCTGTGTTCCGAAGCGGGGCACACGGATCGGGCTTTCTTCAGCATCTAAGAGAGGCCCCGGCGCGAAGGCCGGAGGCTTCACACTGTGGCGGGGGCAAGAGCCCCCGCTGTTGGCGTTTTCGCTGCCGAGCGTGCGGCGGAACCCGTCGGCGGAAGGCCGACGTAGACCTGCGGGACGGCCCAGCCGAGTCGTCGGGAAACGCCAATTCCTTATGCGGGTTTTTCCCAATACGCCCCCCGGATGCCGTGCCTAGACTTCAGGGAGTCTTAAGGGAATCGGAATCGAAGTTCTTAGGACGGGGGAGGCGGCGCTATCGCGAGCGGATTTCGAGGCGCTGACCACGGGAACTCACTGAGGGAGCACACCTTGAATACCACTCGCACCATCGGCCGGCCGGTTGGTCTCCGGCACGCGGCTTCGAACACCCAGCAGGGCTCGCGAGGTCCGAATGTCATCCGGATCGTCCTTGTTGATGACCACGCGGTCATCCGGCAGGCGTTGCGGATGCTTCTCGAAAGCCATGCGGAACTCGAAGTCGTCGCCGATGTGGAGAACGGCCGCGAGGCCGTCCAGGCAGTCGAAAAGCTGCAGCCAGACGTGGTCCTCATGGACGTCGTGATGCCCGGCCTGAATGGCCTGGAAGCGACACGCCAGATCCGGCGCTCTTGCCCGGGCACGCGAGTCGTGATGTTGAGCGGCTTCGTTGACGAAGACCAGTTGCTCGACTCAATTCGCTCGGGGGCTTCGGGTTACATCATCAAGAAGTCGGATGTCTCCGAACTCGTGCTCGCCATCCAGACGGTGCACCGGGGAAACAGTTACTTTTCGAGCGCGCTGAGCGAAGGCTTCGACCTCGCCGAGGTGCTGTACCAGGCGAAGCGGACGGATCAGCGAAACGGCGTTGAGGCACTGACCAGCCGCGAACGCGAAGTGCTCCAGCTGATCGCCGAGGGCTACACCAACCAGGGAATCGCGAACGAACTCTACATCAGCGTGAAGACGGTAGAGGCACACAAAGCGCACATCATGGCGAAGCTCCACGCCCGCAACCGCACCGACCTGATCCGCTACGCGATCCGCAAGGGAATCGTGCGGCTGGAAAGCGTCGAGGAAGCGCAGTCGATGCTCGGTCCGGATGTCGACGCCCTCGCCGGGTAGAACAGAACTAAGATCTACTCATCCGCACATGCCCGGTTAGCAGCCGGGCATTTCCGTTTCTCAAAGGACGACGCCAGGGATGCGGAATGACAGGCAAGGTCCGGTCGACTCAGTCGGAAGTGTTCGATTTACTCGACTTGACGGTGGTGGCTCGCTCGGATGTGTTGGACTTCGACCCCTTGACGGTGGTGGCGCGTGCTGCGGGATTGGCAGCCTGGTCGGCATCCTCGGACATCACGCCGGCAGCGGTTTCTTTTTCACCCATACGGAGTCCCCTGGCGCCCAAACATTGAGCGGCAGTTTCAGCGTAGCGCCTGTGTCAACGGCGGCGAGGCGACGAAAAGCCCCGGAGTCTCGACTTCTCCGGGGCCCTTCTCGATGCGGTGGGCGGCTGCGCTGAGGTTACCTCACACGGCCTGCCTGAGGGACGCGGCTTCGCTGCGGACAACCATGGCGAAGGCGCAGTCACGACAGATCACTGTCGCGTAGCTATTCGCCCGGAGACCGCCGGATTCCATGTCGGCGACCACGAGTCGCGAGTGCGCCCGGGTCACCCGCCCGCAAAGCGGACACGGTGAATGACTGACGAGTTCCATGCTTCGAGACATCTCCCTACCTCAAAGCGCCACCGGAACCAGAATCCCACTGGCGGGAGCGCGGCGAAATCGGGGATCCTGCCTACGGGAAACCCTTAGCGGTGCGCACGGCCACCCGCGTGGCACCGGGCTATACTCGCGGGAGAGGGACGCGTAATGAGGACTGTCCGCCTGGGACTTGCGCAAATCAACACCACCGTGGGTGACCTGACGGGGAATCGCGGCCGGATCAGCGGCGAACTGGCAAAAGCACGACGTGAAGGCTGCACGATCGTCGCGTTCCCGGAGCTGGCAATCACCGGCTATCCGCCCGAGGACCTGGTGTTGCGACGGGCTTTCTGCGAAGCCTCACGGGAAGCGGTTGCGGGCCTTGCGACGGAGACGGCGGGGCTGATCGCGGTGGTGGGCTTTGTCGACTGGCACAACGGCGATGCGTACAACGCTGCGGCGGTCTTCATCGATGGTGAGTGGCACGACACCTACCACAAGCAGCGTCTCCCGAACTACGGCGTCTTCGATGAGGAGCGGTACTTCGCGGCCGGCGACCGAGTGCCGATCTACCGGGTGGGCGACCTGGTCTTCGGCGTAAGCATTTGCGAGGACATCTGGTATCCCGGCTCGCCGCTCGATGCGATGGCGCTGGGCGGGGCGGAG
The DNA here is from genome assembly GCF_016704105.1 of Candidatus Amarobacter glycogenicus. NCBI lineage: Bacteria > Bacillati > Chloroflexota > Tepidiformia > Tepidiformales > Tepidiformaceae > Candidatus Amarobacter > Candidatus Amarobacter glycogenicus. Next base: position 88,695 of record NZ_JADJAT010000004.1, on the reverse strand, counting down.
CTCTGCATCAACATCAATGCCTCGCCGTACCATCGGGGGAAGGCGCTCGCCCGGGAGCGGATGATCTCGACGCGGGCGGCCGATAACCTCATCGCGGTGGCGTATCTGAATGCAGCCGGGGGACAGGACGAGCTGGTGTTCGATGGCGCGTCGATCGCATGCGATGCGGGCGGCCAGCTCCTTGCGCGGGCCCCTCAATTCGAGGAAGCGCTGCTGGTCCTGGAGGTCGACCTCGATGCGGTCGCCCAGCGCCGGCTGCATGACCCGCGCCGGCGCGTCGAGCTTCGAGACCGGGAACGACTGATCGACGTCGAGCAACGACACATTCCCGACCCGCACGGCCGCTTCCGGCTGCCCGAGCGGCAACCGGTGACCGGGGAACAGGCTCCCTTGCTCGACGACCATGCCGAAGTCTGGCAGGCGCTGGTCCTGGGCACGCGCGACTACCTGGCGAAGACCGGCTTCAAGCAAGTGCTCATCGGGCTTTCGGGCGGCATCGACTCCGCGCTGGTTGCGGCGATCGCGGTCGATGCTCTTGGGCCGGAGAACGTGATTGGCGTCTCGATGCCGAGCCGTTACTCGAGCGACCATTCGATGACCGACGCCAACGAGCTCGCCGCCAACCTTGGGATCGGCTACCTGACGATCCCGATCGAGCCCGCGCATGCCGCGATGCTTGAAATGATGGCTGACGCTTTCGAAGGAACCGCGCCCGGCACGGCGGAAGAGAATCTCCAGTCTCGCCAACGTGCCAACGTGATGATGACGCTTTCCAACAAGTTCTCGTCGTCGATTGTGCTGACTACTGGAAACAAGAGTGAAATGGCCTGCGGTTACGCCACGCTCTACGGAGATATGGCCGGTGGCTACGGGGTTATCAAGGACGTGCCGAAGACGCTCGTTTATGCGCTCGCGCGCTGGCGAAACGAGCAGGAGACGAGGCCGGTGATCCCCGTCAGCACCATCACGAAGCCGCCGAGTGCGGAGTTGAAGCCCAACCAGTTGGACCAGGACACATTGCCACCTTACGAGATCCTCGACCCAATCATCGAGGCGTATGTGGAGGACGACCGCACCGTCAGCGAAATCGTGGCCATGGGCTTCGATGCCGAAATCGTCCAGCGAACCGTGAGGATGATCGACCGGAACGAGTACAAGCGGCGACAGGCGCCCCTGGGCGTAAAGATCACGCCGCGGGCATTCGGCCGGGACCGGCGACTGCCGCTGGCGGCCCGACTCACGCAGTAGTCTCGATGGCCCGCATTCCGGGGTGATTGTGCGGTCACTTACCGAGCGGTAGAGTCCCTCCTGCCGAATCACCTCCGGTAGGAGTTTTCCGTGCCCATTTCGAATACCTGTGTGAAGACCGGCCAGCATTCCGTCGCGATGACCCAGATCCCCTATCCGGACCAGCCGGGGCCGGGCCAGGCGCTCATCCGCACGACTCTCAGCACCATCTGCGGCAGCGATATGCACCTCGTCGACGAGATGCCGATACCCGCGGGAGTGCCGATGGGCCACGAGGCGATCGGTGTGGTCGAAGCCGTCGGCGCCGGTGTCACGAACTTCAAAGCGGGTGACCGGGTGGCGTCGGGCTGCCTCGCATGTTGCGGCATGTGCAAGCGCTGCCAGGAGGGGGACCACAGCGTCTGCGAGACCTTCAACGCGCCGGGCAACCTCCTATTTGGGGCGCAGGGCGAGTATTTCCTGGTGAACGGGGCGCAGGCCGGACTGGCCAAGGTGCCCGACTCGCTCTCCGACGAGCAGGTGCTTTTCGTCACCGACATCATGTCGACTGGTTTCGCTGCCATCGAACGGGCGGGGATCCGGACGGGCGACACGGTCGCGATTTTCGCTCAAGGCCCGGTGGGACTGTGCGCGACCGCCGGGGCGAGGGCGCTTGGCGCCGGAAGGATCATCGCCGTCGAATCCATCCCGGAGCGAGTGGCCATGTCGAAGCGGTTCGGAGCCGACATCGTGCTTGACCCGGCGGACGCGGTCGCGAAGATCCAGCAGATGACGGGCAACCGGGGCGTTGACATCGCGGTGGAAGCCCTGGGCCACCAGGCGACGTTCGCGAATGCCTGCGCGTCCGTACGCATCGGCGGCACCGTCAGCAGTGTCGGGGTTTACGGGGCGTTCCCGGAACTGACAATGGCGACCGGCGGGACGTTCATCCACAGGAAGCTGGTCACGACCCTTTGCCCGGTGGGGACAAACCGGCTGGAGCGGCTGATGGCATTGATTGCCGGCGGAACGGTGGACCTGACGCCCCTGCTGACGCATTCGATGAAGATCAGCGACACGCCGGCAGGCTACGACCTGTTCCGAAAGCGCGAAGGCGGCGTGCTGAAGATCGCGCTGCGCCCTTAGCCAGCCTAGCTAGAACTCGGGTTCACGCTTCTCAAGGAGGGCCCTGACGCCCTCCTTGTAGTCGTTGCCACGCATGAGCTGGTTGAGGAGCATCTCGCTCTCTGCGACGGAAGAACCGACGTCACGATGGAGGTCGGTGTAGACCTGTTGGCGAGTGACACGAAGTGAGGACGGAGCGATCCGGGCGGCGAGACCCGAAGCGTAGGCACAGACTGCCGGCATGAGGTCCTCGGGCGGAAGGCACCTGTGGACCAGGCCCATCTCGGCAGCCTCGTCGCTCAGGAAGACGCGGCTGGAGAGGAGCAACTCCTGGGCACGGGCAAGCCCTATCAGGCGCGGGAGCAGCCACGACAGGCCAAATTCGGCGGGAAGGCCGAGACGGCCGTGAGCGGTCGTGAGTTTGACCCCGGAGGCAGCGAAGCGGACATCCGCGAAGCATGCGAGGACGAGCCCAACGCCGGCGGCGGGGCCGTTGATTGCCGCGATCACCGGCTTGGTGAGCCCGAAGTGGAATGCGAAGTTCGTATCGAACTCCGGTCGCACACCGTATCCCGGGTTAGCGACAGGCTCGTGGATGCCGGAGTCATAGCCACCTTTTTCGATATGGCCCTCGAGGGCCTGCGAATCCGCGCCGGCGCAGAAACCGCGCCCCGCGCCGGTGACGATGACAACGCGGACGTCATCGTCGAGTTCTGCCTGTTCAAGGCACCACCGGTATTCGGTGTGCATCCGGCCCGTCCACGCGTTCAGGCGGTGGGGACGGTTCAGGGTGATCGTCGCGATGCGGTTCTCAACGGCGTACGTCGTGGCCTTGAGGTCCATTCGGGAGATTCTATCGCACCTCAGCAGTACGGCTCGGCGGCGACAAGCGGCCGGCCGTCGAGGCGGCGCAGCGTGCCGGCGATTTGGCCAGCTTCGAAGAAGCCGGGGAGCGCGTAGATGGTCACCTGGAGCCGACCAGTCCAGACCACGTTCTTCGCACCCGGCGCCGAGGCCCCGATAGGCTCATCCACAAACACGACACCGTCGCGTGTGACGGGCGGCGAGAGGGCGTTTGTGACCTCCGGTGGGGCGCCGCAATGCCATTTCATCGTGAGTGTCACCGGCGGGGAGCACGGGGCCGGGCCGCAGGCGCCATAGACCAGGAGCACCATGTCCGGGGCCCACTGGATGGAGGAGAGCTCGAACGGACCGGCTCGTAGACCGACCCAGACCGGCGGCTCGCCCCGGAGGCTTTCGCGGGCGGCCTGATCGATGGACGATCCGGCTCCGTCGTACGGCCGCCCGGACTGGTAGCGGATGCCGTGCGCTTCGTAGACGACTTCTCCTCGTACGGTGGCGTTCTCGCTCTGCCTGATGGCTGCGAGCACACCGAAGGCGGCGCCAAAGAGAACCACGCCACCAAGAACCGGAACAGGGCGGAGGCAGCTGCGGGCCGGAAACAACCACCGGGCGAGCAACGGTCCCGAGCTGGCGATCCCGCCGGCCACGGCCACGACGAGCAGGGTCCATCCCAGCGGGCTGACGACTTCTTCGCCGCCTCCGCCGCAACCGGCGCAATCCGTCGCCCGATAGGCCAGGACGCTCGCGATCAGCCCTGCTGGGACTGCGAGCCAGGCGAAGCGCAGTCCAGCGACGCCACCAGACACCACAACGAGCGGGAGACTGACGGCGAGGACAAGTCCCACCGAGCTCTTGTCCGGAATCAGCCAGGTTCCGACTGCAGCGATGAGCAGAGCGAGGACCGGCCGGAGTGCGTACTCGGTGGTCCGGGTTCCCCAAGTGTCCGCCCGTGCCATGGCCGAGAACATACCACAAGGCGGACCGCGGCTAAGATTCCGCCTGTGGGTCGCGGGTTCGGTGGCACGTTCCAATACAGGGCATGGCGCGTCGTGTCGGCGACGTTGGAGCACATGCCTCCGCGCGCGGGGTATGCCGTCGCAGCGGCAGCCGGGAACATTGGCTATTACTGCTGGCCACGGGGACGAAGGGCGATGCACGAGAACTTCGCGCATGTCCTCCGAGGGACACCGCGCAAGACACGGCACGCCGTCGCTCGCCGTTCGATGGTGAACTACTGCAAGTACCTCGCCGATTTCGTGCGGTTCCCTGGCCTCTCTCCTGAGGCGATGGTGGGCGCTGTCACGGGCGGACGAGAGTTCGAAGCGCTGGACGCGATCCTCGAACGCGGGCAAGGGGCGGTCATCGCCTGCATGCACTTCGGCAACTGGGACCTTGGCGCCGGCGCGACCGCAGCGCGGGGATACCCCCTGACAGTGGTGGTCGAGACATTTGCCGATCCGAGGCTCGATGCGCTCATCGCAGGAGCGAGGGAGCGGGCGGGAATGAACCTCGTGAGGATGGAGAAAGCTGGACCATCGCTCCTGCGGGCGCTGACGCAGAACGGCGTCCTGGCGCTACTCATCGACCGTCCTGTCGCGGAGGGCGGCGTGAGAGTGACGTTCTTCGGCGAAGAGGTCGAAGTCCCCGCCGGGCCGGCACGACTGGCCTTACGGACCGGTGCGAAGGTGGTGCCGACGGCCTTCGTGCGTACCTCGCCCGGAAAGCCCGACGTCACGGCCATCTGCGACTTCGACATCGAAGCGGTCTCCACGGGCGACCGCGACGGGGACACGAAGGCACTGACGCAAGCAATCATGCAGGCGCATGAAAGGATCATCCGACAGCACCCGGACCAGTGGTACATGTTCCGGCCGATGTGGGCGAAACCGGCCCGGGCGGTCGTACGGTGAGCATTCGACTCTGGGTGTTGCGGGCAAACCAGCCGCTCGTCGCAAGGTTCCCCGGGGCGTTCTACCGGTTCGCGTGGCTTGCCGGTTGGCTTTCGTTTCACCTGCAGCCGCGGGCCCGCCGAAACGTCATCCGCAACATGCTGGCGTTCACGGGTGGAGATAGGCTCGCCGCACGGCGCGCTGCCCTGGGTGTCTTCCGGAACATCGCGCAGTATTACGTCGACCTCTGCACACTCCCATCGCGCGACATGCAGGGAATCGAGGCGGGACACCTGGAGCTCGTAAGGAGTGACCGGCTCGCAGAACTCGATCATCCAGGTCCGATCGTCATCGTCAGCGCGCACACAGGTAACGCCGAGATGGCCATCCAAGCGCTCACCTACCGGGGTCGGCCCTTCGTCGCACTGGTCGAAGCGCAACAGCCGCCGGCGTGGTCGCGGTACCTGCGCCGTCTGCGGTCGTCCGCGGGGGGCGAGTTCCATGAGACGACCTTCGCCGGCATCCGGGCCTGCATCGAGACCTTGCATGAAGGCGGGCTTGCGGGGTTCATGGGCGATCGCGACATCCAGGGGAATGGACTCTGCACCGCACTCGCCGGGCGCAGCGTCCGGTTGCCGACGGGACCGTGGGAAATTGCTCGAAAGACCGATGCCCGGGTATTCCCCATCTTTAGCACACGCATAAAGCACGACCGCTTCCGGGTGTTCGTGGAGCAACCGTTCAAGGTTGCGTCGACAGAGGACGAAGATGCCGACATCGCCGCGGCCGTCCGCCGGTTCGCGGCGCTCCTGGAGGAGCATCTCACCCGGGAGCCTTCGCAGTGGGCGTTCACCGAGGACTTCTGGAAGGTGCACACCTGTGGGTAAGGCGGACCTGCACATCCACACTCGAGTGAGCGACGGGATGGCGAGCGTCTCCCAGGTGCTGGAGTACGTCGAGCACCGGACGGACCTCGATGTCGTCGCTATCACCGACCACGAAGATGCGGGGGGTGGGCTGCGGGCAAGGGAGCTCGCGGCGAAGCGCGGCTACCGCTTCGACGTGATCGTGGGTGCCGAAGTCACAACGATGCAGGGGCACGTGATCGGGCTCTTCCTGGAGACGACTCCGGCGAGTTTCCGGCGGGTAGAATCAACGATCGAGATGATCCACAACCAGGGCGGACTCGCCGTCGCGCCCCACCCGCTGAGCTGGCTGACACGTTCGATTAGCAGCCGGACGCTCAACCGCCTGGCGCGACAGGACGGCCCCCGGTTTGATGCGATCGAGCTGGCGAGTCCGAGCCCAGCGGCGCTTCGGACGCGTGAGCGGGCGGTCCGCCTCAACAACGAGGTCTGGCGACTTCCGGCCATCGGAAGTTCGGATGCACACCACCTCGGCCACATCGCGACCGGTTGGACCGAATTCGAGGGAAGCAGCGCGGACGCAGTGCGCGATGCCATGCGGAGCGGACAAACGACCGCCCGGATGTCGGTCTACCCCAGCATGCGAGAGATCGGCTTCGCGCGACTGGCAGCAGGGCTCGCCTGGGGCTACAGCGCGACCCCGCGGAAGATGTTGAGGCGCCGGATATGAAACGATACGGATACCGATCGCGTCCGCGATCGCCGCGGATGGGAGGTCCCCGAGCTTGCCTGTGAACGTGCTGCCTACGCGGTTGCCCAAGGGCGTCCAGGACACCATCGGGCGGACGGTGGGTGGGCTGGGCATCACACCGAATGCGATCTCACTCTTTGGATTCGGGGGCAACCTTGCCGCGGCGTGGCTGATCGCGAACGGAGAGCTGCTGTTCGCCGGGATCGTTTTCCTCTTCTTCTCGGCACTCGACATGGTAGACGGCGCCGTCGCGCGGGCCACCGGCCTGGCGAGTCCCTTCGGGGCGGTCTTCGATGCCGTGCTCGACCGTGCGAGCGAAGCAATCGTGTTGGCGGCGTGCGGCTGGTACTTCACGGAACGGGGCGAACAGGTCCAGGCGGCGTCCGCCTACGGGGCGATCTTCGGGAGCATTGCTGTGAGCTACATGCGAGCCCGGGCAGAAGTCGCGGGGATGTCGATGCGCGACGGCCTCTTCCGCCGCCAGGAGCGCGTCGCGATGCTGACCATCGGCCTCTTCTTCAACGGCCTTACGGTGGTCATTGGGCTTCTCGCGGTGCTGGCGAACTTCACCGCGCTCCAACGTTTCTGGATGCTGCGGAACGGGATGCGGGAGTAGGACCGGGGGCGCGGGGCCAGGCGTCAGCGCGGTGTCGCCGGAGACGCCGATCAGCGGGACTCGGGCGGTGGACTGCCCCGGGAGTTTCCGGCGGATGACTTGCGGTTGTTCGCCATCATCAGGGAGATGAGGAGCGCAAAGACGGCTGCGAGCAAAAAGAGGACGGCGATGCCGCCGATGACGATCGTCCCTCGCCCGACGCTGTCATCGTCGCCGGCCCCAGGGGAGGCGGCGGCCGCGGATGTCCGGGTGGCCGTCGCGGACGCCTGCGCGCGGGGAGTTGGCGTCGCCGCAGTCGTCGGCCGGACCGTGGGCGAAGTCTGCTGCGGCGCTCCAACTGCGCTCTTGAAAGCGCTCTCGAAGGCATTCAGGTCGGCGAATCCGTAGACCTCGGAGATGGCCTGGTCATAGCGTTTCCCGGCCTTGATGGTCGCCATCAGCCGAGAATAGGCCTCCGGCCCGCCCTTGTTTATGAGGTAGGAGACCATCGCCCAGCTCTGGCCGTAGAAGACGCCAACCTGGTTCGGGTTGGAAGTCGGGACAGCCATCTGACTAAACGGTATGAGACGCCCTGAGCGAACGGCGCTCGCAAAATCTGATTCGAACTCTCCGGGCACAGACTGCGCGTAAACCGCTGCTCCTTCGTCCATCCACGAAGGGAGTTTCCCCAGACCTCGCTCTCCGGGCACACCTTCCCCGGCCGTTTCATTCAGCGTATGCGCGAATTCGTGGCGGAGCGTGTCTGTTCGGTCGGGGGTTCCGCACGTAACGGGGATGAGAAGGATGATGTCTATCTCCACCTTGGTGCCACAGGTGGTCACAGCCGAATCATAGGTGCTTCCACTGCCGGGGCGGGCAAGGTCACTTTCGGACTCGTCGGCGAACATGATCACTTTCACGGGGATCTGTTTGAGCGTGATGTTGTAGAGCTGCTTACCGATGCGCTCGTACGTCTCCACACCGGCCTTGAGGTAGGCGCTGGCGATGTTCTCACGGTCGCCGTGGTAGTAGACCGTCATGAACTCGTTGGAGACGTTCTTCCAGTCCTTGCCGGGGGGCAGGAAGAAGAACTCCAGGTCAGGCCCTCGGTACGTGCCGCCGTCGGCAGTGGTGATCTCCCAGTGATAGGTGAAGTCGGAGCCAACAGGGATGTAGTTGCTCGATGAGTTGACCTGGATCACGACTTCGGTGCTGAGATTCCGGGCCGGGGTGAGGTTCTTTGGCTTGTCGAGGGCGCTCGTGCCCCGCCCCTTGATAGCGTAGTTGAGCGTGACATCAGTGATATCCGAATCGGCCCTGGCGGTGACCTTGAACGTCAGCGTTGCAGGGTAGCCGTTGACGAGTGCGGAGGACTCGATGACGGTTTCGGCAGAGGCGGTTGAAGGAGCGGCCATGAGGGAGAGGCTGGCGACCAGCGCCGCGAAGAAGGTGAGGGCGACGCGGGGCATTACGACTCCTCGCCTACGCGTGACTTGAGGTACGCCGCGATGAATCCGTCGATCTCGCCATCGAGCACGGCCGTCGTGTCGCTGGTCTCGAAGTCGGTGCGGACGTCCTTGACCATCTTATAGGGATGCAGGACGTAGTTACGGATCTGCGAACCGAAGCTGACATCGACGTGTTGCCCCTTTAACCGCGCCTTTTCCTCTTCGAGGCGGTTCACCTCTCGTTCGAGGAGGCGCGCTTCGAGAACCTTCATGGCGCTATCCCGGTTGCGGCCCTGGGAGCGTTCGTTCTGGCAGGTGACGACGATGCCGGTCGGGATGTGGGTGATACGGACGGCCGTCGAGTTCTTCTGGACGTTCTGGCCGCCGGCGCCGCTGGAGCGGTAGACATCGATGCGGATGTCATCTTCGGGGATCTGGATCTCACCGACCTCTTCGACCTCGGGCATGACTTCGACCTTGGCGAAGCTCGTCTGGCGGGCACTCGCCGAGTTGAACGGGGAGAGGCGGACAAGGCGGTGGACACCGCGTTCGCTCTGGAGGTAGCCGAAGGCGTACTTGCCCTTGATCTCGAGGGTTGCGCTCTTGATGCCTGCTTCTTCGCCCTCGGTCATATCAAGGAGGTCGGTGGAGTAACCCTTGCGCTCTGCCCAGCGCAGGTACATGCGCAGGAGCATGTCGGCCCAGTCCTGGGAGTCGGTGCCCCCGGCGCCGGCGTGTACCGCGAGGATGGCATTGCGGGAGTCGTAGGGGCCGGAGAGTTGGAGCTGGAACTCGAGCGCCACGAGATCCCGCTCGGCGGCATCGAGGTCGGCGCCGGCGGATTCGGCGACGGACTCATCACCCTCGGCCTCGCCGAGTTCGAGCAGGTCGCCCGCATCACGGACTCTGCGTTCGAGCGACCGCCACGTCTCGACCCGTTCGCGGGCCACCGACAACTCTTGCATGAGGGTGCGGGCGGCTTCGGCGTCGTCCCAGAAACCGGGCTCGGAGGACCGGTCTTCGAGTTCGGCTACGCGTGCTTCATCGTTGGCGAGGTCAAAGTCGCACCTGGAGGTCAGAGATGCGCTGAGAGAGTTCGCGTGCGCGAAGAAGGAGTTCGTTCATAGGGAGATGGTGGCACGGGCCGAGCGAACGCGCATTTGCGCATTGACATGCATGTGCATGCATGCATCATGAAGACATGAGGACGACGATCGAGATCGACGAAGCCAAGCTCGTGAAGCTCAAGAAGATGGCAGCCGAACGGGGCGAGCGGGGGTTCTCGGTGCTCATCGACGAGACTCTGAAGCGGCACCTGGGGATGCCGCCGCAAGCAATCTCGAGAAGAACGGGCGTCGAGCGCTCAAGCCCTGAGTGGCGTATGTGACGAGGAAACCGCGCAGCAGAGGTCGCGAAGCCATCGAACGTTCGAGGACGCAATGGCGGAACGAATCATAGACTCGGATGTCCTGATCGACGCCTTGCGGGGCGTGCGAAGGGTGGTTTCCTTGTCCCGCGTTCGTCAGCGAGGGTTGCGTTATCGACAGCCGTCAAGGTTTTCGAACTTGTCTTGCGGCGCGCTGACGGGGGATGACGAACAGCGGGTCGCGGGATTGATAGCTGACCCGTTGCCGTGGTTCCGCACGACGTCCGTCGGCGTTGGAGGCCGCGCGAATCGACCGGGACCCGAGCGCAGGCGAACGAATCGACGCCCGGGACCTGATTATCGCGGGCGTCGCGATGTGGCACGAGGCCCCCGCTGGTCACGCGCAATCACCGGCACTTTGAGCCGGATCAACGGCCTGACCTTGGACGGCTCGACCCGGACTAACCGGCGACCTTCTCTGCGGCGCGGACCGTGTTCACCAGGAGCATCGCGCGGGTCATCGGTCCGACTCCACCGGTATAGGGCGTGACCCACGAAGCGACTTCGCGCACGTCCATAGCCGCATCGCCGACGAGGCGGTAGCCGCTGGGGCGGGAGGGCGCATCGACGCGGTTGACACCGACATCGATGATGACGACTCCCGGTTTGCACATGTCCGCCGTAAGCGTGTTCACGTGGCCGGCGGCGAGGACCACAATCTCGGCGTCGCGCGTGAAGCGGGCGATGTCCGGGGTGCCGGTGTGGCAGATCGTAACGGTCGCGTTGGCGCCATTCGCCTTGTTGCTCAGAAGCACCGCGAGCGGCCGGCCAACGAGCGTGCTCCGGCCGACGACGACGACGTGCTTGCCGGCGGGGTCGATGCCGGTCCGCCGGAGCAACTCAAGGACTCCGTTCGGCGTGCAGGGGATAGCGCCATCGAGCTCTCCGCGGAGGAGGCGGCCAAGGTTCACCGGATGGAGACCATCGGCGTCCTTGCGGGCGAGCATCGCGTCGATGACTTCCCTTTCGTCGATCTGCCTTGGCATGGGGAGCTGTGGGAGGATGGCGTGGAAGCGGTTATCGGCATTGAGGCGTGCGATGAGTGCGAGCACTTCGTCGTGAGTCGACGACTCCGGTAGACGGAGCGTCTCGGAGAAGATGCCGACTTCGGCGCAGTCGGCGGCCTTTCCGGAGACGTAGCTAATCGAAGCGGCGTTGTCGCCGACGATGATGGCTGCGAGTCCGGGGGAAATGCCGCGGGCCTTGAGGGCGGAAACCCGCCGGGAGACATCGGCCTTGATATCGGCCGCGATCTGGTTGCCATCGATGAGCTGAGCTGCCATGCACTAAGCGTAGCGGGGAACAGGAAACGGGGAACCGGACAGCGCGGCCGAAGGAATGCCAGCAGGAATGGGCGGTAGAATCGAGGCACGCCCTCGTAGCTCAGGGGATAGAGCAGGCGCCTTCTAAGCGTCTGGCCGCAGGTTCGAATCCTGCCGAGGGCGCCAGGTTTTCGAGAGGAAAGGCGAAAGAGGAAAGAGAAAAGAGAGACGAGGAGCGGCGGGACCCTTTTTGTTTCGGGGTTGGTTCGAACCAGTGTGGCCGGAGATACCAAGGAGCCCGGTCGCCAGCTGCGTGGCTATGCGGCGCTTCGGCCGCCGCGGACCTCGACCGAGAGCGCCATGATCAGGGTAGCGAGCTCGTCGATGCGGCTGGTTAGCTCCGAAGCGGCCGTTTCGCTGATGTAGTTGGCGGTCGCGACAGTGTGGACGCGGTCCCGGAGTTGCTTGAGTTCTTCCCGTGCTCCCCGGAGCGAACTCGTCGCGCGCAAACGGCCATTGAAGCCACCTTCGGAGAGATCCGCCGACGCCGATGCGACATGGGCGAGTGCGGAAACGCCGCTGTCAGCGATGAGGCGGGCGTGGACCCCCCGGCCGCAGAGACCAGGAGCTCTCTCGAGATCGAGCGACGCCTCCGAGACTTCGTGGGCAAGTCCGAACGCCAGCTGCATGAGCCCGTGGATGTCCCTCATCTGCCCCTGTCCCCTTCCACCACTTCGACCGCGCCGATCCCTCCGGAAGTATTGTCATGAAAGTCGGCAACCTATGCTGGGAGTGAATGGGGAATCCCCCTATGACTCGGCCCGGCGGCGGTGCACGTTCGGCGGCCGGGCCGGGTGTTGCTGGAGAGCACTCCGTTCGACAACCTCCACGCATCCCGCGACAATCGCGCCATGCAGATTTCTGAGTCCGTGCGGGCGGCTTTGGTGCCCGATGAGAACCCGATGCATCCCGATTTCACCTGCATCTACCTGGTGGGGGCGAAGGGGCAGCAATCCCTGACGATCGACTCCGGCGAGGCGATTGACCGGTACCAGTGGTTCCTCCGGGGCTACCTGGCGGCGGTGGAAAAAGAGGAGATCGGGGTCGCGACGATCACGCATCACCATTCGGACCATTCGGGAAACCTGAAGTGGGCGAAGGAGTTCCTGAAAGCGGACATTTCGATCCCTGCGAACGGACGTGCCCTGCTGAAGGGGCGCATCCCGGCGAAGGTGGACACGCTCAAAGATGGCGACGTGATCGAACTGGACGGCGGCGTGCGCGTGCAGGTGATGGCGACGCCGGGGCACAGCGTCGATTCGCTTTGCTACTACATCGAAGAAGAAGGCGTGCTGTTCACCGGCGATACGCTGCTCGGCAGCTCGACGACGACGGTCTGGGAGCTGGCGAGCTACCGGAAGTCGCTTGAGCGGCTGCTGGCGCTGCCGAACCTGAAGGTTATCTGCCCGGGCCATGGGAAGATCGTGCATGACCCGCGCGAACGGCTGCAGATGTACGTGAACCACCGGAACATGCGCGAGAACCAGATCCTGAAGGTTCTCGAAGGCGGCGGGGCCGTCAGCAGCTGGGACATCATGCTCCAGCTCTATCCGGACATTCACAAGCAGCTCCGGCGCGCCGCCGATAGCAACGTGCGCTCTCACCTGAAGCAGTTGGCTGACGACGGAAGAATCAAGGTGTACGAAGGCAAGCCGCGCCGAGCCCGACCGGCAGCAGCACGCGAACGGGATGTGGAACACGTCAGGCAGCGGGACCTGGTGATCAAACAGGCGAAGAAGTTCGAAACGGAAAAGCGGCGGAACGAGATCCGGATGCAGGAGAACCCGCCTTCAGCGGAGTGGAAAGAGCCACCGCGATACGAACTCAGTGGTACCGCGGCTGACGCGTCACGGTGAGTTTCCTACCGGCGGGGCGACGGCCGTAGGCGAGAGTGTCGCCGTCGGAGCTGGCGACGGCGTTACGGTCGGCCTTGTGGTCGGCGCAACTGTGGGTGCAACGGGTGTGGCCCGGGCGGGTGTGGCTACTGCGACCGTCGCGTCTTTTCGGGGCGGGTTCAGCGGATCGAGGACGATTACGGGCACGCTCAAGCCCGTGAAATGCGCTCTCCCGGCGATGCCGTGGCGGTCCGTGAACTGGAATCACATGGAAACAGAGAACAGTTCCGAAGACGGCGGGGCGCAGGCCCAGCACCACGCCACGCCCTCCCCCCCCCCCCCCCCCCCCCCCCCCCCCCCCCCCCCCCCCCCCCCCCCCCCCCCCCCCCCCCCCCCCCCCCCCCCCCCCCCCCCCCCCCCCCCCCCCCCCCCCCCCCCCCCCCCCCCCCCCCCCCCCCCCCCCCCCCCCCCCCCCCCCCCCCCCCCCCCCCCCCCCCCCCCCCCCCCCCCCCCCCCCCCCCCCCCCCCCCCCCCCCCCCCCCCCCCCCCCCGGACTGGCCTCGACCACCAGCAGGCTGCCAAGAGCCATTATTGGCCCAAAGCGCCCCATGCCCCATGACCACGGCGAGCTGCCACAGGCCCAACGTTGCGATAACGCAACTGAAGACGATCAGGGCGATCGGCCGCCGCCCCCCCCCCCCCCCCCAGGCGCGGTCTTCCGGATTTCAGTTCGAGCCTTCGCCGGCCGAATCTCTGGTAGAGACCGGTTTGGGGAGAGGTCATGCTCAAAGGCGAGAAAGTCATCCTGAAGCCGATGCGGCGGGACTTCCTGGAGCGATACAGCGAGTTCCTGAACGACGTCGAGCTGCTGTTGCTTTCGAGCGATGTGGCGCCGATGCCGATGGAGTACGAACGCGTTGTGGCGCAGTTCGAGGAACACCTGAAGCGGCCTCGCGGTGATCTGCTCTGGTTCGGGATCGAAGTCCAGGGAGGGAAGTTCGTCGGGCAGTGCATCCTGCACCACTTCGACTACGCGGCGCGGACGTGCGAGCTCGGCATCACGATTGGCGACGGAGACTACCAGAACCGGAAGTACGGCCGTGACGCCGTGGCCCTGTTGGCCCGGTACGCGTTCCGGCTGCTGAACATGGAGAAGGTGTGGCTGACGACGATCGCCAGTAACGAGCGGGCGGCGAAGGCGTTCCGGGCAGCCGGGTTCGAAGAAGAGGGACGGCTCCGGCGCCACGTCTGGCTCGATGGCCGTTACGATGACCTGGTCTACATGAGCTGCTTCCGCGAAGGTTCGCGTCCGGCGGAGCCGGAGAGCCAGGAGCAGGTCGAATCAGACCCGGAGATATCAACCAATGCCACGGATGAAGCCTGACGTCCTCCAGGAGTACCTCGAACAGCCTTATGTGGGCGTTATCGCCACCCTGAGGAAGGACGGCATGCCCTACACGGTGCCCGTGTGGTGGCTCTGGAAGCCCGACGGGATCTGGATCACCGGGACGTACAACCGTGTCTGGTGCAAACAGCTCCTGAACGACCCGCGGGCATCGCTGTGCATCGAATCGGGACCGCCGATGACGGGCCACGTCGAGTTCGATGGACGCGTGACGGCGTATCACAAGGACACGTTCGACATCTGGCCCATCTCGAAAGAGCTGGCCACCAAGTACGTCGGGCGGGGCGAGCCTGCGAACGCTGAAGCGGTCGAGAAGTTCTTCGCAAACATGCAGACGGAACCGCGATTGCTCTTCAAGCTCGTCCCAGAGGCGTCCCGCGCGATCGATATGCGGGTGTACCGGGGCAAGCGCGCGGACCGCGAATTCCAGGAGTCCCGGGGGGACGCTGAGTAGCGCTATTCGAGCGGGTTGGTTTCGCCGGGCGGCAGTTCGACTTCGAAGACGTTGAGCGTCATGGAGACGAGGCCGTAATAGCCGACGACGCCGATGATGTCGACGACGCCGTTTTCCCCGAAGGTCTCGACCGCGCGACGGTAGTTCGTGTCGGAGACCCGGTGGGTGGCCAGGTATTCGGACACGAAGTCGAAGACGACTCGCTCCATCTCTCGCTTGAACGGCGGCTCGGCGCCGGTGCGGACGGCCTCGACGATGGCGGGATCGAGGCCCGCCTGCAGGGCAAGGCGGGCATGGGCCCAGAACTCGAACTGGGCCTTCCAGTACTTGCCGGTCATGAGGATGGCCATCTCGTTGAGGTCGGACGGGATGCTGGAGCCGTAGCGGCAGTAGGCGCCTACCCGCTGGGCCGGGTCGGCGAAGCCGGGGGAGCGAAGCCACGCTTCGAACGGTCCGCGCAGTCCGCCGCGCGGGCCGTTGCGGATGGCATCGGCCACGGTGGTTTGTTCGGGAGTGAGGTTCTCGAAGTCGATGGGGGCGAGCCTGGGCATTGCGATCCTCCGGTAGAAGCAGGGTATTGTGGGCCCGAACAGGGTTTCGTTGACATCCCCGGATGCTCGGATACGATCCCAGTACTTTCCGACAAGGACGACGACACAGGGCCAGCCGGAAACGGGTGGCCGCTGATGATTTGCCCTATGACACATGAAGTAGCTCGCCGACTCGCGATCAGCGTCCAGCCGGTACCGAAGCAGGATGCGGAAGCACGCAAGAAGAACTTCGATGAGACCTACATCGGGTTCGACCTAAACGCGGCCCGGATCGAAGCATCCCGGTGCATCCAGTGCCCCTCGGCGCCCTGCCAGGAGGCGTGCCCGGTCTCGAACGACATCCCGGGGGCGTTCGCGCTGCTGGAACTGGGGGACATCGCGGGAGCGGCGAATAAGTTCCGCGAGACGAGCAACTTGCCGGAGATGTGCGGACGCCTGTGCCCGCAGGAGAAGCTTTGCGAAGGCGCATGCGTCGTCGGCTTCGCCATCCGTAAGGACGGGAGGAAGGAGCCACCGGTAACGATCGGAAAGCTCGAGGCGTTCTGCACCGACTACCAGCGCCAGTCGCTCGGGGGCTACCCGATGCCTCGCTACCTTCCGGAGCCCACCGGAAGAAACGTGGCGGTTGTCGGCTCGGGGCCGGCGGGGCTGGCGGTAGCCGAACAACTGGCGGACATGGGCCATGGTGTGACGGTGTACGAGTTCTGGCCGGAGCCAGGCGGGGTACTCGTGTATGGCATTCCGAACTTCAAGATGCGCAAGAACATCGTCGATGAGTACATCGCCCACCTCGAAGCGATGGGCGTGAAGTTCGTGTGCAACACCTACGTGGGCAAGGACGTAACGATCGACTCGATGCTCGGCGGCGAATTCGACGCCGTTTTCGTCGGCACTGGTGCGGGCGTTGGCAACCAGATGGAGATCCAGGGCGAGAACCTGAAGGGTGTCTACAGCGCCACCGAGTTCCTGGTCCGGGGCAACCTCGCACCGGAACAACTCCCCGACATGTACCGCGAGGCGTTGCCGTCGCTCGAGAACGTGGTGGTCATCGGAGGCGGAGACACCTCGATGGACTGTGTCCGGACGGCGATCCGCCTTGGCGCGAAGAACGTGAGTTGCGTCTATCGGCGTACCGAGGCGGAGATGCTCGGCCGCGGAGAAGAGCGCAAGAACGCCCGTGAGGAGGGCGTCAACTTCGAGATGCTGACGCTCCCAACGCGGATCATTGGAGATGAGAGCGGGAAGGTGGTGTCGGTGGAGTGCCAGCGGATGGAACTGGGCGAGCCGGACGAATCTGGGCGGCGGCGGCCGATCCCGGTGAAGGGGAGTGAGTTCCTCATCCCGGCGGATGCCGTTGCCATCGCGATTGGGTACGGGGCCGACCCGCTGGTACCGCAGACCACATCTGGCCTTCGATCGGACCGCAAGGCGCTGATCGAGGTCGACAGGACGATGCGCACGAGCCGGCCGGGAGTGTTCGCCGGTGGGGACAACGTGAACGGCGCCGACCTTGTGGTGACAGCCCTCGCCGATGGCCGAGTGGCAGCCCAGGCGATCGCCGACTACATCGCGACGTTGCCACCGAAGCGGCGCTAAGCGCGAACCATCGCCCCGCACGAGGAAGAGATTACGCGCGGTTTACAAATTGCCACTGTCCGCCGGAGCCGAGACGTTCGACCTTCAATGTAGAACGCCAGAGGACCGTCGCATGAATAGGCCGCCAGTGCTTAACGCCTTCCTGTTTCCTTCGACCGAGCAGACCGAACTCGGTTCGGTGGAGTCGTCGCTTTTGCTCCGGCTGATGCGACCGGTCAGTCTCGGGCTGTGGCTCGTGATCTTCGCGGTGGAGGCACAGACGGTCATAACCACTGGCGGGCGCGGGAACGTGCTGGTGATCGGTCTCTCGACGCTGCTGTTCGCGGGAATCCACGCGCAGTTCTGGTACGAGCAGTCCGAACAGGGCCGCCGATTCCATCGTGCCCTCGACCGGATGCGCGGGCGGATTTACGAGGACGAGGAAACCGGCCTGCCGAACAGCCGTCACTTCGTCTTCGAGCTTCGGCGCCAGATGATGCGCTCGGTGCGGAACGGGCGAGGCTTCTCATTGGTGTTGACGGACTTCGGTGGGTACGAGCGGGTGAAGACGAGCGAAGACCGCTTCCTTCCGACAGCCTCGCGAGCGCTGCGGCATGCCGTCGGCGAAGGCGACTTCGTCGCCCATCTCCAGGGGCCGATTTTCGCGGCGATTATTGCCGATGACCGGGACCAGACGGCAGCGGAGAAGGCGGACAACCTCTTGCCGGCGCTGGGCTCGGCGATTCCACACGAATACGCGAACCAGGTGTTCCCGGTGGTCTCACTCTCAGGGTATGAGGGTGAACTTGAGGTGCGGGACTTCCTGCGCCGAGCACAACGCGACCTTGCCGGGGCGCGCGCGAACGGCCCGGTCGTCACCCCGGCGACGGTGCGGAGCGCCAACCGTCATTCACAGCCGGCGGTGGCCTGACTCAGTCTCTCCCCTGCCAACCTGGTTGGGAAACGAAAGCCCGCTGATCTGGCCATCAGCGGGCTTCTTGCTTGGTTGCCCCGCCCGCAGGCGGATACCGCTAGAATCCGGGCAGCCTGTTCCAGGAGACATCCCGATGGCAACCGACAATGTCGCGGTGATCCGGCAGTTCTGTGCGGCGTGGTCCGCGCTCGATACCGACCGGATGATGACGTACTTCAGCGCGGAACCGACGTACCACAACATGCCCGGGCCTCCCGCCGTCGGGGCTCCGGCCGTGCGGGGAACGATCGAGCGATTCCTGGGGAGCTGGCAGAAGACGGACTGGGAAGTGTTGAACGTCGCGGCGGCGGGCAACGTGGTCTTCGCCGAGCGGATCGACCGGACCGATGCGGGGGGAAAACATGTGGACTTGCCGTGCGTGGGCGTCTTCGAGATGGATGGCGGCAAGATCCGTGTGTGGCGGGATTACTTCGACCTGGCCACGTATACGCGAGCGATGAGCTAGGTGGGGGAAACTTGGAGCGGGCGAAGGGAATCGAACCCTCGTCTCAACCTTGGGAAGGTCGCATTCTGCCATTGAACCACACCCGCCCGGGTGTAACGCCGTTCATCGTATCATCCCGACACACTCAATTCGAGGAGCCACACTCGCATGCCGATTCCGCAAGAACTGTCACTAACCAAAGACGAACTCGACGACCTCATGTTGACCTCGTGGAACATGCGGGTCGCAACAATCGGGCCCGGCACGCGGATCAACGTAACGCCGCTCTGGTTCGGCTGGGCCGAAGGCAAGATCTTCTTTTACTGCCGGGGGCAGAAGGTCGTGAACCTGAGGCGGAACACGACGTGCACGGTGCTCGTGGACAAGAACGAACGGTTCCCCGAGCTCCAGGGAGCAATGTTCCAGGGACAGGCGAAGGTGCTCGAAGACCCCGAGGCCGAGGCCGCCGAGCCCGGCATGGAAGAAGTCCGCTGGCAGATGGGCAAGAAGTACGCCGGTGGCCACGGGGAGGCTGCGGAGCCCCGCAAGAACGAGTCCTCGGCCCGTGGCAGGCACTGGCGTTGGGTGGTTTTCACGCCCGCGAAAATGGTGACCTGGGACAACAAGAAGATCCGGCGGGCCTAGAACACTCGCCGAGGGCAGGCAGGCGGACCACGCCGACTGTATCTCGCGGATCCGAACATTCGCACTCCCCGGCAGCCGCCAAACGCCAGCGCCGCGGCCTCCCTTGACAGCTTCCTATACTGGGATGAGCCCTATTCGGAGGTGTTGCGATGTTCGGACTGGTGAGTAGCGTCCTCGCCGAAAAGGGGAGGCACGTCTACACCGTGGGGAAAGCGGCGACCGTCGCGGAAGCGGTCCGCGAGATGAATGAGAAGGGCGTTGGTGCGCTGCTGGTGATGGATGGGCACAAGCCCGCGGGGATCTTCACTGAGCGCGACGTGCTTCGCCGGATCGTCGATGCCGACAGGGACCCGGCACTCATCCGGGTGGCGGAAGTAATGACCCGCCAGTTGGTGACTATCGGGCCGGAGTCCCGGATCGACGAGGCGATGGGGATCATGACCGAGCGCCGGTTCCGCCACCTTCCGGTGCTGGACGCGGGTGAAGTCGTTGGGATGGTTTCCAGCGGCGACCTGATGCGATGGGTGACGATGAACCAGGAGGACTCCATCCGCCAGATGACGGAGTACATCAACGGCCGGGCGTGAGTTCAGATCTGCCCCTGTAGTTGCAGCACGGCGCGAGCGGTGATGAGGTGGAGTTCGACCCGACGATCGAGCGGCTGGTCGGTCTGGCCCATCTCCACGAGGATCGGCGTGAGCCCGGGGACGTGCCCGCCGGCCGAGAGAGAACTGCGGCCGCGCAGGCTTTGCGGCTGGCCAGACGGCGCGGTTGCCGTGGGACGCCCGAATTGCGTGCCTTCCCGAACGATGAACTGTTCGCGTTGCGCCACCTGGGGGTTGGCGATCGAGGCGATGCGCTGACCAAAGCTGTCCTGCTGTGGTCCGGGTCCGGCGGTGATGGTCTGGCCGAGGGCGCCAGTACCGCTGTTGGGTGGGTACTCCGCGTAGAACGCCCAGGACTCGTGCATGTCGAGGAGGAGCTCGACTCCGAATTCCCTGCACGTCTGGAGAATCTCGAACGCCAGCCGTTCCATGAGAAAGACGCTGTCGGGGTCCCCGGGATACATCCGGTTCAGGTCGGCGATTTCATCGAACGTCCGGACGAACGCGTTGAGCGCCTGGATGTTGGCGCGAGGAAGGACAATGAGACTGCCCGCCGCCGGCTCCCAGGAGGCGACTTCGTCGGCGGCGAGCCAACCGCCGGGCTCGTTGCCGTGGACGCCGCCGAGAACCATCGTCGCGGGCCCGCGTGCGCCGCTGTGGCGTATCGAGAGGCGCGTTTCGGAAGGGGTGCCCGCGAGCAGGACGCGTTCCTCCGACCCCCGAGGGAGAGGTGTGGGCGACGGAGCCGGTATCAAAGTCGACGCAGGCGTGGGCACCGGGGGTTCGTTTCCCTCGGCCGCCAGCTGCGGTGCGACGACGACCTGTTTCGAGCCCGATCCCGAACCGCCGGGAGTGCAGGCAGCGAACGCGACGGCGGCCGACGAAGCGAGGAAAGCTCGGCGGGTGATCGGGCGCATGCGTGGATTGTAGGCGACTTACTGATCGTCTCGGGAAAGACGGGCTACCGATGAAGCGACTGGAGCGCATCGCGCACGTTCCGCACCGGGATGAGCACTATGCCGTCCACGGCGGGGGTGCCGTTCGGGACGAGACAGCGTTTGAAGCCGACGCGCGAAAGTTCGGCGAGGCGGCGTTGCGACTGGTGGACCGGCCGGACTGCGCCGGAGAGGGCCACTTCGCCGAGGCAGGCTGTCGCGCGGGGAAGGGGCTGGTCCGAGGCGGCCGATGCCAGGGCGGCGAGGATCGCAAGGTCGGCTCCGGTGTCGCGGAGGCGCATCCCGCCGGACACACTGGCGACGACATCCATCGCACCGGTGTTGACTCCGCCCCGGCGCGCGAGCACAGCAAGGAGAAGGTGGAGGCGCGAAGTCTCCAGACCCGAGGCGATGCGCCGCGGCGAAGCGAGGTTGGTCGGGACTGCCAACGCCTGGACTTCGAGCGCGAGCGGGCGGGAACCCTCGATAACGGCGGTCACCGCGCAACCGGAGGCATCAGCGTCGTGGCTTTCGAGCAGCGCTGAGCTCGGGTTTTCGACACTCTGGAGGCCCTCGCCCGTCATCTCGAAGACACCGACCTCATCGGTCGCGCCGAAACGGTTCTTGATCGCGCGAAGGACACGAACGGAACCTCCTTCGGCGTTCTCGAAGTAGAGGACGGCGTCAACGAGATGTTCGAGGAGGCGAGGCCCGGCGATTTCGCCGCTCTTGGTGACGTGGCCCGTGACGATGGTGGTTATCTCGTTGGTCTTGGAGAAAGCAACGAGGCGGGCGCCGGCTTCGGAGAGCTGGGCCGGGCCGCCGCTGCGGGTGTCGAGCCCTTCGACGTACACCGACTGGATCGAATCGATTATGACGACCGAAGCGCCGGCGCCTTCGGCGGCCGCGAGGGCGGCGTCCAGGCTCGACTCAGGTATGAGTGTTACGGGAGCTTCGCCGACTCCCAGGCGGGTCGCGCGCAATCGCACCTGGCGGGGTGACTCCTCGCCGCACACATAGGCGACAACGGTGCCGCGTTGTGCAAGGCGGGCGGCGGCCTGGAGCATGAGTGTGGACTTGCCGATACCGGGATCGCCTCCGACCAGGACGAGTGAGCCGGGCACGAGCCCCCCGCCAAGAACACGGTCAAACTCTGGAATCTCGGTGGAGAGCCTGCGGCCCGGCTCATCGGGGACGTCGGCGAGCCGGACGGTCCTGCCTGGAACAACAACGCCGGCTGAGCGCGCGGGACCAGAACGCTGTGTTTCGGTGAACTGATCCAGGGTGTTCCACGCCTGGCATTGGGCACAGCGGCCAACGTACGCTGGCGTCGCCCAACCGCATTCTCTGCACCGGAAACCACGAGCTGCACGCGCCATCGGTGGTGAGTCTACAGGCCGGTCGCGCTGGCTCCGAGTGGGGCATGGCGCGAGGCAGCGCATCGGAGTCCGGTCAATTTGCTTCGGTCGCTCGTTCGAGCAACGGCTTCGCGGCGGCAGCAAGCGGGTGGTTTTCGGGTTTCTGGAGGCGCGGGTCACGGGAGAGGACTGACCGGGCGATTTCGCGTGCCTGGATCAAGATCTCGCGGTCCGTGAGACGGGCGACGCGGAGCATGGTGTTGGCGCCGCTCTGGAGGCGGCCCCATGTCTCGCCCTCGCCGCGCATGCGCAGGTCGACCTCCGCAAGCTCGAAGCCGTCGGTGGTCTGGCACATGGCCTCGAGACGTTCGCGGGCCTCCGGGCCGGGGTCTTCTTCACTGCTGAACAGAAGGCAGTAGCTCTGGGTCTCCGAGCGGCCGACGCGGCCACGGAACTGGTGGAGCTGGCTCAGGCCGAAGCGTTCGGCGCCTTCGATGACGATGACGGTAGCGTTCGGGACGTCGATCCCGACCTCGATCACGCTCGTCGAGACGAGTGCCTGCGTCTCACCGCGGCCGAACCGGCCCATGACTTCGTCCTTCATCCTTCCCGGCATTCGGCCATGGAGCAGTTCCAGGGAGTATCCAGCCAGGGGGCCGTTGCGCAGGTGCTCGAACTCTTCCTCCGCGGAGCGGACATCGAGCGTCTCAGACTCCTCGACGAGGGGACAGATTACGTACGCCTGTTCGCCGGCATCGAGGTGTTTGCGGATAAACGCATGGGCGTCGTCGCGCTCGCCGGGCTGATACCAGCGCGTCTTGATCGGCTTCCGCCCTGGCGGCATCTCATCGATGGTCGAGACTTCGAGGTCACCGTATACGGTAAGAGCGAGAGTGCGGGGAATCGGCGTGGCGGTCATCACGAGGAGGTGGGGATTGAGGCCCTTCTGGCGAAGTTTGGCCCGCTGCAGGACACCGAACCGGTGCTGCTCATCGACGACGGCCAGGCCAAGGCGTGGCATTTCCATGCCGTCTTCGAGGAGTGCGTGGGTCCCGATGACGATGTCCGCTCCACCGTGAGCCGCATCGCCGCGGACCTGTTGCTTCTGCGCCGCGGTGAGTGACCCGGTCAGCAACAGGACGCGGAGCGGCCTCCCGAGCCAGGGAGGGACAAAGACCCCTGCAAGTGGGGTGACTTCGTCTCCGCCGAGGAGGCGCGAAAACGAGCGGTAGTGTTGTTCGGCGAGGATCTCGGTTGGTGCCATGAGGGCGGCCTGGAATCCCGAACGGACGGCTGCCAGCATCGAAGCGAAAGCGACAACCGTCTTCCCCGAGCCGACGTCGCCCTGGAGGAGCCGCAACATCGGGTGGGGGCCGCGAAGGTCGGAATCGATTTCCTCGATGCAGCGCTGCTGGGCCCGCGTGAGCCCGAACGGCAGGGACTGCAAGAAGCCGTCGTTCTCGGCTTCGAGCGAAAGGCGGGGGGCGTCGTTGTCCTCCTGCCATTCCGCGCGGCGCATGAGGACCGCGGCCTGGACGGCCACGAATTCCCCGAGTGCAAGGCGGCGGCGGGCGATCTCGGCGGCGGGTTCGCTCTCCGGGTAGTGGTAGGCGCGGATGGCATCAGCGATGGGCGGGAGTTTCGCCGCCTCCCTCGCGCGATCGGGGATGGGGTCGTTGACGTCGGCAGCGAGGGCCTCGACGGCGGCCTTCACCGCCCTGCGGATCGTCCGCTGGCCGAGACCGCTCGTTGCCGGATAGACCGGGACCATGCGCCCCGCCGACATCGTGTCTTCGTCGAAGACCTCGTACTCGGGATTCTCCAATTGAAGACGGCCCCGGTACTCGCGGACACGGCCGGAGAGGACCACTTGCGCTCCCTCAGGGAGCCCTCGGACGACATAGGGCATGTTCCACCACATGGCTTTGAGGAGCCCCGAGCCATCGGTGATGACTGCCTGCGCCCCCCTCGCCCGCCGCCCGAAGCGGACCTCGCTCACCGAAAACACCGTGCCGACGACGGTTTGGGGTTGCGAGCCGGGGCGAAGGTCACGGATCTTGCGGACATCGGTGAAGTCGTTGAAGCGGCGCGGGAAGAGGAAGACGGCGTCAGCGGCGGTGGTGACGCCGAGCCGTTCGAAGCGTTCGGCGGCGGCCTTCCCGACGCCGGGGAGGCGTGTCAGGGGAGAGTCAAGGCGGAGAGAGCCCGCGGCCACAGAGAGGGCGACGCGGCCGTCGCCGGCTTCTTCGCCGGGCTGCGACACTGGTCGCCCTGTCCCGCGCCCCCGGGGTGCCGTCGCCCGGCGGGCGGTTTGCGCTCGACCTGGCGCAGACGGGCGGGCGGGGGGCGCGAAGCTCGGTGACGTGGACAACGCGGCTATCGTCGCCTCAACCCACGACCGGCGTTCGTCTTCCGGAAGGGAACGATAGCCGGCCCGAGGGAGGGCTTTGAAGCGGATGCCAAGCGGGCTGGCGGTGGTCATCAGGCCGTCTTCGGCCATCTGGATGAGCATACGGTCGAGACCGCCCATCACTGCTTTGTTGTCGCAGCCACGGTCCCGCTCAAGTTCGAAGACACGGCGCAGGCGGAGGGTGTCGGCGCCGGCGACCGCCGTCATTCTCGCTCCAGCGCCGCAATGCCGATGGCGCCAGGGCCGGCGTAGACGCCCACAACTGGCCCGATCTCGCCGAGGATGAGGTCGGTATGAGGAAGCCTCGGGCGCAGCTGTTGGATCATGTCGCGCGCCTCATCCTCGTTCCCTGAATAGGCAACGAACATCTCGCGGGCACGGGCCATGGAGGAGGCGATTTCGTACATGCGAGCGAGCGCCTTCGCGTGCGTCCGAACGCGCTCGAACGGCGCTACTTCTCCGTCTTCGACCTTGAGGATGGGCTTGATGCTCAAGACGGAGCCGAGAAACGACCTGGCCCTGCCGATGCGGCCGCCCTTCTGGAGGTATTCGAGGGTATCGACGTAGACGTGGACGGAGACGCGATCCATGGCACGGCGCGCCGTGGCGACGACTTCCGACAGCGACGCCCCTGACTGCGCCGCGCGGGCTGCTTCGAGGACGATCAGTCCGAGCCCAAGGCTCACCTGGTACGAATCGATGAGGTCGACGTGGATCAGGGGGGCGACTTCTTCGCGCGCGATAGAGGCAGCGTTGAGCGTCCCGGAGAGCTTCGACGAGAGGTGGATGGAGACGATTTCGTCGCCATCGGCCGCGACTCGCTCGTATGTCTCGCGGAAGAGTTCGACGGACGGCTGGCTGGTTCTCGGGAGCTCGGATGATGCCCGAAGGCGATCGTAGAATTCGCCCGCGGAGATTTCGACACCATCGAGGCGAGCTTCATCGCCGAAGAAGACCGTGAGCGGGACGACGGTGATCCCGTGGGCCTGGACGAGGGCCGAAGGTAGGTCGCAGGTTGAGTCAGTGACGATGCGGACTGCCATAAATGATCAGATGCCTACTCGGGATAGTATAACGGTCTCGCGCGAACCCGTAGAATAGGTGGCATGGCGTTGGTGAAGATTGCTCCTTCGATCCTGACCGCGGACTTCGGCCGGCTCGCGGAGGAAGTGCGGGCGGCCGAACTCGGCGGGGCCGACATGCTCCACCTGGACGTGATGGACGGCCGGTTCGTACCGAACATTACGTTCGGAGCGGTGGTGGTCGATGCGCTCCGGAAGGTCACACGGTTGCCGTTCGACATTCACCTGATGTGCGTAGAACCGGAACGTCTCATCGAGCAGTACGCCGAGACCGCGGACACCATCAACGTCCACATCGAAGTCTCGCCCCACATCAACCGGACACTCGATACGATCCGGAGGATGGGCAAACGCGCGGGCGTCTGCATCAACCCCGGCACGCCGATCGGGGCGATCGAAGAGTCGTTTCCGGACCTGGACCAGGTGATGGTAATGACGATCAACCCAGGTTGGGGCGGCCAGCAGATGATCCCGGCTCAGCTCGAGAAGGTGGCGCGCATCCGCAGGCTGCTCGATGCTGGCGGCTTTCCGGCTGAGATCGAGATCGACGGCGGGGTGAAGACGGGGAATATCGCCCAGTGCGTCCGCGCGGGAGCGAACGTCGTGGTGTGCGGGAGTTCGGTTTACAACCCGGCAAAGCCGGTGGCAGAGAACATCGCGGAGCTGCGGCGGGCGGCCGGGTAGGCAGAGATTGGCGAAAGTTGGCCGGGCGCTGCAGGTCGCTCCCCGGTTCGCACTCCGGTCTCAGGAAAGAGGCCGGAGACGGCCTGTGTAAGAGTCTCGGCACTCGCGGGTCTAACTCCCAGCACGCAAATGGGAGCAGATCCAATGCACACAGCAATCTTCCAACTTCGAACATGGCGGCTGCAGCGCCTTCCGCGGAGCATCGTTTCCGCGGCGATCGCAACCTTCGTTGGCACTGTCATGTTCGCCACGTCCGGAAGCGCCCAGCCGGCGCACGCCGACACCCACATCATCGAGTACCACAACGAAGACGGGAGTGTCATCGAGATCTGGCAGGACAACAACGGCAAACTCTACGCCTGGGGCACCGAAGCCGACGGTGAACAGTGGTCCTACACCTTCGACGACAACCCAAACCCGGACGATCCTTCCTCGTCCGATGGCCCCATGACGCCGGAAAAGATCAAGGAGATGATCAGGAAGTACGCCGGCGAGATGTCCAAGCCAGAGGAGGAGTTTTGGGACAACTTCATCGGGAAATACGTGAGCGGCAACGGCGATGGGCTCATCCCGCACTACAACCCGAGCGATATCGGCCAAGCCTACGACGACGGCACCGGGACCGGAGGTGGCTTCGACGGCAACGGCGGGGACATCCTGGACCAAATGCGCGGGCACGGCAGCGGCGGCGCGAGCGGCGGCCAGGACAAGGGCGAACACGCCGACGATACGTACGGCACAGAGACACCGAAGGACGGCATGTACGAGGACGACATGCCCGGCCCGCCGGAGCTCATCAACCCGAATCCAGTCCTGCGCCCGTAGGGCAGGCCACGGACCCCAGCACAAAGACGAAGGCCGGGATTGCTCCCGGCCTTCGAGTTGGTTGGCTGGTGTGTGGCCCTAGCTGATGAACAGCGGAGCAAGCACGAGGGTAATGGTGCTGAGGAGCTTCACGAGCACGTGGAGCGCCGGGCCAGCAGTGTCCTTGAACGGGTCACCGACGGTGTCGCCGACGACGGCGGCGGCGTGTGTGTCGCTACCCTTGCCGAGGACGTTGCCGTTCTCGTCTTTCAGGCCACCGGACTCGATGAACTTCTTGGCGTTGTCCCAGGCGCCACCCGCGTTGTTCAGGTAGGTCGCGAGAAGGACGCCACCGATGGTGCCGACCATCAGCATTCCGGCGACGGCGAGCCAGCCTTCGTTACCGTCTCCGCCAAAGGCGTAGCGGAAGATGACGCCCGTGGCGATGGGCAGGCCGACGGCGAGAATGCCGGGCATCACCATCTCACGGAGCGCAGCAGACGTTGTGATGTCGACCGCGCGGGTGTAGTCCGGGCGGACCTCGCCGGTCATGATGCCGGGGCTTTCCCGGAACTGGCGGCGAACCTCTTCGATGATCGACCCGGCGGTCTTGCCGACCGCGCGGATGGCGAGGGAGCTGAAGAGGAAGGCCAGCATCACGCCGAGGAGTGCTCCGACGAACACTTCGACCTTGCCCAGGTTGATTGGCATGACGCGAGGAAGCGGGATTGGGCTGGCGGAGAGTGCGGCCGCCTGATCAGCGGTGAGGTCTCCGTCATCAACCTTCTTGCCGACAATTGCGTCGCGTTCCTGCTGGTCGGCGACGGCGAGCGTGTCGATGGTGATTTCGTTGAGCTTGTCGTCATCGTTGACTTCGCTGCGGACGGCCTCAAGGTTTTCGACGTGGTCCTTGATGGCGTTCGCCGCCGCGGCCTTGACATCGTCACCATCGAAGATAATGCCAAGGTCCTGGACGAGCTCTGCGTAACGCTCCGGGTCTTTGCCTGCGATCTTGCCGAATTCGAGCCTGACCTCATCGAGGAAGGCGGTGAAAAGCAGGAACGCCGCGAGGGCGGCGGAGCCCACCGCGTAACCCTTGGTGAGGGCCTTGGTGGTGTTGCCGACGGCATCGAGCTTGTCGGTGATTTCGCGGGCTTCCGGCTTGGAGTCCGTCGCCATTTCGTTGATGCCGCCGGCGTTATCGGTGATAGGCCCGAAGGTATCCATGGCGAGCACGTAAGCGGCCGACATGAGCATGCCCATAGTGGCGCAGGCGGTGCCGAAGACGCCGACAGAAACGCTGTTGACGTTATCGAGGTCTGCCTGGCTTCCGAGGACGAACGAGGCGACGAGCGCGAGGCCGACGGTGACGGCGGTGACGGCGGTGGTTTCGAAGCCCACTGCCGTACCGATGATCATGTTCGTCGCGGAACCGGTGCGGCTCGCGCGGGCGATCTCCTGCACCGGCCGCCAGGCGCCGGCGGTGTAGTACTGGGTGATGTAGACGAATGCGATACCGGTCGCGATGCCTATGAGGCCGCAGAAGAAGAACCAGTACCAGACGTCTTCAAGCATGACCTTGGTGCAGACGCCGAGGCCGAGAATGCTGAGGACGGTGATGGTCCAGTAGCCGCCGTTGAGGGCGCCCATGGGGTCGCTGATGCGCTTCGCCCAGAACGGGACGGTGAGCATGCCGATGATGGTGGCGAAGACGCCGAAAGAGCGGAGGACGAGTGGGAACATGATCCACTCGACGCGGTTGGTCGCGGTGAAGATGGCGACGCCGAGGATCATCGCGCCGATGTTTTCGGCGGACATGGATTCGAAGAGGTCGGCGCCGCGGCCGGCGCAGTCGCCGACGTTGTCGCCCACGAGGTCTGCAACGACGGCCGCGTTGCGCGGGTCGTCTTCGGGGATACCGGCCTCGACTTTGCCGACGAGGTCGGCGCCGACGTCGGCAGCCTTGGTGTAGATACCGCCGCCGAGCTGTGCGAAGAGGGCGACGAAGCTGGCGCCGAAGCCGAAGCCAACGATGAGGAACGGCGTTTCGTCAATGGGATGGCCGAGCACGCGGCTGTAGATGGCGAACATGCTTGAGACGCCGATGAGGCTCAGCGCCACCACGAGGAAGCCGCTGACGGCGCCGCCGCGAAGGGCTGAGTTGATGGCGTCGGCGAGGCTGTTGTTGGCAGCAGCGGCAGTACGACCGTTGGCTCGAACTGCGATGGACATCCCGATGTAGCCAGAGACACCGGAGGCGAGTGCGCCAACGATGAACGCTGCTCCAGTCAGGACACCGACTTCGACGGAGTCCTTGAAGATGCCAACGATTGCCGCCACCACAACGGAGGTAACGACGGCCATGATGGCGATGGTGCGGTACTGGCGGTTCAGGAAGGCGTTGGCGCCTTCGAGAATCGTGCCCGCGATTTCCTGCATGGATGCGGTGCCTTTGTCCCGCTTGAGGACGTCAAAGGCAAGCCAGATCGCAAACAGGACCGCCGCGGCGCTTGCCGCGGGGATCATGATCTGGGCCAGGAGCATTGGGTTCTCCCCTCCGGAATGTGCTTGCAGCCCCGTGCAAACTCCCGAGCACACGGAGCCACCGGCCGCCCTGATTGACGCGCCGAAAGCGTCCGCCACTCTATCAGCGGGAAGGCTAAAGGGAAATTTCCGAGAAAGATCCGGGAGGGGCCGACAGGACGGTTGAGCCGCAGTCCGGGCAGTCCGCGACCGGGCGACTCACCCTGTTTCGGCGAGCGACCATCCCCGGACTGCTCCCCGGCTGCGCAGGTCGTCGAGGCATGGACCGCAGAGCTTGCCCTCGAGACCGTGACCCGAGCCGGCTCCGTGGATAAGCCTGGCGCCGTGTTCGCCAGGGATTTCGCAGATCATGCAAGTTCGGCGGCCGAGTAGCGCGTTCTTGCCGCAAACGGCGCAGGTCACCCGGTAGCGGTCGAAGGCGCGATACCGGTGTTCATCCGGGGGGCAGTAGCGGTCGAGCCAGTGCTCGACCCAGCCGTCCGTCCCAGGGTTCGGCCTCTGCGTCATGTCTTGCATCACGGCCATCGCGTCCTCGCCTTCTCGTGGTCGGGTTTGCCGTCGCCAGAGCACGCCCTCCACTGTTTAGACACCGGCGGGCGCCACCGATTACCGGACCGAACGAGAATTCCGCGGGTCTTTACGTCGGAGCCGGCAGCACGCCGAGGATCCCGGCGGCGGGATCCGAGAACGGATTCGCAAGACCTGCTATTTCTTCTGCTGGCCGGGCGGCATCCCGGAGTTCCCCTTGCCATTCTTCCCGGACGAGTCGGAATTACCGGGCGGGCCGTCGGAACGCCCAACGGGACACACAATGGCTTGCGCCTTTTCTGGCAGGCATGACGCCGGCGCCGGGGTCGGTGTCGCTACGGCGGGCGTCGAGGTTGGCGTGGGCGGCACTGGGGAAGGAGTCGCGAGAGGAGTCGTCGCGATTGCAGGCGGGGAAGGCCGTGCCGGTGGCGGCGGCGGTGGTGCAGGTGGTGCGACGAATCGGACCAGGTCTGGCGGCGGCAGCGGCGGCGCAGGTGTGGGAGATTCGGACGGCGGCGGCGCCGCAGCCGGCGTCGTTGGGAGAGGCTCCGCGGTGGGTTGGGGCGTAGCCTGCGGCGGAGTGGGCGAAGCCGGCGGAGCGACAACCGAAGAGGGGGCGGGTATGGCGACGAGGCGGGCGGGAGGAGAGCTGGCAACCCCGGCGATCTCGGCCACCGAACCCGGCGGCGTGGTTGGTGTCGGTGACACCGGTGACGGCGGCAGCTCCTGGGCGGCACTGGCCTGGACAGCACCGATGGGCCGGGTCTCGCCGGCGAAGGGATTGAGGACGGCCAGCGCGGCGAGCGCTGACCCGACGACGAGCGCCGCAACCCCGGCGGCAACCGCGATCGGGGTGGTGCCGACTCCGGCTCCTGCGGCGCCGGCGCCGGCGGTTGCAGCCGAGCCCCCGGCCCCGGCGGCGGAACCCGCAGCGACCGTCAGCCCGAGAGCCAGGCCGACCTTCGCGGCGATGTCCGCACTCAATGGGACCACGGCGAGCGCGCTGAAGACGGATTCGGGCGAGACGATCTTCATCTGGGCTTCGCGGCATGAGGCACAACCAGCGGCGTGACGCTCGATGCCCTTCCGGACAGCCGGGGTGAACCGGTCCGCACCAGCGACGCGGAGCTCTGCATCGAGCGCGGGACAGTGGCGGCGGCCGGACTGGAGCATGTACAGCGCGGTAACGGACCGCCGCATGGTCTCCTTCACGCGATTGAGCTTCACGGCAGCATGATTGCGGGTGATGCCCAACGCCTCGGCGATCTCGGGCGAATCGAAGCCCTGGCGGAGGTGCAGGTCGAGGACGGCGTAGCTGGCGGGGTCGAGTCCGGCGGCGGCGGCCCAAACGACCGACCCGAGAGCGGCGGCCTCCGCAGCGGAGGCGGGATCGCCGAAGCGGTCCTCATCGACGACTTCCAGCTGGTGCTCTTCGCAGCCTGGGACCCCGCTGAAGAGCATGGCGGCACGGTCGCTCCGAAGCTGATTGAGTGCGGTGCGCCGAGCGATGGTGAATAGCCAGCTCTTGAATCGTTCGGCGCTGGCAAGCGTCTCCAGGGACCTGGCAGCCTTGATGAAGGTGTCCTGGGCGGCGTCTTCTGCGGCGGCAGGGTCCCGCAGCGTGCGTAAGAGGAAGTCGTAAACGCTGTCGAAGTAGCGGCTGTAAAGGACACCCAGGGCGGTGGAATCACCGGCGCGCGCACGACGGACGAGCTCATCATCCGAAGCCAGCCGCGTCGCGACTACCATGTCAACCCAACCCCACCGCATTCAACGCCCGAACCGGCCAGCTGCGACGGCCAGTCGAGGGTGAACGGGCGATAGTTGAACGGTATTTACCGCGTTTTGTCAACCTGTTACGGATGAAGCGACTCCCGGACGGGACGTCCGGCAGCCTTCCGGCGACTGGTACTAGAGCGGCTTGCCGGTGAGGAAGAGGAGTCCCTTCGCGAGGACCTCGCCGCAGAAGACCGCACCCATGGCGATGTAGAGCAGCCCGGTGGCGCTTTGCATGGCTTTCATCTGGGTCGTCTTGTAGGAAAGGACTCCGAGGATGATGGGGAAGACCAGTCCGACTCCGATGCGGAGGTAGAGCGCCGGATTGGCGAAGATGCTCACGTCGATCGGGTTCGAGGGCGTTGGCGTTTCGCGAACGGGGATGAAGAGGTTCACGGCGAGGACGGCGACCTGGAGGCCAAGAGCTGCCAGGAGGACGACGTCCAGGTCGCGGAGTGGCCACGATGGGAGTGCGCCTTCGGTGAGGTACCAGTGCCCCCAGACCATGGAGACGGAGACTGCCCCGAGGGCGACGGTGCCCCCAAGCAGCGCGAGGAAGGAGCCGGGAAAGCCCCAGGTTGGAGGGGCGAGCAGGACGGCGAGCAGCACCACGGCAAGGACGCCGGCGACCGAGCCAGCAATGCCGAAGAGGCGGCCAATTGGGTCCCAGCCCATGAACACACAGAACATGTAGACCGCACTGGTGACGACTACGACCATGAAGGCCCGCTTTATGTCGTCGAACGGGTCGGCGTCGATGCGGTAGCCATCGATCTCCTTGCCAATGGCGATGCCCGAGGCGGTCCAGTAGGCGAGGCCGGCGGCGATCGCCACGGAGAGGGCCATCGTCATCACGAAGCCGCGCGTGACGCCACCGCGCAGGTCACTCCCGAGCGTGATCCAGAGACTGCCTATGCTGAGTTCGGCCATTATGAGCAGCAGGGTGTAAGGGAGAGCCTCGGCGTTCACAGAAGATCGAGTGTGCGTTGCTGCGCGGAAAGATGAAAGCGCCGGGCACGCCGCTGTTGGGGCTCAGGGAGGGCGCCTGGTCGGCTCAGTACTCCGGGCGCCAGGGATTCCACGGGGAATCCGGACGCCAATCGAGCCACCGCCCGTGGGGGTTCGCGATCGAAGCAAGGCGGTATTCCCCGCTGCCACCGCGAAGGCGGAGCACCCAGACCTGGGCATCGCCGATCCATGGCGTTCCAGGCTCGATGAATTCGGTGAAACCCATGACAACAAGGTAGACCGGGCGCGAGACCGAGAGTTCGACAAGCATGTTCCGGAGGCTGGCCAGCATCGCAGGGGAGAACTGGTTCAGGACGAAGGTCGCGAAAATGCAAACGACCTGGTGCGGCGGAGTTGCGTTGATGCGGGGCGGGAGGAGTTCGAACAGATCACCCCGGAGGAGTTCCGGCGGAGACTGGCGGGCGACCGAAAGGGCGGCTTCGAGGAGTGCCATTCGGTCGGTGTGCTCCGGCCAGAGCAGTGCCTTGAGCCAGGCCACGTCATCCGGGTCCCGGACATCGAGCGGGTTGATGTCGATGCCGAGGCGGGACGCCACGGCCGGCATGAGCACTTCGGGGGGCGCACCGCGAGGCTCGGACACGAGGAGCACGGGGGATTCCGGGGAGCCCAGTTCGGTCGTGCCGTAGCGGTAGCGGTACCGATCAAAGAGCAGGTTCAGCCCGGCGCTAGGTCCGATCTCGAAGAGGGCGAGCGGCTGGCCGGCGTCCTCCGCGACAGAGGCAAAAGCGGGGAGCAAGACGGCCGACCGGCGGACTTCGTTGGTCTGGACGAGACGCGCGCGAACAACGGGCAGGAGTTCGCGGCGGCGAGAGATGCAGAACTCGCGGAACAGGCCGACCGCTTCGGGAGCGGCCGCCCGGGAGCCGCCGAGGGTGCCGTAGTAAGCGGCGAGAGGATGATCGAGATGTTGGGCGAGCCGGGCGTGGACCGCGGCAAAAAGGACGTTCGGCGGGGGTTGGCCCGGGAGCGCCTCCGCGGCCAGGTCGAGGAGTTCTTCGTCTGCAGCGACAGCATTCCCGAGAAGCTGGTAGAGGGGCGAGAGGTTCGCGACGGCTTCGATGTCGCTCCAGTTGCGAAAGAGTGCGACGAGGCGTTGGCGGTCCATCCGGGACAGATTGTATACAAGGTCTCCGGGACGGCACGGCACGGTCGCCTAAGCGAGAAGAGGCTTGCGGCCGAAATCAGACGCCGGGCGCCCGGGCGCGATGTCCCGCCGCGTCGAGGTCTCGGTGGATGATGTTGATTTTCTGCCATATCTTCTGGCTGAGGCCCGTCGCGGTGCCCTCCAGGTCGGTCACTGCATCCGTGACGACGGGGTCCGGATAACTCTGCGCGTAGATGGCCGCGACCTTTGAAGTCAGTGAGAGCAACTCGCTGCAGTAGTCCAAGTAACGGAGAAGCTGTTCCGAAGACAGGTTTCTTACGGGCGACGAAGCGGTCGGGACACTCGCGGAGACGCCCGAACCCGCGTCCTTGGTGAGCTGGTGCATGTCAATAACGTGAACGATCGAGCGTAATTCGTGGAGGGCCGAAAGGACGCGAGAGCGCCGCTTGCGGTCTTCAAGGCGGACCAAAAAGAAGAGACTCGCCCCCATGAGCAGCACGATGTTGAAGGCGCTGTCGATACCCTGGACCGTGTCGAAAAGGTCATTGCTCGTGTGCAATCCCGACATCATCACGATGGTAAGAGCCAAGAGGAGGACGAAACCCGCGACGAGGATGCCAGCGACCAACGCGCGCAGCCGCAGGTCTGGCTTCGCGATGGCTGCCGCGCGTGCCTGTGCTTCACCGGCTGCGTCGGCCAACTCACAACAAACGGCCGCGAGGCCGGCGCCCGGGAACCGTTCGCGGATTCGGCGCTCGAGGACCTTGATTGTGGCGACGAGCCGCGCCGCATCCAGGGTGCGGTACATGTCCAATACCCTACTGGCCGGGCGATCCGAAGGAAAGCAGTGAACAGTTGCTCGAGTGGCGAGCGAAACCGCGCTGCGATCCTGCCGCGTCTTGGTGTCTTCCGTCCGCACTCGCTACCATTCCTCCGCGAACTTTCGCCGGAATCGAGCAGGCACCGATGCATCGGGACGCAGCGTGGGACATCCTCGTCGAATACTCGCAGGAAGAACGCACGCGAAGGCACGGCATCGCCGTGGAAGCCGTCATGCGGGCATACGCGCGGCTGTTGCACGAGGACGAGGAGAAGTGGGGCATTACCGGCCTCCTGCATGACTTCGATTGGGAAATTCATCCGACTGAAGACCTCCATCCGAAGGCCGGATCTGTGCTCCTCGAGGCGCGCGGCGTGCCCGCCGACATCCGGTATGCCATCCTTTGCCACGCGCCGTTCCTGGGGATGGAGTACACCTCGAAAATGGACCGCGCGATTTACGCTTGCGACGAACTTTCGGGGTTCGTCACGGCCTGCGCGCTGGTGAAGCCGGACAAGTCGCTCGCTTCGATCGAGCCGGCATCGGTGCGGAAGAAGATGAAGGACAAGGCGTTCGCCCGGAGCGTGAGCCGGGACGACCTGGTAAACGGAGCGAAAGACCTGGGCGTGGAGCTCGACGAACACATCCGATTTGTGGCGGAAGCGCTCAAACCGGTGGCAGAAAAACTCGGAGTGAACCCTTGAGAAACGAACGTGTCCCCGACCGAAACATCGCGATGGAACTGGTGCGGGTAACGGAGGCTGCGGCGGTAGCAGCGGCGAAGTGGATGGGCCGCGGCGACAAGATCGGCGCCGATCAGGCGGCAGTCGACGCCATGCGGATGATGCTCGACACGGTCGACATGGACGGCGTTATCGTGATCGGCGAAGGCGAAAAGGACGAAGCGCCGATGCTGTTCAACGGCGAGCGCGTAGGCAACGGCCACGGACCCCAGGTGGACGTAGCGGTGGACCCGCTGGAGGGCACCCGGCTCACGGCCCAGGGGCGGCCGGGCGCGGTGAGCGTCATCGCGTGTGCACCGCGGGGCACGCTCTACGACCCCCACGAGATGTTCTACATGGAGAAAATCGCGGTAGGCCCGCAGGCTCGCGGCGCTATCGACCTTTCGGCCCCGGTGGACTGGAACATTCGCCAGGTGGCGAGGGCCAAGGGCATCCCGGTGGAGGAGGTGACGGTCATCATCCTGGACCGGGACCGGAACACGGACATCGCCGACCAGGTACGGGCAGCCGGGGCACGGATCAAGTTCATCACGGACGGCGATGCCCCGGCGGCGGTTTCAGCGGGCATCCCGAGTGCGGGTGTCGACATGATGCTGGGCATCGGCGGTTCACCTGAGGGTGTCGTCGCCGCGTGTGCGCTGAAGTGCCTGGAAGGGGACTTCCAGGGGAGGCTATGGCCGCGAAACGACGATGACCGGCGCCTGGCCGAGGAGCGGGGGATCGACCTCACGAAGGTGCTGCGGATCGAAGACCTGGTGAAGGGCGACGACGTGTTCTTCGCGGCCACCGGCGTGACCGGTGGCGACCTCCTCCAGGGCGTTGAATACACCGCCGGAGGCGCCGTGAGCGAGTCGCTCGTCATGCGTTCACGCTCCGGGACGATCCGCCGAATCCGGACCGAGCACCACTGGCGGAAGCTCCAGGGTCTCGACCACACGGTCAACTGATTCACGACTCGAGGCCGGACTGGCAATCGACTTCCTCGGCAACGGTCCATCACACGCGCCAGAGACGCTCGTCCTGGCGCACGGGGCAGGCGCGCCGATGGACTCCGAGTTCTTGGGGTTTGTGTCTGAGGCGCTCGCGGCGCGGGGGGTTCACGTACTCAGGTTCGAGTTTCCCTACATGCGGGCGAGACGTGAGAGCGGCAAGCCGCGGCCGCCCGACCGCGAGGCAGTCTTACTGGATACCTGGCGGCAAGCTATCCGCGAATGTGGAGTCGAGGGCCCCTTCATCGGCGGCAAATCGCTCGGCGGCCGCATGGCCAGCATGGTCGCAGACGAGATGGGGGCGGCCGGACTCATCTGCCTGGGGTATCCGTTTCACCCACCGGGAAAGCCGGAACGGACGCGCACGGCACACCTCGAAGGCCTCCGGACGCCGACGCTGATCGTTCAGGGCACCAGGGACCCTTTCGGCAACCGTGAAGACGTCGCCGGGTACGCTCTCAGCACTGCCATCCAGGTCCGATGGATAGAGGGCGGCAACCATGACCTGCAAGTGCCGGGCAGGGCGAAAGCAGAGACGTGGTCGGAGACGGTTGAGGCAGTGGGAGCATTCGTCCGCGGCTGACGTCCGGTTCAGTTGGCGGCGGCCTTTTCCACGAGCGTGCGTACCTCATCGGGCGTGTAGGGGCCAAGGGCGGCGTAGGTCACCTTCCCGGCTGCATCGAGGACGACGAACCCTGGCTGGTAGTTGATGCGGTAGCTTTCCGAGAACTTGCGACCGGCATCGGAATCACGGTCAACCTGGATGAGCTGGACGTCGGCGCCGTATTCGGCCTGTAGCGCCGGCCACACGGGCCGGATCTTCTTGCAGGTCGTTCACCAGTCGGTGTGGATCCAGTAGACCACCGGTTTGCCCGGCGATGCGCCGAAGACAAACCGTGACGGGTCGACCGACGACGGCGACGCGGCTTCGAGCGAGGCACCTGGGGTCGATTCGGTGGCGCGAACCGCCGCATCCGGTTGTGCCGTAGACGCCGGTGAATCGCTGCCGCCGCAGGAAGCGGCGAGCGCGGCGAAACCGAAGAGGACTGGAAAGACGAGCAAGCGGCGTAGCATCGAGTTGGAATGATAGCGGTGGCGCCGCATTGGACGGGAAAGGCGCCTTTCGCGAGCGTATCGGCCGAGCGGGGGCCGAGAGGATGTCCGGGGGCCTGAGGAAAGCCGAAAGAGCGAAACGCCGTATGCGGAGTGGCACCGTAAAGAGGCGATCCACGGCCGTGCAAAAGTTACACACCGTTTACATGGGACTTGGAGCTTGAGGGCGGTACTCGTTGACCCTACTTCTACGCGGTTCCTACACTGCCGAGTGATGAGGAGAAACATCATGGAGCGAATTCGTATCCGGCGACTGGCGCTTGCAACAGTGCTCGGCGCCCTGACCCTTATCCCGGTAGCGTCCGCGAGTGCGGGCAGCATTCCGGGCAACCGGCAGGAGCTGGCACCAGGACGCGGCTTCGACCACGTTGCCGTCCTCCCCGCGCTGCTCCCCAACAGCAAGGAAAACACGAGCTCGATCGCCCAGAACAATGGCAGCGCCCCCGCAACCATTGTGATGGACATCTACACCCCGCAAGGCGTGCAGATCCCTTCGGCTACCGTGGTCTTCCCGAACGTGCCTCCCGGAGGCACGCGCGTCTTCGCCCAGGCGCTGAACACGGGCCTGACGCCCGGCTTCCGCGGCGTCGGCGTCATCAGCAGCGACCAGCCGATCAATGCGCTGCTGGTGCGCGACATCGAGTCGAGCAGCACATTCGCGAAGTCCTACTCGATCCACAACGCCTATCCCACCGGCGGCACGAAAGTGACTTTGCCGTACGTCGCGAACGCCCTCGACGCAACCTATAACACTCGTTTCGCGATCGCGAACACGGGGGCGGCTGAAGCGTGCGTGACGATCCTTTACACCTTCCCCGGCGGCGTAAAGTCCCCGGTCACCGATGCAGGGTCGGGCAGCGCAGCATGCGCTGGCGGCGGATACAAGATCCCGGTTGGCGGCCAGATTAGCTTCGCGCCGACCGCCATCGACGGCGCCATCCCGATGCCGGGCAGCACCGCCAACTCAATCATGGCGGCCACGATCACGACCTCAACTTCCAGCGTGACGGTCGGTGTCGACGCCTACCTCTCCGGTGGGCTTCGCAAGCTGGCTTCGTACGATGGCTTCATCGTCGGCGGGGCCGGGGACACGACCGACGACGTTGGCACAACGATCTCGATCCCGCTGGCCATCAAACTCGATGGCTACTACACCCAGATCCTCCTTTCGAACGCCAACGCGACGGCTGCGACTGCAACGGTTACCTACACGGGCAACACCGGGACCTACGCGGTGCCGCTGAGCATCCCGGCGAACGGTACCGCCAGCCACAGCGTTTACGAAGCAGCCGGTGGAATCCCGGAAGGCTTCGTCGGGGCGGCGAAGATCACTTCTGACCAGCCGCTGGCGGCTGTGCTGTTCCGCTCGAAGATGACTTCGGCGGGCAGCTTCGTCGATGAAGACCTTTACACGGCGGTGAACGGAGTGCCGACCGACCGCGCGACGACAAGCGCGAAGTTCCCGCTCATCTTCCGCCGGGCGTACGCCTCGGGTGGGGCCGGCGGATACAACACGTGGGTCAGCGTAACGGTGGCGAGCGGCGGGACGGCGACCCTCACCTTGACCGCGATCAATGACACGTCGAACTCGGCGCCGGGCTGTAACGCAGCCGGGACGTACACGGCGAGCAAGACGATCACGGGCTCGTTCATCTTCTACCAGGGGCTGACGACGGATAGCGGCATTGGCGCTTCGCCGCCTGCCTGCTTCTGGGGCGGCATGACGATTACGAGCGACGTGCCGATCATCGCCATCGCGGATGCGACGAACGACCTGAACGCCGGCGACAACGACGGCCTCTACAACGCCTTTAGCAACTAGGCCAAAGGCTTCCAGACCGACGAAGGGCTCCCCGCACGGGGAGCCCTTTTTCGTGTGCGGGGCGGTAGCCCTTCCGGTTATTCACGATAGGATGGCTTCATGTCGATCGCACTTGGCGGCATCGTTGCGTTCATCTTCCGCGGAATGAACCTGCTCGTCGCGCTCGCGCTGATCTTTCTCTGCTCGCACCAGCTCGACAAGGACGGCTATGGGACGTTCGTCCTCGGGCTCACGGTCGTGGGCATCGTCAACGCGGCCACAGGCGGACTTACGGCGGCGACCGGCGTCCAGATCTCGTCGCACCGGCGACCTCCGGGGATGGCCCTGGCGAACGGTGGTGTGCTTGGGCTGGCGCTGGGAGCAACCGCGGTGATCGCGGGGTTCGGGGCGAGCACGCTCTACGCCGGCGAAGCCCATCGCGAAGCGATTGCGGTCGGTCTCTCGTGCGCAGCGGTGATCGTGAGTAGCGTCGTCGCAGGGACGTTCCTGGGGCGAGAGGCATTTGTCCGCTACAACATGGCTCTGGTGGCGCCGCCACTCTTCTCACTCGGACTAATCACTTTCGCGTTCTTCGGCATGGACAAGCCCTCACCCGCCATCGCGCTGGAGATGTACGCGCTGGGGCAGTGGCTCGCAATCGTCTTGTTGTTGGTGACTGCCGGACGGACGTACCTGCGCGGGCTGTCCCTGCATGCGCCCGTCGCGAGACAGATCATCGGCTTCGCAGTTGTCGCTGGAGCTGCAAGCGGGATCTCGTACCTGAACTACCGCGCCGACGTCGTACTCGTAGACCACTGGGAAGGGCGGGCGAGCGTGGGGACTTACTCGCTCGCGGTCTACCTCGCCGAATCGGTGTGGCAGGTGAGCGGTTCGCTGGCGCTGGCGACGTACGCCCGCCTGGGAAGCAGCAGCCGGGAGGAGGCGGTAGCGCTGACGACGCGGGTGATGCGGCACACGGTCATCCTGCTGGCCGGCATCTGCACGGTGCTGTTCGCCGGCGCAGACGTTATCCAACGGGTCCTGTTTTCGGAGTACGAAGGGATGGCCTCTGCGCTGCGCCTCGTGCTCCCGGGCGTGCTGATGTACAGCCTTGCTCAGTCCTACTCCGGCTACTACACGTGGCAGCGGGGCATGCCCTGGGTCTCGGCTGCCGTCGCGGGGGCGGGTCTCTGCCTGGACCTCGTGCTCGCCGTGGTGCTCATCCCGAAGTTCGGTATCAACGGCGCCGCGCTCGCAAGTACGCTCGCAAAGAGCGTGGCTATCCTCGTGGCACTGGTTGTCTTCGTGCGGGCGGAACGCATCTCGCTACAGCAAGTGTTCCGCTTCGGCCGGGCTGATGTGGACGACTACCGGGTGTTGTTTGGCCGAGTGCGGGCGCGTCTCGCTCCGTGAGCCTGGCCGGGAGCGAAAGGTTCCGCGGCATTGGGACCGTGCTTTACGGGCGGTCCGTGGAGATAGCGTCGCGCGGAGTCAGCGAAGCCTTCGAGCGTGGGATAGGAATCGGCAGGCCGCTCTCAGGGTCAGTCAGCACGGTCATGGCGATCCCGAACACTTTCGCCAGCCCGACCGGTTCCATGACTTCGGCGGGCGCTCCATCGAAGGCGACGCGGCCTTCGCGCATGGCGATGACGCGCCGCGTATAGCGCGCTGCCAGGGCGAGGTCATGGAGCACGGCAACCACCGTTATGCCGTCGTGATTGAGACGCTGGAGCAGCTCCATCACTTCCACCTGATGAGCGATGTCGAGGAAGCTTGTCGGCTCATCCAGGAGGAGGACCCGGGGCTGCTGGGCGAGCGCCATGGCAATCCAGGCGCGCTGGCGCTCCCCGCCGGAGAGGTGGGCAAGCGTGCGGGCGGCGAGGAGTTCGACATCGGCGGCTTTCATGGCCCAATCGACCGCCTCGAAATCGGTGCGAGTGAGGCGCTGCAAGATGCCCTGGTGGGGAAAGCGGCCGCGATAGACCAGTTCGCGGACGGTCAGGTCGGCTCCGCCATCGGGCGACTGGGGGAGGACGGCGAGTTGGCGGGCAACCTGGCGCGCACCAAGCGAGCGGATGTCGGTTTCGCCCAGAAGCACGCGACCGCGGGTAGGGCGCTGGAGGCGGCCGATCCCGCGGAGGAGAGTGCTTTTACCGCTGCCATTGGGGCCGACTATCGAGACCATGTCGCCGGATTCGATATCGAGCGAGACGTCGTCGACGGCGGTGAGGCGGCCATAGCCGAGAGAGAGGCCCTGGATGGAGAGCCTCACTCCCGGAATCTCACGAGGTAGAGCAGGAAGGGGGCACCAACGCCGGCCGTGATGATGCCCATGGGGACTTCGCTGGGGCTG
Organism: Candidatus Amarobacter glycogenicus; assembly: GCF_016704105.1. Lineage (NCBI taxonomy): Bacteria > Bacillati > Chloroflexota > Tepidiformia > Tepidiformales > Tepidiformaceae > Candidatus Amarobacter > Candidatus Amarobacter glycogenicus. The sequence continues at coordinate 46,620 of NZ_JADJAT010000004.1, read as the reverse complement.
ATGACGAGCCTGGCGATCAGGTCGGCGATGCTCACGAGGAGCGCGCCGTAGAGCGCGGAAACCGGAATCAGCGCGCGGTTGTCGCTGCCGACGGTGTAGCGGGCGAGATGGGGACAGACCAGCCCGACGAAACTGACCATCCCCGCTGTCGCAACGGCCATGGCCGTGAGGACGCCGACGACGGCGAGGATCGCAAGCCGGGTCCTATCGGTGACTACACCCAGGCCAGCCGCGACGTCATCTCCGAGGGCGAGAATGTTGAGCCGGCCGGAGAGCAAGATCGCGGCAGCGAATCCCGGCACGAGGTAGGGAAGCATCGCCCGGAAGTCGCGCCACTCGGACCCGTAGAGCCCGCCGGCGAGGAAACCCAGGCTGGTCTGGAGAAATGTGCGGGAACTCGCCAGCAGGCCAACGATGGCGGCCCCAAAGAAAGCGGAGAGGGCCACACCGGCGAGGGCCAGCCGCACCGGCGAGACCGCGCCACGATAGGCGATCACAAAAAGCACGCCGGCCCCGATGAGACCACCGGCTGCACAGGCGGCAGCTATTGCCCACTGCGGCACACGCGGGTCGATGACGATGACGGTGGCACTTGCGAGGCCGGCGGCCGCGGTGACGCCGAGGATGGTTGGGTCGGCGAGGGGGTTGCGGGTGACCCCCTGGAGCAGCGCGCCGGAGACGGCGAGGGCGGCGCCGACGAGCATCGCATCGACAAGCCGTGGGAACCGGATCTGCCAGACGATGTTCCGAGCGAGCGGCTCCGAATCGGATGTCAGCCCGCTCCAGACTTCGTTCCAGCTGAGGTGGACGGCGCCCAGTTTCATCGAGAGCAGGGACACCGCAAGCAGCCCGGTGACGCACATCAGGAGGACAACGGTGGAGCCAGCGAGGCGGGCGGGAACGCGCCTTTCGAGCGCGCTCCCTTGCTTTGGAGACTCGGCTGCCATGCCGGTCATCGTATCGGGCCCTTCTGCTACGGGGCGCTTACGGCCGCGGCTACGGCCTTGAACGCTTCGATGATGCGCGGGCCGGGGGCCTGGACGAAGTAGTCGACCTTTGCGTCGATGACGTGGTTCGAGGTGACGGCCTTCAGTGCCTTGAACGGCGGGATGGCCGGGATCAGTGTGGCAAGCCGTGGCGCCGGTTCCGGGGCAGCGGTTATGGCGAAGATGTAGTCCGGGTTGAACTGGACGAGCTTCTCGGCCGAGAGGGTGGTATAGCCCGGGAAGGGGCCGGAGTCCGCCTGGCTGGCGGCCGGGTTTTCGATGCCCAGCTGGGCGAGGATGTCGCCGGCGTAGCTGGTGGTCTTGGCGGCATAGAACGTATTGTCGCGGTCGGCGATGAGGGCGAGTGCGGTCACCTTCTTCCCGGCGATGGCCTTCTTTGCGTCATCCTTCGCCTTTTCGATATCGGCGATGACCCTGTCAGTCGTCGTCTTGCTATCGAACACCTGGCCCATGAGCTTCAAGGCATCGAGCACCTGCTGGTAGCTTTCGGCGCCGGCGAAGATGACCGGGACCGGCAACTGTTCGAGCGGTTGTCGCAGCGCGGGCTGGGCATGGATGGAAGAGTCCGCGACGACGAGATCCGGCTTGAGGGCGAGGATCTGTTCGAGGTTCGGCTGGTAGGCGGTCCCGATTTCTTTGGCCGACTTCGCGGCTTCGGGGAAAGTCGCCGTGGTTGTGCGACCGACGACCTTCCCGCCAGCGGCGTAAACCAGTTCCACGGCTGTTGGGCTGACTGCGACAATGGTCACCGGCTTTGACTTGATCTCGACTTCGCGGCCGAGGAGGTCTTTCACCTTGACTGGATAGGCCGCGGCCGCGACTGGAGGGCTGGAGGAAACGGTGGCGGAAGCGCTGGCATCAGCCTGAGTGGGCTCAGTGTCTCCGTCATCGTCATCCCCGCCGCAGGCAGTTGCGAAAGCGGCGACGGACAGGGCTGCGAGGGGCAGAGCGACGAGACGGATAAATCGGCCGTTGAAACTTATCATTCTTACCACAACCATCCTTAGTACATGTGAACCAGGTAGATTTTTGCAGTATAGCAGCGCTTCGCCTTGCGTCACGTCGACTGCGGACAAGCTCGCCTCGGCTACCGAAGATGGAGCGTGCGAAGATAGCCGCAGGCATTCGCCCAAGGAGCCGCGCCATGACCCATCCCGAACTCCCGCACCTTCCCGGGTCTCCGCTCGAACTGGAGGGCGTCGAGAAAGCGCTCCTCGCGCTGAGCTACGGAGTGCATGTCATCGGCTCCCGGGCCAGCGACGGCACGATGAACGCGATGCTCGCTGACTGGGTGATGCAGGTTTCGTTCAAGCCGCGCCTGGTGGCAGTCTCGATTGAAAACGACGCGCGGACGTTACGGTTCATCCGGGAGACCGGGGCTTTTACGGTGAACCTGTTGCACGAGAAGGACGGCATCGACATCGCGAGGAAAGTGGTGATGCCCTCGGAAGCGAAAAAGGTGCGTGGCCGTTCTGAGGAAGCCGCGGCGCAAGTGATTAACAAGCTGGCAGGAATTCCCTACGGGCTGCACGGGAACGGATGTCCGGTACTTGACCGCGCGCTCGGCTGGATCGCTTGCACCGCGGAAGCGTTCCACCCGGCAGGCGACCACACGATCGTCGTTGGCCGCTGCATCGATGGCGAACGCATACGCCCCGGCGAGATGCTCATCGAGCGCGACCTCGGGTGGGAGTACGGGGGGTAGCGGCCCGGCCGTCGCGGTGTGGCCTGCGGAGTGAGTAGACTCCGTGCCGTGGCGCGGATCGACTACGCGAAGATTGCCGGGGACTACGCGCAGGCCCGCGGACTGACGGAAGGGGGCCTCGCGGGCTGGCGCGAGGCAGTCCGGCCGTATCTCGGGGGCCTGGCATTACCGGTGGTCGACGTTGGGAGTGGCGCCGGGCAGTTCGCCGCTCTGTTCCCGAGTTGGTTCGGCGTCCAGGTTGTGGGGGTGGAGCCCTCGGCTGCCATGCGTGCTGAGGCAGTGGCGAACACATCGGACGCGCGGGTCACCTACCTCCACGGCGATGCCCAACATCTGCCGCTGGCGGACCTGAGCGCCGGGGCCGCCTGGATTTCGACGGTCATCCACCACATTCCGAACCTGCCGGCTGCTGCCGCCGAGATCCGGCGGGTGCTCACGCCCGGAGCCCCGGTACTGATCCGAAGCGCGTTTCCCGGGAGAACTGGAGGAGTCAGCCTGTTCCGCTTCTTCCCCGAGGCCGCGAAAGTGGTGGAAACGTTCCCAAGCATCGAGCAGGTGGAACAGGACTTCGGGGCGGCCGGCTTCAGACTGGAACGCGTCGAGCCGGTGGTACAGGTAAGCGTCCAAAGCCTGCGCGAGTTCCGTACACGGGTGGCGCTGCGGGCCGACACCACGCTGCGAGGCATCACGGATGAGGCATTCGCAGCGGGACTGGCACGCCTGGATACAGCCATCCTGGGCGGCGAGGCCGAAGGGCCAGTGATCGACCTTCTCGACCTGGTGGTATTGCGCTGATCACCGGTTACCGCGTCATATCTGATGGGACATAGACCGGAGCGATGAACCAGAGCGGCCGGTACCCGCAGGAGAGCGCGTTGTTCATGGAACGCACGTTGGTGAAGCCGTAGGTATAGATGGGGAGGCGCCCCTGGGAGCGAATCCAGCGAGTTGCATGGATCGTCAGGACCGCAGCGAAGCCGTTTCCGCGAAACGTCCGGAGGACGTCGAGTCCCAGTTCATCCACGCCGGGGTACTGATCCCAAATGCCCGTGACCGCGACGGGCGCACCGGTGGAATCGACGACGGCGAAGGCGATTCGGGAGGCTGCGATGCGGCGGCGCTCTTCGGGTTCGCCGAGGGCGTTGTCGAACTCACCTCCCACGCGCAACTGTTCTTGCTCGGAGAGGGAAAGCTCGCGAAGGGCGAACCCCGGGGGCAATTCTCGGACGGGCAGGTCCGCCGCGAGGACTGTCCCGCCCGATGCGCTGTGGGCCTTCGCGCCTTCATGGCCGAGCTCGCGAGCATAAGCGGCGAGGTCTTCGAGGAACGACGGGAGAAAGACGCGCTGATTCGCGTTGAGCTGCTGCTGGCGCGCCCAATCGCCGAGGCGCGGGTCACGGACGGAGAGGACCGAGCCGGCACCGCAGGTAGTGGCGAGGGCAAGGTGCGGCTCGCGCGACGCTGTCGGGCGCCCAACGATCGCGAGGCCGTGGGACTGGTAGTCCTCCGGTGCGCAGCCCATTTCGGCGGCGAGGGCGCGCTTGAACGCCTCTGCGGACTCGCGGAAGAGCTTCGTTGTCACAGTGCGGATCACATCCCGGGGGCGGCGACGCGGACCGCGGAGGCGACAGGCACGAAGCCGCAGGTGAGCGCGTTGCGATGCGAACGGATGTTGGTGGGGCCGCAGTAGTAGGTTGCGACGGAGCCTTCATCGGCGATGAGCCGGGCGAGGTTCGTCACGACCACCGGAGCGAGTCCGAGCCCGCGGTAGGGGCGAGCTACATCGACGCCGATCTCGAGCATCCCCTGGCCATCGTCGTATGCGCCGGCGACGGCAGCCGGGGAGTCGCCAGCGAAGAGCACAAAGCCGAACTTCCAGATCGAGGCGACGTACTCGTGCCCGGCCTCGCCGAGGGCGTTGTCGAACTCGTTGGAATCCACATGGAGGTCATGGAAGCCCCTATCGACGCGGCGGCCAGCGAATCCGGGCGGGACGCTGATGGCTACCGGGTCCGAGCCGGGGAGGAAGCTCAGGTTCGGGCTGCGATAGGCAAGGGACTCGCCGCGGCTCTTCGCTTCCTCGACCAATGGGGCGAGGAGCGTGGGAGGGAACATCACGCGGTAGTGCATCGCCGGCGCGTGCGCCTTCACCCAGTCCAGATATTGGGGGACGACGGAGACGACCGTGCCCGTCCCGAAGGTGACCGCGATCAGGGCAAGCGGCTCATGCGCGCCGGCGGGCCGTTCGACGATGACGAGCGAGTGGTCGTCGAAGTGCTCGGGGGCGCAGCCGAGTTCGGCAGCTCTTGTGACCCGGTAGCGGTCCAGGGCTTCGATGAAGTAGTCGGTGGCCATCGCCGGGATCATAGCAGTCGGGCGCGAGTGCCCGGTGAGGCTCAGTCTCTCGGTAGCCCGAGGCCGCGCGTGGCGATGATGTTCCTCTGGATCTCGCTGGAGCCCGAATAGATCTGCGGTGACACGTTGACGAGGTGGCCCTTTTCCATATTGCCATCGAACACGGCGTGCTTAGACTCGGGCTCCAGGTAACCGGCGGGGCCAAGCTGATTGACGCCGAAGTTCGTGATCTTCGCGCCGAGTTCGGTCGCGAAGACCTTGATTACAGAGGCCTCGTAGTTGGCGATACGCCCGGCTTCCTGCATCCATGCGGTGCGGTAGCTGAGGAGGCGGCCCGTCTCGTTCGAAAGCCAGAGTTCGGCCAGGCGATGGCGGAGGATATCCCGGTAGGCGCCGCCCGGCCTGCGCGCTTTCATGTCGCTGATGAGCATCTCGAGCTGGCGCTGGTTCGCGGCGATGGAGGCGACGTTCGAGCGCTCGAAATCAAGAAGGGTCATGGCGACGTACCAGCCATTGTTCTCTTCGCCCACGCGATTGCGGACCGGGATGCGGACGTCTTCGAAGAAGACTTCGTTGAACTCGTGGTAGCCAGCCATGTTCACGATCGGCCGGACCTGGATTCCGGGCGACTTCATGTCGACGAGGAGGAAGGAGATGCCCTTGTGCTTGGGGGCATCCGGGTCGCTGCGGACCAGAAGGAAGCACCAGTCGGCATGGTGCGCCCCTGTCGTCCAGATCTTCTGACCGTTGACGACGTAGTCATCGCCATCGCGGACTGCGCGGGTCTGGAGGGCGGCGAGGTCGCTGCCGGCGCCCGGCTCGCTATAGCCCTGGCACCAGGTGACATCAGCCTCGGTGATCCGGGGGAGGTGTTCAGCCTTCTGTTCGGGGCTGCCGTGGACGATGAGGGTGGGGCCGATCATGCCGACGTTGAAGACGCGCCCGCCATCGGGCGCGCCGGCGTAGGAGATCTCTTCGCTGAAGACCATCTGCTTGATGTGGCTCCAGGCGAGGCCGCCGTACTCCTTCGGCCACGCGGGGGCGACCCAGCCCTTCTTCGCAAGCTTCTTCATGAAGTCCATCTGTTCGGGCCAGTTCTCCTGGCTGGTGGGGCGGACGGGGCCGGCGCCTCGCTCATCGGGGAGGGCATCAGCGAGGAAGGCGCGGACCTCTGCTCGAAGTGCGTTATGTTCCTCAGTGAACTTGAATTCCATCGATCCTGACCCCAAACCGGGCAAACGTCCGGGATATCCGGAGAGGAGCTTACCGCAGGGGTCCGGCGAGTGTCGCCCCGATCGAGTGGGCACCGGTGGTACTCCCGCACAGGCGGCGCACCCGCGAAGGAGGGGGTACGATGGGGAAACGGCGCGCGGACAGTGCCGGTCCATCCTCAGCAGGCAGGGGCGAGCGACTCGTGAACATCTTCTTCGACGTGGACAACACCATCATCACGTGGGATGTGAAGTTGCGGCCGGGGGTGCACGAGGTCTTCACGCGGCTGCGCGAGGACGGGCACACGATCTACCTGTGGAGCGGCATGGGGCCTCGCTGGGAAGTGGTGCAGCGGTTCGACCTGCACGAACACGTCGCCGACTGCTTCTGGAAGCCACTGCACAACCACCACGCACGAATGGAAGAACTCGGGATCACGATCTTCCCGGACTACGTCATCGATGACCACGTTGAAATCATCCACGCATTCACGGGTTCACACGTCCCAGAGCCGATGCTGCCGCTCGACCGGGACAAGGTGATGTGGCGGGTGTATGACGAAATCAGCGCGCATGTGAGCCGCACACAACTGGACTGAGAGGAGCCTGGCTCGCGGTGGGCCGAGTTTCACGGAGCTTCCCGCAAGACCGGTGAGGTTACCGTCGAGTCGTGCCGCGAGGATCGGAGAGCGTGGACCCTTAGATCTGCTTGTTGGCTTCCAGTTGCTGCTTGAGGGACTCGAGCGAAGGGACGGGCTTACCGTTGAGCGAGTCGAGGGCATCGATGACGTCGTCGTTGGCGTCTTCGGCGAAGGCGAGATCGACCAGCTCCTGGCGGTCGGGCTGTAGGCCCGCTTCAAAGAGATGCTTTACGAGGGCTTCGACGTCGGTCCAGCTGGCAGGCATGTGCGAGTCCTTCTTGTTGCGGAAGCAGGCGACACCTGCGCCCGTCCGGGGGATTCGAGATGGCGGTGCGGCTACTTCGAGAAGATGTCGCCAGTGAGCGGCTTGCCGTAGTCGATGTAGGGGGGCCACAGGGATTCGAGCTCTTTGCGGATGGGATCGCCGTCCGGAAGATAGCGCTGGAACTGGGGCTCGACATCGCGGCGGACCCATTCCTTGCCGATGGTGTCCTTCTTGATCTTGTCCTGAAGGAGCATGAGGCCGGTAAGGAGCGATTCGGGACGCGGCGGGCAACCGGGCACGTAAACATCGACGGGGACGAGCGTGTTGACGCCGGGGGTGACGCTGTAGGCATAGGCGAAGGGCCCGCCCATGATGGCGCAGCCGCCCATGGCGAGAGCCCACTTCGGTTCGGGCATCTGGAGCCAGATGCGGCGGACAGCGGGAGCCATCTTCCAGGTGACCGTCCCGGGCACGAGCAGGAGGTCGGCCTGGCGGGGAGAGGCGCGGAAGATTTCGGCGCCGAAGCGGGCGATGTCGTACCGCGGGGTGGCGGTTGCAATCATCTCCATGGCGCAACAGGCCAGCCCGAACATGCACGGCCAGAGCGAAGAACGACGAGCCCAGTTGAGGAGCTGATCGACGCTCGTGACGAGGATGTTCTGCTGGAGTTCTTCCTCAACGCTCGTGTCGATGAGGGGAAGCGGCGCGTAAACCTTGTTGGCCTGTGGCATTGCTTGCGGATTCTATCACAATGTCTGGGGCGAAAAGCCACTGTCCCGGATGGGACTGGACGGCCTTCCGGCGACGCCGTCAGCGGCGGTTGCTGTAGTGGACCTGGCCGTCGTTGATGGGCTCATCGATGTAGAGTTCGCCGTTGCGGATCTTGATGTTGTAACCGCAATCGGGGTTGGTGCAGACCCAGGCCTTGTAATGGATTGGGGCGCCCTGGCTGCCGAAATCGCTGAACGGGACCAGGTCGCCGTCACCGCACTTGCGGCACTTCGGTAACTGATACATCCCAACACCCTCCCCGTAGTGGGCGCGGATATTACGACAAGATTTTACAAAGGGCCAAGACAGCGGGAAGTGAGCGGGCGAAGGCGGCTCAGTTCGCTGATACGGGCTTTGCTCTGGCCGCCTTCATGTCAGCCAGGAGAAGGTCCATGTCTTCCTGTGGGACTTCATGAAGGTTGCCCTGGTAGGCAAGCGTCCAGTTGGCGCGCGGCCACTTCTGGGTCCACTGGAAGCGGTCGTGGTAGGGCTCGGCGTCCAGCCACTGGTCGTCATCGAGGACGATGACCTTCTCGATGCCGGCGCGGTAGGGGTACATCTCGTTTGGCTTCTTATCGCTCTGCCAGATGCGGGTGTGCTCTTCGACGACGGGGGTGGTGACACGGGCGATGGCGGCGAACTGCTTTCGGCCTGTGACATAGAAGGCGAGCAGGTCACCCGGCTGGATGCTGTTGGCCATGTTGCGCCGCGTGCTCTTGAAGCCGTGGCGGGTGAAGCCCAGTTCGCGTGTCTTCGCGAAGATTTCGGGGCCTCCGACGACAACCCAGTTCCGTGCCATGTGATCCTCCTACGCCGTTAGGGCGCCCGGTTTCCAGTGTAATGGCCGACGAGGACGCCGCGGGAGAGCCATGGGAGGTCGCGGCCACCAACCAGCGACGGGTTCCGCCTCATCCCCGGCCCCGGGCGCCCGGGCTGATGTGTCGTCTTGCAGGCAACCCGCGGCGCCCGCGAAGGGCCGCTAACCGGCCGGGTTGGCGGCGAGGTGGCTGAACTGTGCGGGCGGCCTTTGCCGCCGGTATGCCTCGACGATCGGGGCGAGTTCTGCCGGGCTCGCCCCGTGCAGGATGACGCCGTCGCAGCCGAGTTCGAATTGACCCCGGATCTTGGCTACGCATTGCTCAGGGCTCCCCGTGGCCGCCGACGCGAGCCATTCGTCCGGGATGAGCGTGGCGACATGCTCGAGCTGCTCGGTGGTCGCCAGCGTGTCGAGGGCGCCCGGAAAGCCGCGGACGAGGTCGTCCGCCCGGAACCGCTGGAGGACCGCGGGATCCCACCGGTTCGTGGAGACCATCAGGTCGCCATAGGCCTGGAGGTAGGTGGCCATCCGGCCGACGGTCTTCTTGAGCCTTAGGTCGGCGGGAAGGTGGTCGCCAATCGTGGCGAAGCAGGACCAGACTCTGACGCTGGCAGGGTCGCGCCCGGCTTCTTCAGCCGCCCGCTTGACGGCGCGCACGCAGCGGTCTGTTGTCTCATCGGTGAAGAAGGTATGGAGCACTACGGCGTCGAACGCGCGCCCACCCAGCGCGAGCGAGTTCGGGCCGAAGGCGGTGAAGGTCATTGGGATGTGCTCAGCGTAGCCAGGCATCGCGAGCAGCGGATAGCGGCCGGCCGGTCCGTCATGGCCAACGACCACCTCGCCCCTCCAAATGCGCCTCATGAGGCCGACGAAGTCCTCAATCTGGGCGGTCGTGATCCGACCCAGCCCGAATCGATCGAACATTGGGCCAATCCCGCGTCCGAGGCCCAGCGAAAACCGTCCATCGGTGAAACGATGCATGGTCATCGCATAGGCAGCGGTCACCATCGGGTGCCGCGTGTTGTGATTGGTGGCCGCCGTCGCGATCCCGATCTCCGTGGATACCGCACCGACGGCGCCCGAGAGCGTGGCGGCCTCTTTGATGTTGAAGCGTTCCGAGATGAACGCAGACCCGAGGCCCATCGCCTCGCCCTGCCGGACTTCATCGATGAGATCGCGCGGGGAGCGGGGCGCTCCCGCCAGCGTGTAGAAGCCGAGTTCGTTCATTCGTTCCATGGGTACCCTCCGCGGCTGACCCCGCCGTGCCGGCGGTCGCCGTGGCCGGGCAAACTGGCCTGCCGCCTGACGCATCGCGAATGGTACACGGCGATGGCTCCCTGGAAGGCATCGGCATGTTCATGGCCCCGAAGGACTCTCTGGTTGGGGCAACGGGCCGCTCTACGGCGACCAGTCGCCTGTGTATCCGCGAATGAGGACATCCGGGGGAAGCGGTTCGATCGCGACTTCGCGGAGGGCGAACGGGGCCGGCCCGGGCCCCGAGGGGACGAGCGGAATGCCTGACTGGCCGAGGATCAGCGGGGCGACGTAGGCGTGGACTTCGTCGACGTGCCCACCATCGAACAACGACGCGAGGACGGATGGGCCGCCTTCGGCGATGAGCGAGACGATATCCCATTGCCCGAGCGCCCGCAGCAGCTCACGGAGGTCGATGCCGGCTTCGCGGTAGTCGAGTTCCAGGAGCTCCGCGCCGGTGGCTGCCACGGCTCGACGCCACTGCGGCGAAGACTTACTCGTCACGACGAGCGCACCAGGCCCCAGCACGCGCGCAGCAGGGTCCGTGCGGCCGCGGCCGTCCAGGATCACGCGCAGCGGCTGGCGAGCGAGAAGTGAGCCCGCTTCCCGGGCGGTGAGCGCCGGGTCGTCGGCCAGGACGGTGCCGCTGCCGACGAGAATGGCGTCGACCCAGGCGCGGTCCTGGTGGGCGCGAGCGAGCGCGGGCTCAGAAGTGAGCCACGTGATACCGGCCGAGGGCGCGCCGACCTTTCCGTCGAGGCTCATGGCGAACTTGGCAATGACGTATGGGAGGCCGGTCTGGCGGAACTTCAGGTAGGGCCGAAGGAGTTCCGTCACGGCCTCGGAGCCGTCGCCAAGATCGACCTGGATGCCCTGTGCCCTCAAGAAGGCTGCACCCTGACCGCGCACGGGCGCATGGGGATCGCTGAGGCTGATTACTACGCGACTGACGCCCGCCTCGATGATGGCTTCAGCGCAAGGGCGCGTCCTCTTGCCTTCGAATGGCATGCAGGGTTCGAGGGTCGTGTAGAGGGTGGCTCCGCGGGCATCGACGCCGGCGAGGGCGGCAGCTTCGGCGTGGGGGCCGCCGTAGGGCGCGGTAGCCCCGATGGACACGACTTTACCGTCGCGGACGACGACCGCTCCGACCCATGGGTTTGGGCTGGTGCGGCCCCGGACGGCCCGGGCGGAATCGATTGCCACCTGCATGAACGTGGAGGCTTGCACGGGACAAGCGTAGGGGAGCGGGGCCGCATGCCGCGAGCGGTGGCGCGCGGAAGATGACTGCTTCGACTCAGTCCTCGGGAGAAGTCGAGTCCCAGGTGATCTGGTACTTGCAGTTCGGGTCGCCCTCGAGGCGATGCGCCGTCCTCGTGATGGTGGCGCCCGGAAGGACACGTTGCATGGACTCGCACTCGACCCGGCAGATGCCTGGATGGCGGGTCGCGACGCTGAGGAGGGGGCAGTGGCGGAGGGTGAGCTCGGCCGGACTCTCATCGACGACTTCGAGGCGCGGGAAGTAGCCGAAGCGCTCGATCAACTGCACGAGTTCGAGGAGGCGTTCGGGACGCGAGCCGGCGAGGACGAGCTGTCCGGCGAGCTGGACCTGCTCCTGGACCAGGCGGCCGACGATGCGTTCGACGACGGAGGAATCCTCGGCCTCGATAGCGGCGAGGAGGGTGTTGGCCACTTCGGCGTAGAGCTGGGGGAACATCCTCTCGCCGCTGGCAGTGAGCCGGAACATGTGGCGGGGCCGGCCGGGGCCGTTGCGAAGGCGGACGAACGTGACCAGGCCCAGCGCTTCGAGGCCAAGCAGGTGCTGCCGGACGGCGCCGGGGGAGAGGAACGTTTCGCGAGCAAGCTCTTCCGTCGTAGCTTGACCATCGCTCTTGATCGCGATGAGAAGCGTTTGGCGGGCCTGGCTCAGAAATTCCAGACCTCCGCCGGAGGCGCGAAGCTGCATGTATCCCTACCATACCGCCGCACTGCCAATAGGCGACGGGGGAAAACCTTTCCCCGGAGAATTCTCGACAAATTCTGTCGAATTGTTGATTGGGGACCGGCGAGCCCGCGTTTTCGAGGCCGGAGCTCAGCTCGTGAGCATCTTGAGGGCGTACTCCATGTTGCTCTTCATGGAAGGCTTTATGTCCTCCCAGTGAGGGTCATCGCGCTTCCCCCGCCGGTGCAGCATGAGGTTGAAGCCGCTGATGATCCCGAACTTGTACATGGCAAGCGCCTTGAACCAGCGAACGTTGCCCTCGACTTCGCCGTAGCCCTCGCGGTACCAGGTTTCGAGTTCGTCGCCGTGGGGCATGCGGGTCGGCTGGGTGTGAGCCCAGGCTTCCGGATCGCTGAAGGCGCAGATCCAGCCGAGGTCGTTCAGGGTGGGACCGATGCCGCAGAGCTCCCAGTCGATGACGGCCAGGAGTTCCGCCTTTCGCGAGTAGAGCAGGTTCGACCACTGGAAATCGCCGTGATAGACGGCGATGCGCGCGTCGTGGGGGATGTTTTCGAGGAGGAGCTGCTTCACGCGCGGCTGGAGTGCCAGGAGTTCAGGTTCGGCGGCGCGCTCGTAGAAGCGGTCCCAACGGGTTACATCGAATTCGTAACCCCAGAACTGCCCGAGGTAGGGGGCGTTCGCCGGGTCGACCTTGTGGATGCCGGCGAGGGCGGTCATTGCATCCCTGGCCATCGCCCGTAGCTGTGCATCCGAAAACTGGAGGGGCCATTCGTCCTTGAGGGTGTCGCCATCGAGGCGCGGCTGGACGAAGTAGGGCACACCGAACCAGTCCTCATCGGCGCTGGCCCAGAGAATCGGGGCATGAGGGACGTTCGTGCCCTGGAGCGTACGGATAGCCGCGACCTGGCGCATAACATCGGCAGTGCCCTCGTGCTTCACCCCGGGGGGAGGGAGGCGCAGGAAGTAGCTGGTGCGCAGGCCATCGGAGATCGTGTCGAAGAAGTAGGAGAATCCGGCGTGACCGGGGCCTTTGGCGACATTTTCGATGGTGGCGTTCGGGTCCTGCAGCTTCGTCCGGATGAACGGGACGAGCCTGTTCCCGACTTCTTCGAGTTCCATGTTCCCCTCCGGAATGAAACGAGGCGGCGGGCGCTGGCCCACCGCCTCGGGGTGTGATCCGCGGCTGGTCCGAGCCTACTGGACGCCGAAGTCCCACTTGTTGCCGGCCTTGAAGCTCTGGAGGATGCGGCGGGACACGACCATGCGGTGGCTTTCATCCGGGCCATCGTAGATGCGGGCTCCGCGGGCATTGCGGTACATCCCTTCGAGCGGGGTGTCGCCGGAGACGCCGCGGGCGCCGTGGACCTGGATTGCGCGGTCGATCACATCGTGGAGGACCTTGGCGCCGAAGAACTTGATGGCCGAGATCTCGACACGGGCCTCATCGCCCTGGTCGATCTTCTTGGCTGCATTGAGGGTGAGCGCCCGAGACGCCTGGATTTCGACGTAGGAATCGGCGATCCAGTTCTGCACGGTCTGCTTCTCCGAGAGCGTCGAGCCGTAGACCTCGCGCTGGAGCGAGTACTCGATCATGAGTTCGAAGGCGCGTTGCATCTGGCCGAGCCAGCGCATGCAGTGGTGGATGCGGCCAGGGCCGAGGCGCTTCTGGGCGATGCGGAATCCGCCTCCGGCTTCGCCCAGGATGTTCGTGAGCGGCACACGGACATCGGTGTAGCGGACTTCAGCGTGGGAGCCTTCGGTTTCGCCCATCACCGGGACAGGCCGGACGATCTCGAAGCCGGGAGTGTTGGCGGGGACGACGATCTGGCTCATGCGGCGGTGGGGCGGCTGGTCGAGCTCGCTGGCGCACATGACGATGGCGAAGGTTGCACCTTCGCCCTGGCTGGTGAACCACTTGTGGCCGTTGATGACCCATTCGTCGCCATCGCGCCGGGCAGTGGTCTGGAGGTTCGTGGGGTCGGCCCCGGAGACTTCAGGCTCGGTCATGGAGTAGCAGGAGTAGATATCGCCGTTGACGAGCGGCTTCATGTACTTATCCTGCAGCTCCTTCGAGCCGAATTGCCAGAGGATCTCGGCGTTCCCGGAATCCGGGGCCTGGGAGCCGAACGCCAGTGGGGCGATGGGACTCCGGCCGAGGATTTCATTCATGTAGACGTAGGGCATGAAACCGATCCCCATGCCGCCGGCCTCAGACGGGAGGTGGGGCGCCCACATGCCCATGGCTTTCGTCTTGGCCTGGAGTTCCTTCATCCTGGCTACGCCTTCGGTGCTCCGGCGCGGGCTGTGATGGTGGAAGAAGTCCTCGTTCGGGTAGATATCCGACTCCATGAAGGTCTTGACCCGTTCACGAAGGGCCTGAACCTCGGCGTCTGTGAGCTTGCGATCGGTGGCGTGGGCGTGGGGGGCAGTCATTTCGGTGGGCATCCTTGGGTGATTTGGAGGAAGAGGAACTGTAGCGCGATAGGGCAAGGGATTCCAGTCACATGGGACGAGGCCGGGTTACTCGCCGGAGGTTGTCCAGTACTCCCGCCCGTCGGGCGTGCGGGCGATCAAGCCTTCTTCCACGAGGGTGCGGCGCAGGAGCGCGGCATCGCGGAAGGGCGCCCATCGGTCCAGGACCTCGGTCACGCTGGACTCGTTGTAGCGGCGGCCGCGTTCGAACTTCGCGATGAGGTAGAAGGCGGCCGCCCGCTGGTGCTTTCGCCGGGTTGGCCATTGCTTCAGCCGGCCCTGCGGATCGAGCCAGTGGCCCAACTCGCGGGCCGCTTCGGCGGGAGTGGGTGTGGTCATGCGTGGCGACTTTCGGATGCCAGCAGCCGCGCGAGGACGAGGTAGTCCCGGTCGGCGTGCGTGATGTTCGCAGGGACCATGGCCTCGGCGAGGGCGTTGCAGGTTGTCTTGGTCAACGCCAGCGAGACCGGGTCTTTCTTCAGCAGTTTCTCGGCCAGCGTCCGGGCCCTGGGGAGAGCCTCCCCATCCGGGACGCGGTGGTTCAGGAACCCCCACCGCAGCGCATCTTCGCTCGAAAACCGGTCGCAGGACATGACCAGTTCCTTGGTCCGGGCAGGGCCGAGCTCGCGCATGAGGCGGGGCAACGCATTCCAGGTCAACGGGATATCCAGGTCCACCTCCGGGATGGAGAACCAGGCGGATGCGGAAGCCAGCCGAATGTCCATGCACGAGAGGAAGACCACTGCACCGCCGATCGCGAGGCCGTTGACCGCGCCGATAGTGACCTGGTCCAGGCCTTCGATCGCCGCCGAAGTCCGGTTCCCGGCGCTCGACCGAATTCGCTCGCGGAGTGGCGAGGGCTCCGCGTTCGCCGCCGCGAGTGCGGGCCGGTTCGGGTCAGAGGTGCTCCCACCCAGGTCGGCCCCGGCGGAGAACGCGCGCCCTTCGCCAGTGAAGATGACAACGCGGGCATCCGCATCGTCGGCGAGGTTGCGGCATGCCTCCTGGATTTCCGCGTGCATCCGGAAGTTGATCGCGTTCAACTTGCCGGGGCGTGCGAGCGTGATTGTGACCAGGCCGGGCAGTTCCCGGTCGCGTTCAATGCGAATCGTCTCCATGGCTGCTCCTCCGGCGGCATAGTCGCCCGCGGGAAAGGAGTTCGGCAAGTTGTTGCTAATGAGACTTCATCTCACTATGATGCAACTGATACTGAATCTCAGGTAGCACCCGTGAGTCTCCTCGCCCGTCTCTCCGCACTCATCGTTTTCATCTTTGCAGTGGTCGCGGCGAGCGCGTGTGGCGGCGGCGGACCGGAGACGACAGGATCGGGGATCCAGGTTGTTGCAACGACGACTCAGATCGGCGCGCTCACCCGGGCGGTCGCCGGCGAAGGCGTCGCGCTGACGGTGCTGCTTTCAGCCGGGGCTGACGCCCACGACTACGAGCCCAGTCCCCTCGCGGCGAAGAAGATCGCCGCGGCGCGCGTGATCCTGCGCAACGGCCTCGGCCTGGACGACTGGCTCGACTCGACAATCGAAGGTTCGGGCACGAAGGGCACCGTCGTCACGGTCACGGATGACATCGACCTCAGGGTTGGAGACGGCGAGGCGGACCCGCACGTCTGGCACAGCCCTGCAAATGCGAAGTCGATGGTCGACAACATTGTCACGGCTCTCAGCGAAGCCGACCCGGAACACGCATCGGCGTTCGCCCAGAACGGCGAGGCCTACAAGAAGACGCTCGACGAGACGGACGCGGAGATCCGGAGGCTGATCGACCAAATCCCTTCCGAGAACCGCAGGGTGGTCACCAACCATGACGCACTCGGCTACTTTTTCGACCGGTACGGCATCGTCTTCATCGGGGCGATTATCCCCACGGCGAGCAAAGACGCGCAGCCCTCGGCGAAGGAGCTCGCCGAACTGCAGGACCTCATCGAGACGCAAGGGGTGAAGGCGATACTGGCCGAAAAGGAGGTCGACCCGAAAGTCGCCCGCGAACTCGCGGAGGACACCGGCGTGAGGATCGTTGAAGGCCTGTATGCTGACTCCCTCGGGGAGAAGGGCAGTGGCGCCGAAACCGTCGACGGGATGCTCCTTGCAAACGCACGCAAGATCGCGGAGGCACTGCGATAACGGCTGAGACACAGGCCCCAGGTTCGGCGTCCGGCGGCCCTGCGCTTGAAATTGCAGGGCTCTCCGTCAGCTATGGGGCGAACACGGCGCTGAGCGGAGTCGAGGCGCGGATCCCGGCCGGGATGGTGGTCGGGCTGATCGGGCCGAACGGGAGCGGCAAGAGCACGCTGCTGAAGGCGATCGCCGGCGTCCACACGCCGTCCGCGGGCAGCATCCGCCTCGGCGGTAAGCCGATCCGCGAGAGCGCCTCGCACGTCGCCTTCGTGCCGCAACGGGAAGAGGTGAACTGGGACTTCCCGGTGACGGCGCGTGACGTGGTGCTGATGGGCCGTTATCGGTCGGTTGGTTGGCTTCGCTGGCCCGGGCGCGAAGACCGCCGCCGGGCGGATGAAGCATTGGCGCGGTTGGGACTGGAAGGCATGGGCGACCGCCATATCTCGCAGTTTTCGGGCGGGCAGCAACAGCGCGTGTTCCTCGCGCGTGCGATGGTCCAGGACCCGGAACTGGTCCTGTTGGACGAGCCGTTCACGGGCATCGACGTGAAGAACCGCGAGGTATTCCATGGGGCCATCCAGGACTTCGCGCGGGCGGGCATTTCGGTCCTCATCGCGACTCACGACCTGGCGGAAGTGCAAGCGACGATGGACATGGTGATGTGCCTGAACCGGAGGATGGTTGCCTTCGGGCCTACCGCCGAGACCTTCACTCCAGGGAACCTGCGCACCACGTTCGGCGGACAGGTGGCGGTCTTCGAGGCGGCCTCATGAGCTGGCTGACCGAGCCGCTTGAGTACCCCTTCATGCAGCGAGCGCTGATGGAAGTCGTCATCATTGGCGTCCTCTGCGGGCTGGTGGGCTGCTTTGTGGTGCTGCGCGGGCTGGCGTTCATCGGCGACGCCCTGGCGCACGCCGTCTTCCCAGGCGTCGTGCTCTCGTACGTAGCGGGGCGGAGCATCCTGTTCGGGGCGTTCATCTTCGGGTCGCTCACTGCTCTCGGGATCGGGATCCTGTCGCGCTCCCGCCGTGTAAGCGAAGATTCGGCGATCGGGGTCATCTTCGCGGCGTTCTTCGCCCTGGGGGTAGTCATCCTGAGCCGTCAGGGGGGCTTCCGCCAGGACCTGGGCTCGCTGCTCTTCGGGAACATTCTTGGTGTTTCGACGACGGACGTATGGGTCACGCTGGTGGTCGCGCTGATCGTGGGCGGCATCCTCCTTGGCCTGCTGAAGGAGTTCACGCTGACCGCATTCGACCCCACGATGGCCCGTTCTGCGGGCTACCCGGTATTCGCGCTTGACCTGCTCCTCTTGCTACTGGTCTCGGCGACCATCGTGGTGAGCCTGCAAACGGTTGGGAACATCCTCATCCTGGCGCTGATAGTGACGCCGCCAGCTGCCGCCAGGCTGCTGACCGACCGCCTCAGCTACATGATGATGGCCAGCGTGGGGCTGGCCGTGTTTAGCGGCGTAGCGGGTCTTTTCGTCTCTTACCACGCGGCGACGGCTGCCGGCGCGACGATCGTCCTGACCGCGACCGGAGTCTTCCTCGTGTGCGTCGTGCTCGCGCCCAATCACGGCCTCCTGGCGACGAGCAGGGCGCGCCGGCGGGGCCGGCATCACGCCCACCACTTTCACACCAACGAAGAGATCGAAGTCAGCTAACGGGTGTCCTCGGCGAGCGAACCAGGTGCTACTCGCGCTCCATCTGAGGACGCCGGTGGCGGTCTTCCGGGTTGTCCCAGCCTTTGAAGTTCGGCGCGCGTTTCTCGGCGAAGGCAGCACGGGACTCCATCAGATCCGACTTCGCACCATGGTCGCGTAGGCGGTCGGCGAAGCGGTCGACTTCCGGTGCAACGCGCGGCCGCATTTCGCGCATGATGGCGAGGGTGTTCGCTCGCGAAGCGGGCGGGAGCGACATCAGGTGCGCAGCCATCCGGTGCGCCTCCGGCAGAAGGTCTTCGGGCTCCACGAGGCGGTTCAGAAACCCGAGCTGGTAGAGCCGCTCGGCATCGAACCGGAACGCAAAGGCCATCTCAGTGGCGACGGCGTGGGGAATGTTGGCGATGTGGCCGTGGTTGAATCCCCCGAGCAGCCAGCGCTTGGCTTCCGACATCTCGAAGACGGCGCCTTTGACGGCCAGCCTGAGGTCGCAACGCTCGACGAGTTGGAAGCCGCCGCCCATGGCGTAGCCGTTGATCGCACAGATCACGGGCTTGTCGAGCGTCCCGGAGGTGAACGGATCGCGGCGGATGCTGGAGTCGAGCCCGGGAGCGCCGCGCTGGAGCGACTCTTTCATGTCCTCTCCCGCGCAGAAGGCCCTCCCGGTACCGGTGTAGATAGCGGCTTCGAGTTCGCTGCGTTCGTCGAACTCGTTCCATGCGTCCGCGAGCGCAGCCCGGAGTTCGTTGCCGAGGGCGTTGAGTCGCTCCGGACGGTTCATGCGAATGACGAACACCGCGCCGTTGGTCTCGGTTTCGACGATTGCCATGTTCAGCTCCGAAGGGTGGTGTCGCGTTCGCCGATCCTACACGGTGTAGACTCGGGCGATGCCGCACGGCCGCCCAGCCCTCGATGGCATCCGCATCCTCGACTTCACGCGGGCCCAACAGGGGCCGTTCGCGACGATGCTCCTCTGTGACATGGGCGCGGAAGTCATCAAGGTGGAGCCGCCCGGCGGCGAGCAAGGGCGGGCGAACGGCCTCGGGCCCGACGGGTTTTCGTCGTACTTCGAGGGTCACAACCGTGGGAAGCGCAGCATCACACTCGACCTCAGGGTGGCGGAGGCCATCGACATCGTCCGCCGGCTCGTGCCGTCATGCGATGTCGTCGTCGAGAACTTCCGGCCCGGGGTCATGGAAGCGATGGGGCTTGGCTACGAGAGCCTTCGGCTGCTCCGCCCGGACATCATCCTGGCATCGGCTTCGGCCTGGGGCCGGAACGGCCCGTGGGCAGAACGGCCAGGGTATGACCATGTCGCCCAGGCACTGAGCGGAGTGATGTACGAACAGGGAGAAGGTCCGGGTGGCACCCCGCAGGCGCTCATCGGCGGCTTCGCCGACCAGATCGGGGCGATGCTGCTTGCCTTCGGCGTGTCCACGGCACTGGTGGCCCGGGAGCGGGAGGGGATCGGCCAACACATCGATGGGTCGCTCATCGGCGGCATGGTGGCGATGCAGTCGAAACAGATCATGGAGTTCCTGCGCACCGGGAAGCAGACCGGATTCGAGCGCCGGCGGGCGGCAACCTACACGAACTACGAGTGTGGAGACGGCAGGCACATCGCGATCGCGGCGCAGGACCAGAAGTACTGGGAACGGCTCTGCGAGGCGCTCGACGAGGGTTGGTTGAAAGACGACGAGCGGTTTGCAAGCCCCTTTCCACGTGCGCGAAACAAAGACGCGCTCGTCGGGGAGTTGGACCGCATCTTCCGCAAGCGGCCGATGGCGGAGTGGTTGGAGCCGCTTGCAGCAGCGGGCGTGCCCCATGCCCCGGTGTTGGACTACGCGGGCATGTCGGAGCACCCTCAGTACTGGGCGAACGAGTACCTCGTGGAGATCGAGACGCCGCACCTGGGCCGACTGCGTGTGCCGGGGGCGCCAGTCCGGATGAGCGCGACCCCTCCCCGTGTGGATTCGGCGGGACCGATCCTGGGCGCCGATACCGAGGATATTCTGCTTGCCGCTGGTTACGACTGGGACGAGATCGCGGCTTTCAAGGAGTGCGGCGCGACGCGGACGGCGTAGCCGGACTCACACCGGGGAGACGCGCCGGTGTGCGAGCGGCAGAAGGTCAGTGTTGGACGGCGTGGCCGCCATCGAGATTTATGGATTGACCGGTGAACCAGGCGCCCTGGTCGCTGCAAAGGAACATCACGGCGTGGGCGATCTCCTCGCCGGCGCCCATACGATGAAGGGCGATGCGGGCAGTCGCCTGATCCCAGGCCGGGGTCCCGCGGATGTCATCGATCCGAACGGTGTCCACGAGTCCCGGACAGATCGCGTTGACGCGGATCTTGTACTGGCCAACTTCCTGGGCCATCCCTGCAGTGAGCGCCTGGATACCGGCCTTGCTCGCGGCATAGGCGGTGGTGTTCGGGGGAAGCAGCTTCCCGGCGATCGAGGAAATGTTGACGATGCTGCCGCCATGGCCGGCATCGATGAGGTGCTGGCCGAAGACTTTGCACATCAAGAAGGTCCCTCGCAGGTTGACGCGGATGACCGTGTCCCAGGCATCTACGGGCATGTCGACCACTGGCACGCGGTCGCGTCCCCGGGCGGCGCCGGCGTTGTTGACGATGAAGTCGACGCGCGCATATTCGGCGAGAGTCCTCGCGAGTAGCGCCCTAACGGCGGCTTCGTCGCCGACATCCGAAACGACGGCAAGAGCGGTGCCGCCGAAGGCGCGGATTTCGTCGACTACCGAGTCGATATCACGCCAGCCTGCGGCTTTCTCGTCTTCGGGGTACTGATCTTGCGGCCGGCCGGTACCGGTCAGCACGACCATGCAGCCGGCGCGTGCCATCTCGACGGCGATGGGCCGGCCGATGCTGCGCATGCGGCCAGCACCGGTGACGATGGCAACCTTGCCTTCGAGTCCCGTCAGTTGAAGCGGCTGCATGTGGATCCCCCGCGGAGCGTGTTGAAGCCGCAGCCTACAGGTCGCGGGCGCCAGCCGGGAACGCCTCCGGGATGGGCGACTTCCACTGCCCCGGTGTTGAATCGGCCGCGAGCCGCCGGGCGAGGGGTGGTGGCGCGGACTACCGGGCCGCTTCGGCAGTGAGACCACCACCGTGGCGGGAGAGGTGTTCGGCCATCACTTCCAGGTACATCGCCTTGCAGGGGTTGGCCGAGCCTTCGGAGTGGCCAAGCACCACGATCTCGCTCCGCACGCTGGCCGGAGTCACTTCGAGGATCCCCACGGTGCCGAGGCGGGTGGAGAGGTGGTGCGGGAGGATGGGGCTACCTGAGTTAATGAGGAGGACATTGTCGCGAAACTCAAGCCGCTCGACGTGGGTATCGCCGCCGATGAGGACGTCAACCCGCTCTCCATCGAGCGAGGACTGGAGGATCTGGTCGATCGGGCGCGATTCGGGGCGCAGCTCATGGGCCATGCCGATGCGCCAGCCGTGGATGTCCAGCATTTGTTTCTTCGCCATGCGCGCGTCATCAAAGATATCGTTGTTTCCCTCGGCGATGAGCACCGGCGCGAACTGTGCGCACCACTCGACGACGGATGGCGCGGTGACATCGCCCGCATGGAGGATGAGGTCGACGCCGCGGAGGACGTCGGCGATCTGCGGGCCGAGTTCATCGAGCGAGCGGACGAGTGATGGGAGGTGGGTATCGGCGATTAGCCCTATTCGCACCCGAGTACGCTATCCTTGCGCGGCTAAGCGGACAAGCCGTGTCGCAGCCACCACGCGGGAGTCCCGGGAGACCGGGGAATCTCCTCGCGCGCAACGCGGACGGCGGCCGATCTTCGAGGAGGTTCGTTGTCCATGAGTCAATCGCGCCAGGCGGCCATCGCCGGCATCCACGAATACCCACTGCGCGTAGCGCCGGGTGTTTCCGCCATGCAGATCAAGGCTGCATCACTGAAAGCTGCTCTCGATGACGCCGGGCTCAAGTGGAGCGACGTCGACGGGTTGTACGACGCCGGCGACGGCGAAGGCGGAGGTGGGCTCGGCCTCGCGGCATACCTCGGCCTGAAGCCACGGGTGATCGATACAACCCAGGTGGGCGGCTCTTCGTACGAGTTCCATACGGCCCATGCCCTGCGGGACATTGCAGCGGGCCGGGTCCGGGTCGCCGTCACCACGTACGGTTCCACCGCTGCATCGAGCCGGATGGCGATCGGCACAGGCGGCCGGTTCGGCGGCGCGTCCTGGCAGACGAACATGGAAGCGCCATACGGGTCCACCCTCATCAGCAACTACGCCATGGTGAAGCAGCGGCACATGCACCAGTACGGCACCACGAACGAACAGCTCGCCGAGATCTCGGTCGCAACTCGCAAGCACGCGATGCGTAACCCGGATGCAGTGAAGGCGATGACTGACCTGCAGTTCGTGAAAGTGGACAACATCACCGTGGCAGACGTGCTTGAATCACGGGTCGTCGCTACGCCGTTGCGGCTACTGGAGTGCTGCATGGTATCGGACGGCGGTGGCGCACTGGTGATCGTTTCGCCGGAAGTGGCCCGCGACATCAAGAAGAAGCCCGTCTGGGTCATTGGCTCGGGCGAAGCGACGAAGTACCGCGAAAATGGCGGCGACATCACGGTCAGCGCCGGCGCCCAGAGCGGCCCGGCGGCATTCGCGCAGGCGGGGGTGACGCCGAGCGAGATCGACATCGCGATGATCTACGACTCGTTCACGATCACCGTCGCCACGTGCCTGGAGGACCTGGGGTTCTGCAAGAAGGGCGAAGTTGGGGCGTTCATCGGCGACGGCCACCTCGCGTTCGACAAGCCGGGACTCACCATCAACACCGATGGCGGCGGCCTCTCTTCGAACCACCCGGGCATGCGCGGGCTGTTCCTGTTGCTCGAAGCCACGCGCCAGCTCAGGGGTGAATCGACTTCGCAGGTGAACGGCGCGAAGCTCGCGGTCGCACACGGGAACGGGGGCCTTCTCGGCGCTACCCACACCGGCGGGACCGTGGTCCTCGCTGCGGACTAGTACACCACTGAGACAGGGGTGCCAGGAGGGTGCGGGAGATCACCGCACGGCCCCGGCCCCCGGCCCCTCGATGAAAGGACTTTGAGATGCCAAATCGACCGCAACCGCACTTCCCCGAACCCGATACAAAGCACTACTGGGACGGCGTCAAGGAGGGCGAACTCCGCTACCAGACGTGCAACAGCTGCAACGCCGTGAACTTCTACCCGACCGCCCACTGCCAGGCTTGCGGCAGCGGAAGCCAGGCCTGGAAGGTTTCGAAGGGCGAAGGCACGGTCTACACGTTTTCGGTCGTGATGCAGAACCGCATCCCCGGCTTCCAGGAGTTGGGCGCGTACGCCGTCGCCTACGTGGACCTCGATGAGGGCTTTCGCATGCTCACCAACGTGCTGGTCGACGGCGACCCGACAACGGGTGTGAAGATCGGCCAGCGCGTACGAGTTGACTACGAGAAGCAGGACAGCGGCGAATACCCCATTCCCGTCTTCCGCCCGATCTAGACCTCTCCTCCCCTCTTCTCTCCCGTTTTCGGGAAGAGAAGAGGGGTTGGTGGAGAGAATGAATCCCACCAGAGGCAACAGGAGCCGCCCATGCCGCTGAACCCGCAGGCCCGTGCCGTCCTCGACGTGATGGCCACCACCGGCTTCAAGCTCGCCGGAGACCCGGCGGCCGTCCGAGCCATGATCGCCCTGACGCCTCGGCCGCAAGGGGAGGCGGTCACCGCCGTCGAAGATCGGATGGTCCCCGCGAACGGCGCCGAGATCCCGGTGCGGATTTATCGACCCGACGACGCGCGGGCTGCGAAGCCTGCGCTCATCTGGTTTCATGGCGGTGGATGGGTGATCGGAAGCCTCGACGGCGCCGATTTCGGCTGCCGGATGATGGCGAATGCAAGCGGTTGCGTGGTCATCTCGGTGGACTACCGACTGGCGCCCGAACACAAGTTCCCAACCGCGGTTGACGACTGCATGGGCGTCACTCAGTGGATCGCAGAGAACGGGGCGTCGCTGGGTGTGGATGGCTCGCGGCTGGCTGTCGGCGGCGACAGTGCCGGGGGTAACCTGGCGGCGGTCGTTTCGCAGCTGGCCAGGGACGCGGGCGGTCCATCGCTTTCGTTCCAGGCGCTGGTCTACCCCGTGACGAATTACGATTACGGTACGGATTCGTACCGCGAAAACGCAGCGGGGTACCTACTTGAGCGCGCATCGATGGAGTGGTTCTGGGGCCACTACCTTCGCAGCGAAGCCGATGGCGCGAGCGCGAAGGCTTCGCCACTCCGCCACACAAACCTTACGGGGCTTCCGCCTGCGATCGTGATCACCGCCGAGTTCGACCCCCTGCGCGACGAAGGCGAAACCTATGCGGAACGCCTGCGCGCGGCCGGGGTCCCGGTCGAGCTCATGAGGTTCGCGGGCGAAATCCATGGCTTCTATGCCAACCCCGCGATCGACGAGGGGTCTGAAGTCGCGCGGCTCATCGGGAGGGCAGTGGGCCGGGCCCTGGGTTAGCTTCCCGAGACCCGTTCAGCGAGCGGCGATGAGGACGCAGATGCCAACGAGGACGATCACGGCGGCGATGGCCCGGTGGCGCCCGAGGCCCTCACGAAGGAACAGCCAACCACCGATCGGGCCGAGGATAACCGAGGTCTCGCGGAGCACGGCGACGTAACCGACTGGCGCGTGGTTCACGGCGACCAGCACCATGCCGTAGGCCGCCACGGAAGCGCCGCCAGCTGCTGCGTACCGCTTCCAGGAACGCTTCGCGGCGGCGCGGATCGCGTGGCCCCTGCCGGCGGCGAGCCCGGCGAGCGAAAGCGCGACCCCCACGCTCACACCCTGGGCGGCGGCATACCCCAGCCCGTTCGAAGCGCGCGATCCCTGCGTATCGACCAGCGTGTAGGTCGCGATGAGAAGGCCGGTAGCCAGGGCCCAGGCGTAGGCCTCTCGCGTGCCGCCGAGCTGCATGAGGGCGAGCAAGCCGACCGCGGCGATGAGCATCCCGGCCACGCCAACCGGCGGGAGCGTATCGCCAAGGAGCACCGCTCCGCCGGTCGCCGCTATCAGTGCCCCACTCCCGCGAGCGAGGGGATAGGTCATAGAGAAGTCGCCGCTGTGGTAGGCGCGGGTCAGCGCAGTCACGTACCCGAAGTGGATTGCCGTCGAGGCGGCGAGCCAGATGAGCGCCTCCCCGCGAGGGGGCCCAGCGAGGAGCAGCACCGGGAGGAACAGCAGCCCACCGAAGAGGAACTGGAGCGAGGCGGCGATGTAACGGTCTCCGCCCTGTTTCAGGGCGAGGTTCCAGGAAGCGTGGAGGACTGCCGCACCCAGCGCCAGGATGGTCGCGATCAGCATCGCCGGGGCATTCGTAGGCGGTGTGTCGTCACGTCGAGCGGCATACTGGCGCAGCATGGCACTCCACGCGACCGGCCAGTGCAGCCGCTACCGTATCCGGCACCAGCAGGTCCGAAGAGACCGGTTGCTACGGAAAGGGATGATGCGGAACCGACCTCAGGCGGCATCCTCCCGAGGTTCCCTTGCAACGACCAGGCGGTCACGACCGGCGCGCTTCGCCTCGTAAAGGGCACGGTCTGCGGCAGCGTAGGCGCCATCCAGGTGGATGCTGGCGTCAGCAAGGCCGGCGCTCACGGTCACCCGGAGTTCGCCCTCGGCGACCGCGAAACGCGCTTCGCGCACCGCGGCAATTGCCCGCAGGCAGGCTGCTTCGGCATCCGTCCGCGCACCCGGGAAACAGACGCCGAACTCTTCCCCGCCAACCCGGCCCACGACGCCGTCTTCGCCGAGCGCATCGGAGAGGAGTCGCGAGACTTCGGCGAGTACGGTGTCGCCGACGGGATGACCGAAGGTGTCGTTGATGCGCTTGAAGTGGTCGATATCGAAGATGGCGAGAGCCGCGTGAGCCTGTGTTTCAACCTGGCCGAACCATGCGCGGCGGTTGAGCGCACCCGTGAGGGCGTCATGCATGGCGTCCTCTTCCGCACGGGCGCGAAGATTGTCGATCTCCTGGGTCACCCGGGCGAGCTCGCGGGTGCCCTGGAGGAGGGCCTCGTTGACCGCACGGATCTGCGATTCCCAACTCAAGATCCGCTCGGCGACGCGCAACCGTGCGGAGAGTTCGACGGCCTGCAGCGGCTTCGTGAGAAAGTCGTCTACACCGGCCTCGAGGGCAACGGCCATGTCTTCCGGACGGTCGTGCGCGGTGAGCATGATGACGTAGGTGTAGCCATCGAGACCCGCGCGCCTGACGAGACGGCAGAGCTCGACGCCATCCATCCTCGGCATGTCCCAGTCCGTGACGAGTACCTGGTAGCCGCCGCGTTTCAACTTCTGCATGGCGTCGAAGCCGTCGGACGCCGTTTCACACACGTGTCCGAGCTGTTCCACCGCCCGTTCAATCATGCGGATGGTGAATCGGCCGTCCTCCGCGACAAGAACTCTGAGCACACTTCCTCCCATTACAGCAGTGGCCTGCCCTTTGCCGCCCTCCTGATTTTCGACACATTCTTGCGAGTCCGCAGCCTCGTGCGTACCGGCCGGATGACTAAACACTCTCGTTATGTCGCCACGATGCACGCGAACGGGCCAGGGAAATCCTTCGTGGCACCAGATGGGGAGCCAATCAGCGATCCCTCGCGCATCGGCGGCATCGCGAAGCGCTGGCGCGCGGCGAAAAAGTCCCGGGAGACTACGGATTGCGGATGGCCCCCCGGGCCGCCAGCCTATCGACGGTTCCCGCGTCGAGACCGGATTCCAGGAGCACTTCACGGGTGTGTTGGCCGAGCTGTGGAGATGCGGTGGAGGCGGTCAGCGGAGTTTCGGAAAACGCTACCGGGGGAGCCACTACCGTGAGCCCACCGAGGGTCGCGTGTTCCATTCGGACGACGAAGCCATTCTCCCGAACCTGTTCGTCGTCGAGGAGCTGCTCGCGCAAGCGCATAGGCCCACAAGGGATGCCGGCCGACGAGAGTTTGCGATGCCAGTTCTCGGTCGTGTCCGTCCGCAGGATCTCCTCAACCGTTCCGTAGAGCGCTGCCGTGTAGGCGCGTGCGTCCTCCGGCTCCCAACCTGGCTCGCGAGACCACCGGTCATCGAAACCGACGACTTCCATCATCTTCATGCGGAGCGGCCGGGCCATGGCGGCAATCGAAATCATCCCATCCGAGGTCCGGAGGAAGCCGTAGTAGACTCGCGCCGGAACGTGCGGCTGAAGCTCATCGCGCTTCGCAAGCACGTCAGCCCACGAGGCGCCACCTGCGAAGGCGTGCTTCAGGTACTCCACGAACTCCTCCCTCCAGTTGTCGATCACGTCAACGTGGTTGATGTGATTGTTCTGGAGGACGAGCGCCGCCTGCAGCAGTGCGACATCGAGCCTTTGCCCTTTGCCCGTGCGTTCCCGGTTATAGAGGGCGGTTGACACCCCCCAGGCAAGGAGCAATCCGGCCGTGTAGTCGATGATCGGCTCCGGGGGCGGCATTGGGCCATCAGCAGTGATGTTCAGTAATCCAGAATATCCAGCAAGAACGACATCCATTCCGGGGGCATCGGCCATGGGGCCGCTGCGCCCATAGGCGGTGTTCTCGGCGTAGATGAGCCGCGGGTTAGCACGCGAAAGGCTTTCGTAGTCGAGCCCGTGGCGTCTCGCCTGTCCGGGGCGGAAGTTGGCGACCACAACGTCCATCTTGAGGACGAGGGCGCGGACGGCCGCGGAGACTTCCGGGTCACTGAGGTCGACCGCCAGCGAGCGCTTGCCGCGGTTCTTGTTCAAGAACTGGCGACCCTCTCCGGGGACGATCGCGCCGTTGCGCCGCGTCTCGTCTCCATCGAGCGACTCCACCTTGATAACGTCGGCACCGCCATCGGCGAGGAGCTGACCACAATAGGGCGCGGCGATGAAGCGTCCGAATTCGATGACGCGCAGTCCGCTAAAGGGTCCCGGCATTCGGCCTCCTGTGGTCAGTCGCCGTCTTGAAATTCCTCAGGTCTCCGTCCGCCCAGGTGAGGGAGACAACGTACTCGCGGAACGTTCGCACCACATTCGATTCCCATCCCCGGTCGCGGGAGACAAGAAAGAAGTTCCGCTTCGGCGGAGAAGCGAGCCGGAACGTGGCAAGCCGGCTGTCGGCGGGGTCCACAGAGTACTGGGAAACGATCGCGATCCCGGCACCATCGCGGACGGCTCGTTTGATTCCCTCTAACGCACCGACGCTGAGACGGGAGGTGGCCGTGACGCCTGCAGCGGTGAACCAATCGCTGATTAGTGACTGGATCGGGGCCCGGCGGTTCCTGAGCGGATCGTTGGGACCAAAGTGAACGAACCGTTCTTTCGCGATATCGAGGGGGGTGACAGGGCGCCGCAGCTTTGCCAGGCGGTGTTCGGCTGGAGCGATCCCGACGAGGGTGTCGGAGAGGAACGGCGTCTTGTCGACGCCGGGCGTCGGTGTG
This sequence comes from Candidatus Amarobacter glycogenicus, assembly GCF_016704105.1. NCBI lineage: Bacteria > Bacillati > Chloroflexota > Tepidiformia > Tepidiformales > Tepidiformaceae > Candidatus Amarobacter > Candidatus Amarobacter glycogenicus. The sequence goes on along the minus strand of NZ_JADJAT010000004.1, from coordinate 17,894 downwards.
GCATCGCTATGGATGCCCAGGTCAAAGCTCCGGTCCAGCACGCCGTTGTCCACTTCGTCGTTGGTGCCAGTGGCACGGACGCGAATGTAGATCCCAGGATGCTCGCGTTGAAAGCGGACGGCGATGGTAGGAATGATGAACTCGGCGGCAGTGGTCCCGGCGGCGAGGCGCAACTGACCCTGATCGAGGGCGACATCGTCTCGGAGGTAACGGATCAGGTCGGTCTCTTCGTCCTTCGATCGGCGGGCGTACTGATAGACCACTCGCCCGTGTTCGGTGAGGACGACACGCTTGCCGTGCTGTTCGACCAGTTTTGTATGGAGCTGAGCTTCCAGCTTCCGAACGTGCTGATGGACTCCCGGTTGAGAGAGGGAGAGGGCGGCAGCAGCTCTTGTGTAGCTCTCATGTTCCGCAACGGAGAGAAAGCACTGCAGGCCTTGTGAGTTGAGCTCCACTCGGCGAATCATCGTTCATGTTGATGATTTGCTCAAAGATGCTGGACGTATCCCCATGGCTGACCTCGGTCCAACCCGAAGAACCAGCGGCTAATAATCATCGCGAGCGATGATTATCATCACTATCATCACATTGAAGTCCGCCGCCATCGGCGCGTATGCTCCAGCCCAGGTGCAAGGAGGGGAAACTTGCCGCTGCCACTTGATGGCTTCCGCATCATCGATTGCTCCACGGTCCTGGCCGGGCCGCTTGCGGCTACCCACCTCGGGGATTTCGGCGCCGATGTGATCAAGGTCGAACTTCCGCAGTCCGATCCACTGCCGATGCGGGCCACCCGCCTCCACGAAGAGCGGAACAAGCGCTCGATAACGGCCGACCTCCGGACCGAGGAGGGCCAGGACATCCTGCTGAGGCTGATCCGGGATGCCGACGCGCTGATCGAGAACTTCCGTCCGGGAACGTTCGAGAAGTGGAACCTCGGCCCGGATCGCCTGTTGAAGGAGAATCCACGGCTGATCATCCACCGCCTCAGTGCATTCGGCCAAACCGGACCGTGGAGTTCTCTGGGTGGGTATGACCGGCAGGCCCAGGCGATCTCCGGAGCAACCTACGTCACTGGGTTCCCCGATTCGGAACCTGTCCGGAGTGGATTCGCGACGGCGGACTACATGGCCGGCATCTGGGGCGCGTTCAGCATCATCCTCGCCGCGTACTGGCGGGACGCGCGGGGTGGGACCGGACAGGTGTCCGACCTCGCGCTGTTCGAACCGATGCTTCGCGCGAGCGAGGGTTCGATCACGGAATTCGGGCTTAGCGGGAGCGTCCGGGAGCGGGCCGGCAACAGCAACCCGGGCGTGGTCCCGGCGTCGAACTTCCGCACGAGGGACGGCGTGACTGTCGCCATCAATGCCAACAACGACCGTCAATGGGCGCGCCTCGCACGCGTCATTGGGCGTGCGGACCTCGCGGTAAACGAAGATTACCGCATGGCCTCGCGGCTGAAGCACGCGGAGGAGATCTACGCACTCATCGGCGAGTGGGTCGGAGCCCGGGACGTCCGTACGGTCGAAGCGGCGATGGTAGAGGCAGGCGTGCCGTGCGCACCGGTCCTCAACGTTCGCCAGATCCTTGAACACCCCATGATTCGTGGCCGCGGTTCTATCGTGAACATCCCATGGGAAGAGACGGACCTGGCGATGGTCGCACCCTTGCCGCGTCTGTCAGCATCTCCCGGCGAGATCCGGAGCGCAGCTCCCCGGACCGGGCAACACACCGTCGAAGTGCTGAAGGGGATAGGCTTCGACGCAAACCAGATCGCCGAACTCGCCGAACGAGGCATTATCGGCAAGCCAACGTCGTGAGCGCTGCCTGTCGCGAGCAGCCCTGGGGCGCCACCTGAGGAGGAGAATTCAATGAAAGACGACATGAGCATCATCCGGGGGAAGCGGACGCCAAGCAGGCGAGACTTCATTCGCGGTGCGTCGGTCGCAGGGATCGGCGCGGCCGCCGCGGGCCTCGTGGGTTGTGGGGATGACGACGACGCCGAAAATGGCGGGGATGGCAGCGCCAGCCCGACTACGGCGGCGACGCAAGCCCCGAAGCAGGGTGGAGTGCTCCGGGGCGCTCAAACGGCCGACCTCAACATGTCGACGGGATATCCGTTCGTCGCCCTGGCAGAAAACCCGTTCATCAACGCGCTGCCGATCGAGCCGGTCATCCAGTACACGGACAGCCTGACGCCGACGCTGAACCTGGCGGAGCGGTTCGAGTTCAACGCCGACCGCAGTTCGCTCGTGGTGAAGCTCAAGCCGGGGCTCACCTTCCACAATGGCGCGCCGGTGACGGCCGATGACTTCGTGTTCGGGATCAACCTGATCCAGAAACCCGCCGACTTCGGAATCAAGGGCACCTTCCAGCTCTCCGCGTTTGCCAATGCGGTCAAAGAATCGAAGGTGCTGAGCGCCACCGAGGTGCAATTCACCTTCGACAAGCCCCGGGTGAACATGGCCGATTTCTTCGCCCAGCTTCCGGTGGTGCACAAGGCGAGCTACGAAGAGACGAAGACAGGGAAGGCGATCAACGGGACGGGGCCCTTTGTCTTCAAGAAGTGGACGCCGGGCCAGATCCTCACCTTCGAGAAGAACCCCAACTGGCATCGCAAGGCCGATAGCGGCGGGCCGTACCTGGACGGAATCGAGGTTCGGTTCTTCGGCGACCAGGACGCAATGGGGCTCGCTTACCAGTCTGGCGAACTTGACCTTCTCCTCGGGCCGCCAGCCGCCCTCGCGGCGCAGAACCGGAAACTGACCCATGTCCCTGTCAAGACCGGGCTCGAATACATGGGCATGAACGTGACGCATCCAGACCTGGTTGACGCCCGTGTCCGCAAGGCGATCTTCATGGCGGTGGACCGGCCGCGCATCATCAAGGAGCTGGGAGAAGACTTCGGCAAAGTCACCTGCCAGCCGTGGCCGAGCACCTCGCCAGCATTTGATCCGAAGCTCGAGGACCCGCTCTACAACCCAACCGAGTCGAAGAAGCTCCTGGCCCAGGCCGGGTGGAAGCAGACTGAACCAATCCCGTTCGACCACCGCACAACCGCGGCCTACGTCGCCGAAGCGTCGCTCATCCAGCAGAACCTGAAAGACGTGGGCATCGAAACGAAGCTCATACCGTCAGATCCGACGGCATTCCTGGCGATCCTTCGGGATCGGAAGTTCAAGGGGCTGTGGGTGACCTCCCACGCGTTCGCGCACATGGCGCCGCTGACGAACTTCCAGCAGACGTTGCCGTATCAGCAGCCCAACATGAGCTACTACGAGTCGCCGACCTATCTCGACATCCGCGCTCAGCTCGAGAAGCTCGACCCGCTCAGTGACGCGGCAAAGGCGCAGTACAAGCGCTTCAACGAGATCTGGGTGGAAGACCCCTGGCTGGTGCCGTTGCAACCGAACACCGGCCCGCAACTCGTGTCCGAGCGCGTCCGGGGGTTCGGGAAGTACCTGGTGACCCCCGGAATCGCCAAGTACTGGGAAGTCTGGCTCGCTTGAGTTGGATGCATGCATGACCACGGCGCCAGGCGAGGCGGGGCGGCGCCGTGATTAGCTACATCATCGGCCGGTTGCTCCAGGCGGTGCCGGTGCTGGCTCTTGCCAGCATCGCCGTGTTCTCCGTGCTACGGCTCATCCCGGGGGACCCGGCGGACATCATCGCCGGCGAGGACGCAACGCCGGCCGAAGTCCAGGTGCTGCGCGAACAACTCGGACTCAGCGACCCGATCCCTGTCCAGTACGTGCGCTGGATCGGCGAGCTTGCCCGTGGTGACCTCGGCGTCTCGCTGCGCACCGGGGTGCCGGTGACCGAGCTGCTGGAGCTCTCTCTTCCGCCGACACTGGAGCTGGCGGCCGCGTCCTATGTGATCGCGCTGGTCATCGGGATCCCGCTGGGCACCATCGCCGGCGTTAAGCCCCGGTCGCTCTGGGACTGGGGGCTCTCGCTCTTCACCGTCGGGACGCTGGGCGTGCCCAGCTTCCTGCTCGGCGTGCTCCTGCTGTGGCTGTTTGCAGTCACGCTCGGGTGGCTGCCAGCGAGTGGGCGCGTTTCGCCCCTGAACGATCCCGTGGACTCGATGCGGCACCTTGCGCTCCCGGCGATCGCTCTCGGGACGGGCCTGGCGGCGGTCCTGGCCCGTTACACGAGGACAACCGTGCAAGCAGCCATGGGACAGGACTACATCCGCACGGCCAGGGCGAAGGGACTCAAGGACTACCAGGTGGTCGTCCGGCACGCGCTGAGGAACTCGCTTATCCCTATCGTGACAATCGTTGCTCTTCAGCTGGGCAATATCATGGCCGGAGCTGTCGTCATCGAGCGGGTCTTCACACGGCCCGGGCTCGGGCGGTTGGTTGTGGATGCAATCCTCAACCGCGACTACATCATTGTGCAGAGCACGCTCATTATCCTCGTCGTCATCTTCATCATGGTGAACCTCGCGGCCGACCTCGCCTACGGCCTCCTGGACCCGCGGGTGAGGCGACGATGAGCGTGAGCTTTCCGGAACTCACGTACACGAGCCGTCGCGAGCGACTTGTCCGGGAATCGATGTTCTGGGGCAGCCTCGATCGTCTTGTCCGCAACCCTCAGGGGCTTCTCGGGCTCGTGATCCTTGGCCTCCTCGTTGGAGCCGCGATCTTCGCGCCACTCCTTACGTGGCACGAGCCAAACATCCAGAACGCATCGGCGCGGTTCATGCCACCAAGCCTGGAGCATCCCTTCGGGACGGACGAGCTGCGGCGCGACCTCTATTCGCGCACGCTGTTTGGGCTGCGCGTTTCGCTTGCGTTGAGCCTCACCTCCGTGACGATCGGATCGACGATCGGCATTATGTTCGGCTTCTTCGCGGGCTATGTCGGTGGTTGGGTCGACGCGGTAATGATGCGGCTCATCGACGCTCTGCTAGCGTTCCCGGGCCTTCTTTCGGCGCTGGCGATTGTGACGATCCTCGGGCCGAGCATTCGAAACGTGGCCATCGCGATCGCATTCTTCTCGGTACCTTCGTTCGCGCGGCTCTCGCGTGCGCAGATGCTTGCCGAGCGCAACAAGGATTATGTGGCATCAGCACAGGCGCTCGGCGCCGGACCCGTTCGGATCGTGTTCCGGCACATCGCCCCGAATGCCATCGCGCCGTTGCTGACCCAGGTCGCCCTGTTCATCGCTTCGGCGGTGTCGGTGTCTGCAGCGTTGAGCTTCCTGGGGCTCGGCGAACGCGCACCGGACGCTTCACTGGGCGGGCTGATCAACACGGCAAAGAGCAACCTCCAAAAGGCGTGGTGGTACCCAACATTCCCGGGGCTTGCGCTCGCCCTGCTGCTGCTTTCGCTGAACCTCCTGGCAGACGCCGTGAACGACGCGATCAACCCATTTGCGCGCCGCAGAGCCTGACGAAGGAGAGAGCACCGTGCGGTTCACCTTTACCCCTGACCAGGAGCAGTTCCGAAGCGACGTTCGGGCGTTCCTCGACGAGACGCTGACACCGGCGTTCTGGCAGCACCACCGCCAGCACCGGCTTCCGGGCTGGTCGCCGGAGTTTTCGCGAGCGACGGCAGAACGAGGATGGCTCGCCACTTCATGGCCGGTTGAATACGGCGGCCTCGGGCTTGGCGCGATTGAGCAGAGCATCTACATGGAGGAGATGGCCTACGCGGGCGCTCCACAGGAACATCACCGCCGGGCGATTCAGCAGGTCGGGCCTTCGATCATGCTCTTCGGGACGCCGGAGCAGAAGGCAGACTACCTTCCGAGGATCGCCAGCGCGAAGATCAGCTTCGCCATGGGGCTATCCGAGCCCAACGCGGGATCGGACCTTGCGAATGTGGAAACGATGGCGAGGCGAGACGGCGATGACTACGTCATCAACGGCGTGAAACGCTACACGAGCGGCGCCCATTACTCCGACTACCTGTGGTGTGTGGCGCGGACGGACCCGAATGCTCCGAAGCATCGTGGCATCTCGATGATCGCGGTGCCATTGCAGGCCGCGGGAGTGGAAGTTCGGCCGTTGCTCGACCTGCAGGGAGACCACCATTTCAACTACGTGTACCTGAATGATGTCCGGGTGCCGATCAGCAACCGGGTGGGTGAAGAGAATCGTGGGTGGTACGTGAACGCCCAGACGATGGACTACGAGCGATCCGGGGGGGCCCACATCGGGTCGTCGCGCCGGCTCGTCGATCAGGCGGTCCGATGGGTGCGGGACCACCCTCAGCACCCATTGAGTGACGGCGACCGGGGGAGGCTGGCTGATATCGTGACGATGAATTCGGTGGCATGGCTGCTGGGCTACCGCGTCGCCTGGATGCGCAGCGAGGGCCTCTTTCCGAACCACGAAGCCTCGATGGTGAAGCTTCTTACCGCACACATCCGCCAGGCCGTGCCCAACCTGTTGTTGCACATCATGGGGCCGGCGGGGCTGGCAGCGGACGCTGAAGGGTGGGGCATCGATTACCTGGAGTCGGCATCGGCGACCGTCGGACAGGGAACCAGCGAAATCCAACGCAATGTGATCGCCACGCGGGGACTCGGATTGCCCCGCGGATAGAGTCCAAACTGAGGCTGACCTGGGAGGAGAGAAGTGGCTATTTCGGCCGAAGCCTGCAGCGAAGTCATTCGGGTGTTTGACAGCCAGGGCTGGCACCGCACGGCGACCGAGGTCGATCTCCAGTCCGGGCGGTGGCTGGTCGACACGCTCTCGATGATGGGGGTGGAGGCCCGGGCGGTCCCTTTTCCGTTCAGCCGGATCGACGCATCCGAATGCGTCGTCTCCGCCGGGGACTTCCGAGTGGCTGCCGTCCAAACGATGGATTCCAGTCTGCCGCCGCCGAATACCACTATTCGTGGCGTTTTCGGTCCGGGGAGCATCGACCTGGTGCGGGTACAGTCGCACGGGGTGGCGGCGGAACTGGACGGGATTCGGCGGAGTGACTGCAAGGCCATCGTGGCAGCGGTCGCCGGGTATCCTGGCGGGACCACTCTTCTCAACGCCTGGGGTTATGACAAACCTGACGGTGTCCCCGTCTTGCAGGTCCCTGAGACGGCCTGGGAAGCCCTGGTCGCTGCACGTGAAGCGGGTGTCCCGGTTGAGGTCCGTTGCGGGGGAACGCGGACGGCAACCACCGGCGTCAATGTCCTGGCAGTCGTCCCCGGCAAGCGACGGTCCCTACCGCCCGTCGTCGTGCTGACCCCGCGCAGCGGCTGGTGGCACTGCGCCGGCGAACGCGGTGGAGGAATGGCAATCTGGCTGGAAGTGGCACGAACGGCCGATCAGCTCGGACTGGACCGCGACCTTATCTTTCTTGCCACGACAGGCCACGAACTGGGCTTCCTGGGCATCAAGCGCTACTTCGACTCCGATCCCGACCTGGCGAGGCGGGCATTCGCATGGATACATCTCGGCGCGAACATCGGGGCTGCGGGAGCGCAGCTGATGATCCGTGCATCGGACCAGGGATTGCTGACCGTGGCGCGGGAGTTGGCTCCGACGTTCGGGGCGATTTCCCCGTCTCCGCTCTTCGCAACCACTGATCGGCCAGTGGGAGAAGCCGGCGAAGTCCTGGTTCGCGGCGGGCGATTCATATCCCTCGTCGGCGCCAACGCACCTTTGTTCCACTCAACACTCGACCGGTGGCCAGGCGCTGTTGACTTCGGCGTTGTCGCGACAGCAGCGGACGGGGTCCTGGAGACGATTCGCGCGCTTGACCGCCAGGTGTAGACCCCGATACCGACGGGGTCGCACCTCCACCTCTGCCGCAGCGCGCGTGGAGTGGGTGACGCGCCTCAAGCAGGCGGGGCCCGGCAGATTCTTCTCGACGTGGAGGGGCGCCAGCGAAGCTATCCTTCTCGGCCCGGGTCCAGCACCGCCTCAAGCATGTCTCCTGGCTGGCGGAAGCCATGCCGCGCGTAGAGGGGCCTGCTCAATTCGGAGGGCCACAGGATCACCGAATCAACTCCGTGTTTGCGGCCGAAAGCCAGGGCCGCCTCGATCATCCCCCTGGCGACGGCACGGCCGCGGGACGCCGGGTGGACGTACACGCTCGTGACGTAGGCGTGCCACTCCAGTTCCGGGCCTGGGTTGGGGATCTTCTCGATAAGCGACAACCAGAGCGAGGCAACGACGGCGCCGCCTTCCTCGGCCACCCAGCAGAACCAGGTCGAATTGGAGACAAGCCGCGATTCCATCCAGGGGACACAGCGGACGAGGAACTGGTCCCGGCTTTCCAACGGCTGGCGCATCTCCGCCCGAAACGCGTATCGAAGGTCCGCGAGGGCGTCCGCATCCTGGATGTTGGCCGGCCTTATCACTGGCTAATTGCTCACGACGGCGAGGCGCGGCGAGGTGCTCTGCGCGTCTGGGGCAAACCGTGGCCGATTGAAGGTCGCCCTGACCTCGCCGCGGCGGACGATCGCGACCGTCCGCCAGCCCTGGGGTCGCGGGTCGATTATCGCGAGCGTGGCTTCTCTGCCGACTGCAATCTCCCCGAGTTCGGGGCGGTTCATGGCTTCCGCTGGATTGCTGGTCACCAGCTTCATTGCCTGTGCGAGATCGAGCGTACGCGAATCGACCAGCCGTTGGACCGCCAGCAGGAGCGACGGCGCGTGGTAGTCGGCGACGAGGATGTCGCAAAGTCCGAGGGCGACCAGCTCGACGGCGGACACATTCCCGGAGTGGGATCCGCCGCGGACGATGTTTGGCGCGCCCGCGACAATGGTCATGCCAAGTTCTCGCGCCTTCAGTGCTGCATCGATGGTCACCGGGAACTCCGCGATGGTCGCCCCGAGCCCACGCATGAACTCCGTGCGCTCGGCCGAGTCGTCGTCGTGTGAGCCGAGGATGACGCTCCCGGCCTTCGCCTGTTCCGAACAACGCCGGAACGTTTCTTGGGCGAGGCCGGGGTTCTCGGTCGCGAACCGGACTTTGGCATCGATGTGCGCGTCCATCTCGGCTTCAGATTCGAGCGAAGCCCACTTCGTGATGGCGCCCCGGTAAATCGTCAGGTCACGGTACTGGCCCTGTCCGGGAGTGTGGTCATTCAACGTGACGATTGGCTGGTGCCACTGGGCGGCGCGGTCGAAGAGTGCGGTCAGCCCCTCGGGCTGCCAGACATCCGCGCGGAAGAGTACTCCGTGCTCGGCAACCGTCTCCCCCGGAGCCAGCGCACGGATCGCGAGGGCGCGTTCGTTCGCGACATCGAGCGTGCGGCCCTTCTTCTCCATGCCGGCGAAGGTGATCGCGTGCATCGCGAGGGTGATGCCGGAAGCGGCCGCCCTTCGGTCGAAGTTCGAGATGGCAAAATCGAGTGGCAGCCCGATGCCGGGACGCGGGTTTATCTCGCCCTCGAGCCCATCGTTGTGCAGATCGATCAGGCCGGGCACGACAAGCGCGCCGTCGAGGTCGAGGCCGCTCGGCCGATCAAAGCTGTCGATGGCGACGATCCGGTCGTCTTCAGCCACGAGCGAGCCTTCGACGATACCGCCGGACACGAGGATGCGCGCGTTGGTCAGAGTCAGTTCAGTCACGGGTGCCTCCTGCGAAGGCGAGCTCGCGTTCGCTGCTTTCGACGCTCGTGACGTTTCCGCCGTCGAGACGAATGACCTGGGATGCCAGCCGCCGGAGGCTCGGCGCGTCGTGGAATGCGCCCACCATCGTCGTCCCGGCCGCGAGCCGCTCCGAGAGCAATTCGACAACCGCCCCCTGGTTGCCCGCGTCGAGGGCGCTTGTCGGCTCATCGAGCAACAGCAGTTCCGGTTCACGAATCAGGGCGCGCGCGACGTTCACACGTTGTTGCTCGCCACCCGACAGGAGCGACGGGTACGAGTCCCAGAGGCTCTCGTTCAGGTTCAGCCTCGAGAGCAGGAGGCGAGCCTCCCGCAGAGCTACGTCCGCGGAAGCGCCCCGGGCCACCAGCGGACTGGCAACGGTCCTTTCGACGGTCACTCGAGGGATGACGCGCAACGCTTGCGACACGTAGCCGAGAGCCTGCCGCCGAAGCGCGAGCATCTCGTGCTCGCCCGTGGAGGCGAGGTCGAACGTCGTGCCCTCGGAGGTTGTAAACAGGGCCGACCCGCCATCCGGCAGGTAGGTGCGGAAAAGGCACTTCAGAAGGGTGCTCTTGCCCGACCCGGAGCGGCCGACGAGGCCGGTAAACTCGCCTCTGCGGACCTGGAACGTGGCACTTTGCAGACCCTCGATGACGAGGCCACCGCGAATGTGCAGGGTGAATCGCTTGCTCAGCCCAAGGACGTCGAGCGCGTGTGCAGACATGGAGACTCCTTTCGTGGGCCAGTCCTACGTCATGGATGCGACGAGAAGCTGCGTGTAAGGGTGGTGCGGATCTTCGAGCACCTGATCAGTCAGGCCGCTTTCGACGACCTGTCCGTCCTTCATGACCATGGTCCGGCCCGCAAGCAGACGAATGACGCCGAGATCGTGAGAGACCACGACCATGGCGATGTGAAGCTGTTCCTGGAGTTCGCGGACCAGATCGAGGACGCCGGCCTGCACCGAGACATCAAGGCCCGTGGTCAACTCGTCGAGTAGCAAGACGCTCGGGTTGTTCGCCATGACCTTCGCCAACTGGACTCGCTGCTGCATACCGCCGGAGAAGTGGGCCGGGATGTCATCCATCCGGTCATGCGGCACCTCGGTGCGGCGAAGAAGGTAACCCGCCCGGTCTCGAATCTCGGCAACCGAACGGACGCGGACGTTCAAGAGCCGTTCGGCGATGTTCCCGCCCGCCGTAATGTGAAGGTTCAATCCGGCCGCCGGGTTCTGATAGGCGAGGCCCATGGTCGCGGCTCGAAGCTCTCGCCGTTCGGGTGGTGACGCGGTGAAGATGTCGCGTTCTCCGCGGTGGAATCCGGAGAGGTAGGCGCTACCCCAGGTCGGTTCCTCATCCAGGAACAAGCAGCGCAGCACAGTGGACTTCCCGGAGCCACTTTCCCCGACGATGCCAAGCGTCTCGCCGGGGAGCAGATCGAACGAGACGTTGGTGCAGGCGAGGATGCTGCCGCAGTTCGCGCAGGAGTTGGCACCGGCCAGGGGGCCGGTGTTCTTTGAACAGAGCCCGCACCCGCGGCCGTAACGCTTGCCGAGCCCGTCTACCCTGAGGACCCACGAACTGTTCATTCAACCCCTCCAGTCAGGCGAGAGTCGCAATAGCCCGAATCTGAGCAAGTGAAAGCATGGCGGCCGTCGTCCAGGACGACTTCGTTCATGTACACGGCTTCAGCGCCGCACTTCTGGCATTTCCTGTCCGGAAATGACTCGACGTAGAACGGGTAGTCCTCGAAATCGATGGGGACCACCTCGGTGTGGGGCGGAATGGCGTAGACACGTTTCTCGCGCCCGGCCCCGAAGAGGTAGAGCCCATCGGCCATGTTTAGCTTCGGGACATCCCAGCGGGGGATCGGACTGGGGGAGAGAAGATATCGACCCGCGACCATCACCGGGTAGCCGGTAGCGTGCGAAATCTCTCCCCGGCGGACGACGTCCTCGTAGAGGTAGACCCAGGCGCGGGAGTAGTCAGCCTGCGCGTGCATCGCCCGCGTCTTGCGTTCGCTGGGCTCGACCATGCGGAGCGGTTCCGGCATCGGCACCTGGAAGACGAGCACCTGCCCGTCTCGCAAGGGCGTCTCCGGGATGCGGTGACGCGTCTGGATGATCGTCGCTTCCCGACTGTCTGTTGTTGTCGGAACGCCGCTGGTGTCCGTAACCAGGCGGCGGATGTTCCAGGCGTTCACGCCCTCGTCCGCTCCCTGGTCGATGACCTTCACGGTATCATCCGGCCCGAGAATCGAGAGAGTGACCTGGATACCGCCAGTACCCCAACCGCGGGCCACCGGCATTTCGCGGGACCCGAAGGGGATCTGGTGTCCGGGGAGAGCGACGGCTTTCAGGAGAGCACGGCGGACTTCTCGCTTGGTTGTTTCATCGAGGAAGCCGAAGTTGTAGGCTCCGCGGCCGGGCGTCACGTTCTGGGCAACAAGGGTGGCTACGCTAGACAAGAGCCGCCTCTCTTTCCGTCGTTGTTGCGGCGTGGCGGTCCCGGCGCCGTCGCATGCCCTGGAGGATGCTCTGGAATTCGACGTAGTGCGGAAGCTTCAAGTGTTCGACGAAGCCCGTCGCCTCAATTCCGTCGATGTGCATGAGAACGAACTCCTCCTGCGAGGCCATTGCGCCCCCACCCTCGGCAAGCTGGCGGTCGAGCATCGCCATCGCGATGGCCTTCCGTTCGTTTTGGCCGAAGACCAGCCCGTAGCCGAGTGCGAACTGTTCGACGTCCTCAGCGTTCGGGTGGCGGTGAGGGGAGATGGTGAACTCCTCCGCTTCTGTGACCTGAACCTCGCCCACTTTCACGGGCTGGCCTGTGTACGGATGGCGAATGCGGAAGGGAATCAAACCGACCCGAAGCTCCGCGACGGTGCCATGGGCGAACGTCCCGTAACCTCGCATCGATGAATAGCCGAACGCGGTGATCGAGCCCGTTTCGGCACGTGCGAGCGTTTGCAGCCTGGCGGAACGGCTCGCCGGAAAGACGATCGGGCTCCGGGTGATGTCGTCGGGTTCGGGAGACGACTCGTTGGGAGCGGGAAGGAGACCTTCCGCACGGAGGAGGTCCGCTATGCGCGTGAAGACCGGAGGCTCAGCACGACAGGCATCCGGCTCCGCCTGGTCTTCCGCGAAGGAGCCCGGCTCGGCGATTCGCCAGTCCAGGAGCCGCTGGGTGTAGTCCCGCGTCGCGCCAAGCAACTGACCACCGGGCGCAAATTGGAATGCCGGCGTGATCCGCCGGAGGACTCGCATCTCGCCGGTGTCAGTCGGGATGGAGTAGGCGATCCGGGGTAGCGTCGAGCGGTACGCACGGACGATGAAGCTCGCCTCGTGGAGGTCGCCTTCGGCCTGGACGAGTGCGACGGCGGCGGCGGCCGGGTCATAGAGACCGCCTTCGCTCATCACGCGATCGACGCCGAGCGACATCTTTTCGGCTACTTCCGAGGGGTCCAGAGCGTGACGCCGGCGGCCCAGCGTTCGCCTTCTGACCAGGTCTTCCGCTGCCTTGATGGCGGACAGTCCGCCTTGCATCGCTGTGTATCCCATCAGCTGGCCTCCGGGGTGATTCGAGTTGTTCGAGGAAGCCCCACGAGGCGGCCTTCGGCATCGACGAGGAACAGGTCGATCCCGAGGGGGTAAGAGCCGCAGGCACCATCGCGGGCGAGGAAGGATGCGGTGCTGAGACCGCTTACCCGGAGGGAGGCCACGCCGGCGATTCCCGGCCCCGCCAGGAGGTACGGTTCTCCCTGGGCAAGAGAACCGACCGAGACGATCGCGGTCGCGCCGCTTTCGGGTAGTTCGGGCTCGCCTCGGCGCAGGAGGGTGAACGCCGCGCCCGGGTCTTCGATGAAGAAGACGTAGTCAGCCTGTGCCATCTCCACCAGGCGGCTGCCCGTGCCCAGGGATGCGAACCGGGCCAACGCCTGGTCGGCGCCGGGCACGGCGATGGACACCTCCTGGTCCGCCAAGGCAAGCAGCAATCCGTAGGCATGCCGGGCGGCCGCCACCGGGAACGTTGTTGGGCCGACAAAGCCGATGCGGCCGGGCCGCGCCAGGCATTCGAGCGCTTCACGGAAGTCCGACTGCGCCTGGCGCGCTTGCGGAGTGAAGATGACGGCCTGCGCGCTCATTCGGGGATCTCGTCGAACTGCACCCGGGTAGGGGCAAGGGCATCCCACTCGGCTGTGCGCCGGCGTTGTTCGGCTTCGATCGAGTTCCGGAGGAGCCGCTCGATGTCTTCGAACAAGAGGTTGGCCTCGGCCGCAGCATCGAGGACCGCTCCTGCCAGCGCCTTCTGCGGCGCATAGCCCATCACCATGCAGTAACCGCGTTCGCCTTCAAGTTCGACTTCGGCCTCGGTGATGGAGACCTCACCGAGGTTGAAGACGGAGCCTTCAGCGGTCTCGATGGCCCGCATCATGCAGGCGCCGGAAACCGGCGGGCGAAGGACGGTCACCGAATGAGCTGCGAGGATTTGATCGGCGAGAGCAACCAACGCCGGCTCATCGGCGATTGCCAGGGCCTCGAAGCGTTCTTCTCGGGTTCGCATGTTTCGTACTCCCTTCTCCGGCACTCTGACGAAAACGGGTGTCCCGGCGGTTAGCGGGCCTTTAACAGCTGCGTGCAAGAGTCTCCAAATGGCTGAAGCAACTTCAAAAGCCCAGGGGTTACTGGACCGGCTCCGCTATCACGAAAGGGGCTACACCGAGGTCGAAGCGGCCATCGCCCGGGCGCTCATCAGCGATCCCGCGCGCGCCATCCGCGAGCCCATCGAGTTGCTTGCCAAGCGTGCGAACGTGAGCAGCGGGTCAGTAGTCAGGTTCGCCCGACTGATGGGCTATCCGGGCTTTCGCGCCCTGAAGTTCGCGCTCGCCGCCGAAGGGAGTGCGGAACCTGCGACTGCATCGACTTCCAGCCAGATGGAGCTGCTACTTGAGGCACACGCCCGGGCCATCCAGTTCGCAGCCCGCACCCTCGATCCAGCCGCTTTCCGGCTCGCCGCGGAAGTTCTCGCCGGCGCGGGATCGATAGATATCGTTGGAGTTGGCGCCGCGAGCGCGACGGCGCGCGCCGCGGAGTTCCAATTCACCATCGCCGGCTTCCGCTGCCGCCGAATCGATGACCCGAGCGAAGGGGCAGCGGCGGCTTCGTTCCTCGGTCCGCAGGGGGCGTTGCTTGCGATTTCTCACAGCGGCCGGACGCGGGCGACCGTCGATGCGGCCCACCGTGCGCGGGGTTCGGGGGCCTGCGTGATCGCGGTTTGCAGCGCTGCCCGGTCGCCGCTGGCAACCGTGGCGACGCACGTGCTGGCAGTCGAGAGTTCCCAAACCCGTTACGCCACCGATGAGCTGCCGTTTCGCGCGGCCCACCTGGCGATTGTCCAGGCACTGGCCCGTGAAGCGTTCGAGTCAACAGCACCGGACCTGCGTGCTTCGCGGCGCGGAGCCTGGGCCGCGGCGAGGTTCGACCTGCGCTATTCCGACGACCCTGGTGTCATGCGTTCATCGTCCGATCGCGAGACTTTAACGGACTGATTCAGGTTCGATAACAACGCGGGCTGAGCATCCTGCGGCATGACCGCTATCGAAGTCAGCAACCTCCGCAAGACATTCCCGAACGGCCACACGGCCCTGGCCGACGTTTCGTTCCGGATCCCTGAAGGCCAATTCGTCTGCATCGTCGGGAGGAGCGGCGCCGGGAAATCGACGCTCATGCGGTGTCTCAACGCTAGCGTGCCGATCACGAGCGGAGAGGCGGTTGTTGGGGGGCAGGCCGTGAGCGCGCTCAATTCGAGCAGCCGGCGCGTCCACCAGCGACGCGTCGGGTTCATCTACCAGGAGTTCAATCTCGTCGGGCGGCTCAGTTCGCTTCAAAACGTGCTGAGCGGGCGGCTGGGTTTCATCCCCACATGGCGTGCGATCTGCATGTACTTCACCCGTTCGGAGCGGGAGATCGCCCTCGAGGCGTTGGCCCGCGTGAACATGTTGCACAAGGCGCCACAGCGGTGCGACTCCCTTTCCGGCGGCGAAAAGCAACGAGTCGCTATTGCCCGGGCGCTGGCCCAGCAGCCTGAACTCCTGCTTGCCGATGAGCCGGTTGCGAACCTCGACCCGGAGCTGGCAGAAGGAGTACTGAAGGACCTCCGGGCAGCAGCGAAGGACGCTGGCCTGACGACGCTCCTGAACATCCACAACATCGGCCAGGCCCGGCGCTACGCCGACCGCATCATCGGAATCGCCCAGGGTCAGGTGGTCTTCGATGGCAAACCCGAAGAGTTCGATGCCCAAGCGGAGAACCGTGTCTACCGGTTCGACCAGGAGATGGAGAGCGACATTGACCTCCGGCGGGAGCTGGACCCACACGTCGTCCATGACCTGGACAAGGCCATGAAGCGCGCGATGAAGACAACTGCCGAAGTCGAGATGGACCCTGCCCGCACGGGTGATCGGCGGTCTTCCTGATGGCGCTGCAACCGGAACTTTCACAGGCCGGCCAGGGCCGGCGGGGCGCCCAGAAGTTCACCGAGAAGTGGCAATCATCCATCAGCGGTGTCCTCTTCGGGCGTTCCGCCAGCTACGCCCCAGATTCGGCGGAGCTGGCGCGGGCGCGGGCGCGCTGGGCTACCCCGATCAACCGTCCGAGCCTGCGGTTATTGCTGTGGACGGCGGCGCTCCTCGCGTTCCTGGTGTGGTCGTGGCAGGGAGTCGGCGCGGATGTTGTGAAGCTTGTGCGCGAAATCGCGGATGCCCAGCCAATCATCGAGCAGTTCGCGGACCCGGATTGGAGCATTCTCCAGGACGCGATCGACGCGACGGTGGTGACCGTCCAGATGTCGGTGATCGGCGTCCTCGGCGCATCGATCATCTCGCTACCATTGGGGCTCCTGGCGGCGCGGAACGTTGCCAGCACGCCGGTCTACATGGGGACTCGCCTGTTCCTGAGCTTCGTCCGGTGCGTCCCGGACCTGGTCTGGGCGATCTGTTTCGTTGTCATCGTCGGCCTCGGGCCATTCGCGGGGACGCTGGCGATCGTCGTTGGTTCGAGCGGGAGCTTCGGGAAGCTCTTCGCGGAATCGATCGAATCGGTGGACCCAAAGCCGGTGGACGCCGTGAGGGCGACGGGAGCACCGAACATCTCGGCGAGCGTCTGGGGAATCCTGCCACAGGCATTCCCGATGCTGCTCTCGTACATCCTCTTCTACTGGGAATCGACCGTCCGGAACGCGGCGATTTTCGGGCTCGTCGGCGCCGGCGGTATCGGGCAACTCATCGACCTCCACCTCGGCCTGCTTCGGTATGACCGCCTGGCGGTCGACATCGTCTGCATCTTCGTCGCGGTCGTGATGATCGACCGAATCAGCGCGCTCATCCGATCGCGCCTTCTCTAACAGGAGACCCGGCGGGGGAGCCCCGCCTTCTCAACACACAGGGGTGAAAGGTAAGGAGGAGACACATGAAACTCCGAAGATTCCCGCTGCTCGCACTGGCGGCGATCGGCATCGTGGGAGCCAGCCTGGCGGCCGGTTGCGGCGGCGACGATGACGACGACGACGACGTGGGCGGCACAACTCCCGCAGCCACGGCCGCTCCAACCGCCACGCCGACGGTTGATCCGCAGCCGTGGAGGGGCACGCAGGTCCGTTTCGGCCTGCTCCCATCGGAAGACCAGCAGTCGGTCCTCGAATCCGGCAAATTGCTCGAGTCCTACCTCGAGAAGCAGCTTCCCGGCCTCGACGTGAAACTCTTCGTTGGCCCGGCCTATGCGGCGACGATCGAGGCGATGAAGGCGAATGAACTTGAGTTCGCCTTCTTCGGACCGTTCTCGTACGTCCTTGCCAAGGACGGCGGCGCAAAGATCGAGGCGGCCGTCACGATCCAGGATTTCGAAGGGATACCGCCGAGCTACTACAGCGTCATCTATGCGCGGGGTGATAGCGGCATCACCAGCCTGAAGGACTACGCGGGGAAGGAGGACAAGTTCAAGTTCGCCTTTGTCGATGCAGGCTCAACTTCCGGATTCCTGGCGCCGAGCAAGATGCTCATCGATAGCGGGGCGAACATCGACACGGTCCGCAAGAACCAGATCCTGGCCGGTGGCCACGACAAGTCCGCGATCGCGACCTACGCGGGCCAAACCCAGATTGGCGCCAGCTTCGAAGCGATGCTCTATGACCTCTGCAAGCAGGGCACGATCGATACCCTCATCGACAAGGCAGGGGGCGGGAACAGCCCGGGCGATTGCAAGAAAAGCGGCGCGAACACCGACCCGAAGGACGACCTCATCACGCTTGCCAAGTTCCAGCTGCCGGCGAGCCCCTTTGTCTACCGCACGA
>NZ_JADJAT010000003.1:0-17800 GCF_016704105.1 Candidatus Amarobacter glycogenicus | reverse complement strand
GCAATCATCAACGTGAACCAAATACAAGCAGCGAACACCGCACACTTTCTTTATCGCATCGTCATCCTCCCTGGCTTCATCGTGCTATTGGGCCAACTGTGGCGCTTGCAGATCAACCAGGGCGCTTATGCCACGCGCACGGGCCGATCAAAATCGCTTTCGTGAGGTGTCGGAGCCGGTTTGCGGTAGCGTCAATTCATATGACAGCCAGGGGCGCAATTCCTGGCACGCAACCGCCCGACGTTTGCCGTGGCTGTGGCGCCGGGCAGATTTGCCTGACGATGAAGACGCACTGACCGCTTGAATCCCAGCGCGTCGGATCTTGTTGACCATGCCGATTCAGGCCGTCATCACGCCGACGGCCACGGTGATGCCGGAGGCCACCGTGCCACCGACGCGGGCGTCGGTGCGGGGCCGTGCCACAGCGACGCCCAACGCGACCGCAACAGAGGTTGCATTCCGCACCCGCACCCGCATCGTTGTTAGTCTGCCGGTGTCCGCACGGAAGGTGGCAACTCCTGCCGCGCGGCGGGACGGGGATCGCCCAGGTGATACAGGCCGTTGAAAATGCGCGCCTGGGCAGCGCCTTTGCACCGGTCACGCTGGTGGTGAACCTGTCCGTTGAGACTGCCTTTGCGACCAGCGAAGGCGGCACACCTCGCCTGGCGTGGTCAGTATTGGGCCAGCGCCGAATCCCAATGGCCTGACCGGCGCGCTGACAGCCGATCTGATCGGCTAAGGGAGCAACAATTCCGGCCGAGCAAGCCGAGGCGCACGTGACAGGGGCTATGCAAGCAACGACTGGGTTGGCTATGCGGGGTATCGAGCGTTCGAGACCGAGATGGGCCAGGCCAGCCTGCGTGAGATCGAGGTGGATTTTGTCGCTGGGCGCGAGATTTCCACGATCGGCAAGCCTGCGCCGGCGGTGCCGGGCCACAACTCAGTTAATCATTGACATGGACTTGCAGCAGCGCGAGGTACGGGCGTTGCGCCGCGGCCTGGAAGCAGCCCATTCGTCATCCGGCGCGGTCAGCCATCAACCCTTGGTGAATGGCGCCGTGCTCGGTACGGTCAGCCTGCCGACGTACGATAACAACCTGTTTGCCGATGGCATTACAACCACGATACGCGACGCTCAGTAAAGATGCCAAACACTGCCCTCCTGAACCATGCCATCGTGGCATCTACCCGCCTGGCTCGACGTTCAAGACGGTGCTGATGGCCGGCGCGCCGTAAGAGGGCGCGTCAACATCGCGCACTCCGCTTGCGGGATACAACGGTATTCTGTGGTTGCTCAATAAATTCTAATCTGACGACTTCAGCAAGGCGCAACCATTTTACTGTTGCCGTAAGGGAGTGGAGAGCCATGGCGCAACCAATGGTGGTCAGCGCCGGCCGCTCCTGAGACGTCTTTTTCGCGTGGACAGGTCGGCGGCTTGCGTGATTTCCAGGGTCTCAACGCGACCGCAGGTCGACTACGCGCCTTTGGCTACGTGAGGTGACCGACATTGACCTGCCGGGCGAGCATCCGGCCTGATTCCCGAGCTATCAGTGGAAACGCCTCACCTATGGAAGGTTGGGTCAACTGGCGACACCTTACAATATGTCCATCGGCCAGCGCTTCGTTTTGGCAACCCCGCTGCAAGTGGCGAACGCAACGAGCCAGGGCTAATGGCGGCGCCTCCTACCGCCCTAGTTAGTGGTGAGAGTATAACGGCGCCGAGGGCGCGGTCGCCGGGAGATGCAGCCGGAAACGATCCGCACGCTGCCGGTCAAACCGGGAACACGTGGCCGTGGTGCGTGCGGGCAGCTGTTTGTGTCAACTGGGCAATGGCACCGCGACCAGGCGCAATGGCGTTGCGGTTGCAGTGGCTTGGCAAGACCGGGACGGCCGAGTTTTGTGACCCGGAGATCGGCTATGATGCCGAAGGTTTCCCTGCCGACGTACGCCTGGTCTTGGCCTTTGCCCCTTCGATAACCCGCAAACTGCGGTCGTTGCCTTTAATTTACAATGGCGGCGAAGGGTCCGCCGTGGCGGTGCCGGTGGTTTCGGAGATTTTGCAATACTTCTTTCAAGGTGCCGATGCCGCCCGGCAAACCCTACCAGCGGTTGCGCGAGATTGAGCGGCGCTGGGATCGTTCATGGTCAGCACATGGCAACCAGTAGCAGCGAACAGCTGGCCCAGACTCAGGTTCAGCAGCGGGCTGGCCATCACTCTGCCCACCGGAGACCTGGTCGCAGTGTTGGCCCAGCTTGCTGAGCGCCTGCAGGCGATGGGGTCTTTGTCGGCGGCGGGCGTGGCGGTGAGATTGGCGCCCGCGCGTTGAACGAGCCTGACATTGCAGATATCGGTCGCCCGCCGGAAGCCCAACAGGTGAGTTTATGGGCATTGTTGAGCGAGATCCGCCCACACGACAACTGGTTGCCAATCTCGGCCTGGCTGCCGATCTTCGCTTACCCGTTGCGTCATAACGGCAACGGTAACCGGCGCTGGCGGCGGTCCCGCCGCCTGGCGTCGAGCCGGTGCGCCAAGCGGCGAGGATTTCCGGCGCCGCTCGTGCATGGCAATTTGCGCGGCGGGCAGAGGCATCGAACATCCGGGCGCGGTGGATTGTGATGGGCGACGTCAACGTTGGCGCGCAGGTGGTGGCCGGCGGTGATGTGGTGATTTGGGGCCGCCTGCGGGAACCGTTCGTGCCGGCGCTGCGGGTAACTGAGCGGCCGTGGTCTGCGCGTGGTGAGTTACAGCCCCGCAACTGCGCATCGGCGATACGATTGGCCGCGCGCCTGACCCCATCGGCCAGCGCTGGCGTTTACCTGCGTTGCGGGCCGAGCCGGCCGGCCCCCGAAGCCGTACACGCCGGAAGCGATGGCGCGATTGTGGAACCCTGGGATCAAGTGAAGAGTTGGTGAAAGAAATAGCATGGAGCAACCGTCATAACCATTACCCTCCGGCAAGGGAGGCGTCGGCAAGACAAACCACCACGGCCAATTGGGCGTGGCACTCCGTACTGCAAGGCATGCGTGTCGCTGTCATTGACGCCGACATCGGTCTGCAATCTGGACGTCGTCCTCGGACTGGAGAACCGCCTGATCGTCTACGACCTGGTGGATGTGGTGGAGGGCCGCGCGCGCCTGCGCCAGGCCCTGATTCGCGACAAACGCCTGACCGAACTGTATCTGTTACCGGCCGCACAGACGCGTGACAAGAACGCAGTCTCCGAGAAACAGATGATCGCCCTGACCGACGAGATGCGCGCGGAGTTCGATTTCATCCTGGTTGATTCGCCTGCCGGCATCGAACAGGGCTACCGCAACGCGATTGCGCCGGCCGACCGCGTCATCATCGTCACCACGCCAGAGGTTTCAGCGGTCCGTGACGCCGATCATCATCGGCCTGATCGAAGCCGCACAGAAAGGCCCTGGCGACCTGCTTCTCAACCGCCTGAATCCAACGTTGGTGAAGCGCGGAGACATGTTGAGCGCCGACGATGTGATCGAGATTCTGTCCATCAACCTGCTCGGCATCATTCCTGAAGACCCCCAGATCGTCGTGACCACCAATCGGGGACAGCCAGCAGCCCTGAACGGTGATTCCCCGGCCGGGATGGCCTATCGCCACATTGCGCGGCGCGTCTTGGGAGAAGACGTACCGCTCATGCCGATGCGCGCGATCAAACCGGGCTGTTCGGTCGGCTGGCACGTTTCTTTGGGGGAAGTGGGCAGTAGATGTTAGGAGAAACGCCATGAACGTCATCGAACAACTGCGCAGATTCTTCAGCCCCGAACCTCCGAGCCGTGAGGTGGCCAAAGAGCGCCTCAAACTCGTCCTGGTGCATGACCGGCTGTCATTGTCGCCAGCGCTCATGCAGACCCTGAAGGATGAGTTGATCGCCGTCATCTCCAAATACGTCGCCATTGATCCGGCCGGGGTCGAGGTCACACTGAGTCAGTCGCGTTACGATCAGCGCCTGGTGGCCGATATTCCACTGGCGCCGCTGCCGCTGCCGCCGCCCGATGATCCTGCCGCGCCAACCGCGCCAGGCAGCCAGGACCGCGCCGCCGATCCAGGCCGGCCAGTCCGGTCCACAGGCAAACCACCTGATGGCGCGCGTCTGGCGTAACTTCGACTGGACGCTGCTCGGCATCACGCTGGTCATGCTGGTGATCGGCGTGGTCATGGTGCGCAGCGCCACGATCAACACACCGGGATTAGAGGACATGGTTCGCCGGCAAATCACCTTCTGCCTGGTCGGGCTGGTCATCCTCTTCGTCGCGGCCAGCGTGGATTACACGCTCGTCGCCACCGCGCCCACGCTGACCTATCTGATTTTGGTTGGCCTGCTGGCGTTGGTAGAGATCGTCGGCATGACGCAGGGCGGCGCACAGCGCTGGGTGGAAATTGGCCTCGCGGTGCAGCCGTCCGAGCTGGCCAAGATCCTGGTGGTGATCATTCTGGCACGCTTCCTGGCCGACCGTGAACAGGCGATCAGGCGCATCAGCACCTACCTCGGCGCGGTGCTCCTGCTGGCGCTGCCGCTGGTACTCATTTACCTGCAGCCGGACCTGGGTACGACGCTCTCCATCGCCTTTGCGGGCGGCGTCATGCTGCTCATCGCCGGGCTGCCGCTCATCTACGCGGCGCTGACCGGCGTGGCCGCCGCGGCCGTGGCGCCGCTGGCCTGGTTGTCCATGCAGGACTACATGCGCAACCGCATTCTGCTCTTTCTCAACCCGGCGGGCAACCCGGACGACTTCTACAACGTCAACCAGGCCCTCATCAGCATCGGCAACGGCGGCATCCTGGGGCAGGGGCTTTTCCACGGCAGTCAGAGTCAACTGCACTTCTTGCGCGTGCGCCACACCGACTTCATCTTTTCTGTCATCGCCGAAGAACTGGGCTTTGTGGGCGCGGTCATCGTACTCGTCCTATTCATTCTGCTGCTCCTGCGCCTGCTGCGCATCGCTGACCTGGCCCGCGATAGTTTTGGCCGCCTGCTGGTCATCGGCATGACCTCCATCATCTTCTTCCAGGCCGCGGTCAATATCGGCATGAACCTGAACCTGCTGCCTGTGACCGGCAAACCGCTGCCCTTCATCAGCTACGGAGGCAGCTCGCTGCTCATTTTCATGCTGAGCATCGGCCTGGCCGAAAGCGTAGCCATGCGCTATCGCAAACTGGAGTTTTAATCACGTGCCGTAAGCCTGTGGCTTGCGCAATCATGCCTGATTACCAGGAGACAACGATGTCAACACTTCTTTTGCAGCACGCTGACCTGCTGGTCACGATGGACGCGCAGCGGCGTCAGATCAAAGATGGTGCGCTTTTTGTGCGCGATCAGGCCATCGAGCAGGTGGGGCCGACGGCCAGCCTGCCCGCCAGCGCCGACACCGTCATCAACGCCCGCGGCATGATCGTGCTGCCGGGCCTCGTCAACACCCACCATCACCTCTATCAATCACTCACCCGCGCCCTGGCGCAGGACAGCGTTCTCTTCGCCTGGCTGAAGACCCTCTATCCCATCTGGGCGCGGCTGACGCCGGACGCGGTCTACCTGGGCGCCAAGCTGGGCCTGGCCGAGTTGATGCTCAGCGGCTGCACCACCAGCAGCGACCATCATTACCTGTGGCCGCACGGCAGCCGCATTGACGACGAAATCGAGGCCGCAGGGAGCTGGGCATCCGCTTCCACGCCAGCCGCGGCTCCATGTCGCTGGGCGAAAGCCAGGGCGGTCTGCCGCCCGATTCTGTGGTTGAAGATGAGGACGCTATCCTGGCCGACTGTCGCCGCGCCATCGAGACCTTTCACCAGCGTGAGCGCTTCGGCATGGTGCGCATCGTCGTCGCGCCCTGCTCACCCTTCTCCGTCACGCCTGATCTGATGCGCGAGAGCGCCGCGCTGGCGCGCAGCTACGGCGTCAGGCTGCACACGCATCTGGCCGAGACGAAGGATGAAGAGGAGTTCTGCCTGGCACGCTTTGGCCGGCGACCCGTTGCCTATGCCGAAGACCTGGGCTGGACCGGGCGCGATGTCTGGCATGCGCACTGCGTCCACCTGAGCGAGGCTGAGATTGACCTGTTTGTTCGCACCGGCACCGGCGCCGCACACTGTCCCAGCAGCAACATGCGCCTGGGGAGCGGCATTGCGCCCATTCGCCGCCTGCTCGATCGCGGCGCGTCCGTGGGCCTGGGCGTGGATGGCAGCGCCAGCAACGACGGCGCCCATCTCCTGGGCGAGGCACGGCAGGCCATGCTCCTGCAGCGCGTGCTGGGCAATCCGGCCGCGCTGACCGCGCAGGAGGCGCTCGAACTCGCCACCCTGGGCGGCGCGGCCGTCCTCGGTCGTGACGACATCGGTGCGCTCGCGCCCGGCATGGCCGCGGACTTCATCGGCCTGAACCTGAATCGCCTGGCCTACAGCGGCGCCCTGCACGATCCCCTGGCCGCCGTCCTCTTCTGCGCGCCGCAGCTGGTGGACATCAGCGTCATCAACGGCCGTGTGCGCGTCCAAGAGGGCCAGATCGTGGGTCTGGACGCGGCCGACCTGGTGGCGCGACACAGCGCCGCCAGTCGGCGGTTGCTGCGCGGAGATTAGAGATCGGAGACCGGAGACGCGGAGCGACCCCCCCACCCCCCGGGGCCCGGGGGGCGGGGCGGGGGGGGGGGGGGGGGGGGGGGGGGCGGGGGGAGGCGTGGGGGGGCGGGGGGGGGCAGCGGGGGGGCGCGGGGCCGGGGGCCGGGGGGGGGCCCGGGGCCGGGGCGGGGCCCCCCGCCCCCCCCCCCGCCCGGCCCCCCCCCTGGCGCCGCCCCCCCCCCCGCCCCCCTCCTCCCTCTTCCCCCCTCCCCCCTCCCTCCCCCCTTTTCCCTTCCCCCCCCCCCCCTTCCCTTTTGGCCTTTGTACTTTGTACTTTGTACTTCTGCCTCACTCCTGCTCGAACACCGTCCCCAGCGCGGCTGGGGGTGAGGTCTGCAGGGCGCGCAGGCTGCGCACGAGGATGCGGCGCAGGCCGTCCGGCAAGCGACCGAGGCTGCGCTGCAGCCACTCGGCGTTGCCCAGTGTGACCAGCACCAGGGTCAGGATCATCAGCGGGAAGGGCAGTGTGGGGAAGAGCTGCGTGGGCACGTTGGGCATGGCGCTCTGCAGGGTGTTGGCCAGGGTCTGCAGGGTGACGAAGGCGTACGCACCCACGGCCGCGCGCAGGGGCCGCCAGCCGCCAAAGATGACGATCGCCAGCGCAATCCAGCCCGTGCCTTCGATGCCGTAGGGCCGCGCCCAGCCTGGCTTGACCAGCAGGGAGAACGCGGCGCCACCCAACCCCACCAACGCGCCGCCCGCCAGGGTGTAGACGTAGCGCATGCGGGTCACATTGACGCCACGCGCAAACGCGGCCGCGGGCCGTTCACCCAGCCCTTGCAGCTTCAGGCCGGGCTGCGTCTTGTTCATGTAGAACCAAACCAGGAAGATCGCCAGCAGACTCAGATAGACCATCGGGTCCTGATCGAAGAAGATGCGGCCGACGACCGGCAGGCTGACCAGGCCGGGGATGGGCAGGTGCTGCACCTGTGGGCCGGGCACGCGCGTGTATGCGTTGCCCAGCACATAGGCCAGGTCACGCGTGAGCAGGGTCAGAATGAAGCCGGTGGCAACCTGGGGCTGATGCAGGGTCAGGCTGATGACGGCAATCACCCCGGCCACCAGCGCCGACGAGCAGGGCCGCGACCATGCCGAGCAGCAGGCTGCCGCTGGTCGTCGCGACGATGAACGCGGTCATGGCCGACAGCAGGATCGAGCCATCGAGCGACAGGTTGATGACGCCCGCCTTTTCGGTGATGGTCTCGCCCAACACAGCGAAGATGATCGGCGCGCCGCGGCTAACACCGAGGCCAAAAGAATGACGATGTCCATGGTCGTTGTCCCCGTCAAGGCTGGTTCTACGATTTACGCTTGAAGAGCCGCGCTTGCAGGCCCTGCGTGATGAGCACTGAGAGCACAAGCAGGCCCTGGATGACCCCGCCGAGGGAGGAGTCGAGCTGGCGCTGCAAGGCGAGCTGCAGGCTGCCCATGGCGATGGCGGCAAAAAAGACCGAGATGGGCACGCTCCACGCCGCGCTGAGGTTGGCCAGCAGTACGACCAGGATCGCCAGAAAGCCATAGCCGCCGGAAATCAGCGGGAAGAGGTTGTGCCGGGCGCTGGTACCGACGATCAACACCCAGCCGGCCAGGCCAGCGAGCGCGCCGCAGATGGCAAAGGCCAACAGCATGTGGCGGTCGGTGGAGACGCCCAGGGTGTAGGCGGCGCGCACGTTCTTGCCGATGGCCTTGAGCCGCAGGCCGAAGTAGGTGCCGCGCAGCGCAACGCCGACCACCGCAATTGCCGCCAGGGCCAGGAGAATTTCCACCGGGCTGACCTGGAAACCGGGAAAGGCCGGCAACCACAACGATGGCGGAAATGGTTCGGTGCCGCTGGTGGAGCCGATGCCCGGGCGCTTCCAGGGACCGAGCACGAGGTAGACGGTGAGGCTGCCGGCGATGAAGTTCAACCCCAGGCCGCCAAAGATCTCGTTGACATTGCCGTAGCGCTTGAGCAGGCCCGTCAACACCCCCCACAGCGCGCCGCCCAGCGCCGCTCCAGCGCGGCCGCGATCAGCGTCAGGGCAGGCGGCAGGCTGGGCTGCAACCAACGCAGGACGCCAGTGGCGAAGATCGCTCCCAGCACCACCTGGCCTTCGATGCCGATGTTCCACAGGCCCGCGGCGAAGGTGACTAAGAGGCCGGCCGCGCACAAGAGCACCGGCGCCCACGCAGTCAGGACATAGGCCAGGCGCGCGGAGGAGCCAAACGCCCCGTTGATGATCAAGCCAAAGGCATCGAGCGGCGACGCGCCGATGGCGAGCAGGATCAGGGCAGAGAGCGCCAGGGCCGCCAGCATGCCACCGACGCGTAAAGCCCATTCTGCCAGGCTGGTGCCCGGCCGCGAAAGTGTGTCACGCAAAGCCCTTCCCTCCTATCAGTTCCCCCAACTGCTCCACCGTGGTCAGGCGGGAATCGAGCGGTCCCACCACGCGCCCGCCAAAAAACACCAGGAGATGATCGCTGCGGTCCAGCAGTTCATCCAGGTCGGCCGAGGCGAAGACGATCGCCATGCCCGCGCGCGTGCGCTCCTGCAGCAGCCCCCAGATGTATTCGATGGATTCCATGTCCAGGCCGCGCGTGGGCTGCTCCATCAGCAGCAGGCGCAGATTGGGCGGCAGCAGGCCAAGCAGCGTGCGCTGCTGATTGCCGCCCGACAGCGCCTCGACCGTGCTGGCCGGCACCCCCTTGATGTTGAACTGCTTGATGCGCGCGGCGGCCGTCTGGCCGGCCTGCACCCAGTTGACCAGGAATGGCTGCTTTCGTTCGGCCAGGGCCACATGCTCGGTCACGGTCAAGCCGGCCACCAGTCCCTCGGCCAGGCGATTGGCCGGCACGTAGGCGACCCCGCTTGCAAATAGACCCGATACGCACGGTTGGTCATGTCCTGGCTGCCGATGCGGATGTGCCCGGCGGTGGGGCGCAGCAGGCCGCCCAGGGCTTGCAGGAGCAGCCGCTGGCCGCTGCCCTCCAGCCTGGCCAGGCCGATCACCTGCCCGGCCAGCAGTTCGAGCGACAGGTCGTTGACTTCCAGGCGCCAGTCGCTGACCGTCACGCGATCCAGCGTCACGATTGGATCGCCCAGCGGCAGCGCCTCGCGCTTCTTGAAGGTGATGACCTGACCAAACATCATCTGCACCAGCCGCTCCGTGGGGCAGGGCATGGTCGCCTCGCCTGTCAGCTTGCCCCGCGCCATCACCGACACCTGTGTACACAGGTCTTCCACTTCTTCCAGCTTATGCGAGACGAAGATCACCGTCTTGCCCTGCGCGGCCAGCTTGCGCAGCGCGGCGAAGAGCTTGGCCCTCTGCTGCGCGGAGATGGCGGTGGTCGGCTCGTCCAGGATGAGTACGCGCACGCCCAGCCAGAGCAGGCGTGCAATCTCGAGCTGCTGGCGTTCACCGATGCTCAGGCTGGCGACCTGCGCGTCGGGATCAATCTTGAAGTCGAATTGGGTGCAGAGGTCTTGCAGAGCCTGGCGCGCGCGGGCCTGGTCAGGCAAGATGCCGCCCGGGCTGCCCACGAGCAGGTTGTCGAGCACGCGCAGGGCCGGGAAATCGAGCGGGTCCTGGTGCAGCATGCCCACGCCCAGGCGCACCGCCTCGGCGGGTGAGGTCAAGGCCACCACGCGGCCGTCGAGCACGATCTCACCGCTGTCTGCAAAGATGAAGCCGGTCAGCACCTTCATGAGCGTGCTCTTGCCCGCGCCATTTTCGCCGAGAATGCCGTGGATGGTGCCCGGTTCGATGAGCAGGCTGATGCCGTCGTTGGCGCGCACCGGCCCGAAGTGTTTATGGATGTTGCGGAGTTCAACTTTCACAGCAGCGGCACCCGATCTGGGAGGTCATGAGGAAGGCTGAACGAGGAGTATCTCGTCCGCTGCGGGCGGGGGTTGGGCTGAGAGTTCAACCTTGCCTGGGCGAAGGCCAGGCAAGGTTGAAAAAAAGCACTTACCTGCTGGGGCCTTCCATGCCCTGGAGCAGCTGCGACAGGTACCACACCTGGAGGTCGGTGGCTGCCTCGCCATCCTTCAGGAAGGGCGAGCCGTCCTGGAAGTTGAGCGGCCCCTTGAACAGGGCGATGGAGCCATCGGCCAGGCCCTTGATGAACTTGTCCACGTTGGCTGCCGCGTCCGCGCTCAGCCCCTTGCCCTTGACGAAGCCGACGGCACTGCTGTCCGCGTTGTTGATGTCGGTCCAGTCCGGCGCGTTCCAGTCCCAATACTGCGCCCACTTACCATCCATCACCATCTGCACGGCCTTGATGTAGGACGGGCCCCAGTTGAAGTACGGCACGCCCAGGCAGATCGTCTCAGCTTCTTTGCAGGCGTCCTCGTAGTCGTAGGGTATGGTCCAGACCTTCTTGCCGGCCTGCGCCATCTTGCCGCCCTCGACCAGCGCCTCCGTGGTGTCAATGCCGGAGAGGACCACATCGTAGCCGTTGTTGTAGAAGTCGTCTGCCACCTTGGTGGGGTCGAGCGTCTGGCCAGGGATGTTGAACCAGAAGCCGATCCAGGTCACCTTGAAGCTGAGCGCCGCGGCGTCCTTCTTCGCGACTTCAGTCCAGCAGTAGCGGGCGCCCAGGTACGCCGAAGCGGTCAGGCGCCGCGTCTCGTCGTTGATCAGGGGGCCGAGATAGCCGATCTTGCCGGTCTGCGAAGTCAGCGGCGGCCGCACAGCCTGCGATCATCTTGCCGTACTCCATGCGACCCATGAAATTGCTCAGGTTCTTGGGCGCCTTGAAGTCCTTGCCATCTTTCCAGGCATGGTCACCGGAGACGTTGACAATCGGCAGGTCCGGATGCTTGATGGCGGCTTCGAGGGTGCCGTCCTTGAAATCGTCTGAGGTGGTGAAGACGATCTTGACGCCCTGTCCCACCAGGTCATCCACCAACTGCGGCACGGTGACGCCGGGCTTGGCGCCGGGATTGACGTTGTCTACGTAAACCATCTTGGCGCCGGGGATTTTCGATTCGATGTACTTACCGGCCTGGTAGTGGGCCTCGCTCCAACCATGATCGTTATACGGGCCAACCAGAATCAGGCCAAATTTGAACTCGGTGGCGGCCGGCGCCCAAGAAATGCAGGGGAGTAGACTCCAGATGCAGAGAGATTATAACATAGGGCAGATGATTCTCAAATTTCGATTTGGAGAGCGTCAATTGATATAATCAAGATAGGAGGATTGAATCATGAACATGCAAGAACGATTGGCGGCGGCGCGGGATGTGAGGCTGACCTGGTGTTGCGCCATGCGCCTGATCAATGTGTTCTCCGGCGCGATCGAAGAGACCGACATTGTGATCGCCGGCGAAAACGTGGTGGGCTTTGGCGGCGGCTACCCGGCGCGGGAGGTGCACGACCTGGATGGCGCGTTCGTGGCGCCCGGCCTGGTTGACGCCCACGTGCACATCGAAAGTTCGCTCTGCACCGTGCCTCAATTTGCGCGCGCGGTGGTGCCGCGTGGCACCACCACCGTCGTCACCGACCCGCATGAGATCGCCAACGTCCTGGGGCTGGACGGCATCCGCTATATGCTGGAGACGGCCAAATACGGCCCGCTGACGGTTTATGTCAACGTTCCGTCGTGCGTACCGGCCACGCACATGGAGACCACCGGCGCGCACCTGGAGGCGGAGGACATTGCCGATCTGCGGCACAACCCCTGGGTGCTCGGCCTGGCCGGAGGTGATGAACTATCCCGGCGTCATCAACGGCGACGAAGGCGTGCTGGCAAAACTGGCTGCGTTTCATGGCCGGCCGGTGGATGGACACGCCCCGGGGTCACGGCCGCCAACTCAACGCCTATGCCAGCGCCGGCATCGGCTCGGATCATGAGTGTACCACGGTGGATGAAGCGATGGAGAAGCTGCGCCGGGCATGGTCATTTTCATCCGCGAGGCCACCAATGCCCACAACCTGCAGACGCTGCTGCCGCTCATTACCCCTGCCACCAGCCGGCGCATCTGCTTTTGCACGGATGACCGCCAGCCCGCGGATCTGCTTGACCTGGGCGGCATTGATTACATGGTGCGCACCGCCATGCAGGGCGGCATCCCGCCCGTCACGGCGATTCAAATGGCAACCCTCAATCCAAGCGAATGGTTTGGTTTGCGTGACCGCGGCGCGGTGGCGCCAGGGCGTGTGGCTGACTTGATTGTCTTTGAGTCACTGGCCGATTTCAGGGTCAAGCGCGTCTACCGCGCCGGGCAGGTGGCGGCAGAAGAGGGGCGCTTGCTGCCGTGGCCGGGCAGCGCCAGGCAGCGCCAACCACGCGTGCGCAGCTCCATGAATGTGGATTGGGACAGCCTGGACTTTGCCATTCCGGCCGCCGGCCGCGCCGTGCGCGTGATTGGCGCGATCGAGGATCAACTAATCACCGAGCACCTGATCGAACCGCCCACGCTGCGTGACGGGCTGGCCGTGGCGGATCCAGGCGCGATCTGCTCAAAATGGCGGTCATGGAACGGCATCAGAACAGCGGGCATGTGGGCAAAGGCTTCATCAAGCGTTTTGGCTTGACCCGCGGTGCGCTGGCTGGCACGGTCGCGCACGATCACCACAACCTGGTCGTGATTGGCGCGGATGACCGCAGCATGATGACGGCGGCGCGCGCGGTGGGTGCGATGCGCGGCGGTCTGGTCGTGGCGGAAGGCGACCAGGTCTTGGCGCAGCTGCCGCTCCCCGTGGCTGGCCTGATGTCCGACCAGCCCATCGAGGCGGTGCGCGGCGGCTATGACGATCTGCTGAGGGCCGCGCACGCGTTGGCGCGCCATGCACGACCCCTTCATGGCGATGAGCTTCTCCGCCCTGGAGGTGATTCCCGCACCTCGCTGACCGATCTCGGCCTGGTGGACGTGGACGAGTTCAAGCTGTTGCCGTTGTGGGTGGCGTGAAGTCGCCGGCAGTCAGGAAAATGACCCTGACCCATCCGTTTCGATTGCTGCACGAGAGTCCGTGGTCATGTTACGCCGGTCTTCTACTTTCTCTTTTCTATCTTCTACTTTCTCTTTTCTATCTTCTACTTTCTCTTTTCTATCTTCTACTTTCTCTCCCCTCTCCTCCCGACATTCTGCTCGCGGCCGGCTCGCGCCGCGCCTGTCGTCGTTGGTTCATCTGCTGGTGGTATTCAGCGTTCCAGTATTGGGCGTGCTCGCAGTCGCCTGCGCGGAGCAGAGCCGTGGGAGAGGCGAAATGTGGTTGGTTCCGCGGCTGGTTTCCAGATTCCAATCAATGGCTATTGATGGGCGACCATTTAGGAGGTGCTGAACAGTGACACAGGCGAGGCCCGCAGGATCACGCCCGAAGGTGAAACCGTGACCGACGCTGCCGTGTCGCCAGACGGGGAAAGCCGTTACCTGCACGATCATTCAGGGTGACAGGCTGAAGATTATCGACACAGCTGGCAACCTACGCCGCGAGATACTCGCCCCTTCATCCAAACCTGGTGATAGACCAGAAGGTATCACTTGGTCGCCTGACGGACTGCTCATCGCTTATGTCTGGGATCAAACTGTCATTCAGTTTAACAGCTTTGGCCCCTCTGGGTGGAGAAACTCAAACAGGTGACCCACGGCAATAGCTCAGCCCTGATAAAATGTTTGACGGTTTCCCCATTTGGGATGCACAGAGTCATCAGGTCAGCTGTTGTCCGACAGGAGAATATGGAAGACCGGTCAGCGGACTTCGATCTGAGCAAATTAATCAGCAACCTGTGGATTGTAGGCGCGGACACGCAAGAATGGCGTCAGTTGACCCTCAATGGTCAAGGGGCTTGGTCGCCGATTTGGACGCCGGATGGCTCAGCGGTGGTGTTCATGTCGAATATGGAGTAACCAACTTAACAGCTGGCTAATCAACGTCGACGGCTACGTAGCTTACAACAGGTTGACCTTCGACAGTCCAATAATGCCTCGCACCCTGAGCGTGATACCGTAGGGGGTCTCGAAAATGAAACACACGTCTCGCCTCGCAGTTTTCTGTTTGTTGGTCGTTGCTGTGATCGTTATCTCTGTGCAATCGCCGCAGGTGGCTCAGTCTCAAGGAGGAGTGAACCTCCTTCTCCTTTCCGAAGCGCGACGTTTGCTATCACGTCTTACTTTGACCATACTCATCCTGATGTACTCTATAACACCATCGACGACGAGATAGCGACTATACCACTGAACGAGGTTGCGTTCCAATAACTGCTTTGTTTGTTTCTGATCAAGGGACCGTACGGGTTTGCGGATATTACACGGTTCTTCAAGACGCTTCTTAACTGTGGCGCAACTGGCGGACGTTCCTATCTACTACGATATGCACCGGCCATTGATTACGGCTTTCCATGAGACAACACGCAATCGCCGCCACTGCGCCCGGTACAACTTATCGGCACAATCCTCGGCTCCGCTGTTGTCGATTGAAGCCATGGGAGTGATTATTGGACCAAGATACGGTCCACGTCGATCCCAATTCTCGGATTTGGTGACGGTACTCCGGGTCATACGTGGGCAACAGATTGCGCTCAGTAACAACACGGGTACAGGGCCGCCCATCTGCACTACGAAACCCGATACAGCGGCGAAAATAGCACCGTATTCGATCCTTACGGCTGGCGGGGACTTGGTTCACTGACCCCTGGAACCAACCACCTGGGCATACCAGATCTTGGTGGCGCAGCGGCGACCTGTTCAATGGGCTACCGTGATCAAAACCGCAACACTCAAGGCCCTTATCGACTCACCGGCGTGATGGAGGAACAATGGTACGATCTGAACGGCTTGCCGGGTTCGCCCATTGGTAATCGAGGGTAGCAACAATTGTCCTGGCAGCTACGGCGGCTGCCAGTTTTCTAGAGAGAGGGATCTCCGCTGGGATTACATCAACAATGTGACCCTCTATAGACGACGCCTCAACAGTGGTCAGTCAAGTGTTCTATTTTCAGACGAGTAACTGGAATACAACTCTCTCCATCCAGAATATCGGCGGCGTTTCGGCTCAGGTCAGCGTTATCTTTGTGGAAAATGGCCGTGTGATTGACTCGCATGCGTATTTAACATGTCCAGCAGCTCCACCTGGATACTGAGCGCACAACATGCACTTCAAGATGTGACCAGTAACTTTGCGGGCGCCGCTGAAGTGTATTCCAACCAAAGCGTTTCAGATCACTGTGGCCCATCAACCTGCATTCAGCAATACGTTCGTGTCAACGATTATGAACAATTACTGATTGAGTAGTTGGCATGGGCATATGGGACGGATCGGGCGCGGACCAGGAATCGCTCGGCACAATGTCCCACCTTTCGTGTCGAACATTTAGACGGGAAGCGGGGATGAGAGAGTGGGTACGATGCGACCAACCCGACGCTGCGGTTCAGCTACACCCACTAGGAACGTCATCGCCGTACTGGGTGAAACAGGAGCAGAAGGAGGAGACGGTCGAGCTACCTGGAGAGTCACCTTCTACGATGGGATGAGCCGCGTGGTGCAGACTGAGCCGAGGCGGCGGACAGCAACCAGAGCATCCTCGTCAACACGCAGTACCAGCCGTTGGGAGTGTTGCGAGCGAGCGTACACTACACCGTCACGGGCAGTCTGGGTGGGTATCGGACGCCGGACTGGAATCAAAGACTAAGACGCAAACGACCTACGATGCGCTAGACCGCGTGATGCAGGTGACCAGCCGGACAGGACGATGGTCAAGAGCACTACCAGAACCGGCAGACGGCGATGCTGGATGCGCTGAATCGGCAGACGGATCTCGGGGACCGAGTGCGGTGGGGCAACTGTACCGGGTGCAACAGTACCTGGCCCACGGTCAATGAACCGCCCGGCGCGAGCGCGACGTTGCGTGCGCACTCCGTCTACACCTACACGGTGAGCGACCAGCTCGAGCAGATGACCGGGCCGGATGAGGCGTCAACCGCGATGACTTACGATCTGTTGGGCCGCAAGACGAGCATGAACGGTCGGACATGGAAGCGTGGCAATATCTCTACGATTCGGCGGGCAACCTGGTGAAACAGCGATGCGCGCTACCAGGCGATCTCGCTTCTACTACGACGGCCACAATCGGCTGGTGGGCAAGACCTATCATGCAGGCATCAACAACCTGGACACCCTGACGTGCAGCGGGGCTTATGCCGTCGGCTTCAGCTACGACAACGCGGCGAACGGCAACCTGGGCGGAGGGCCGACGCACGGGCATGAACGATCCATCGGGCAGCAGCGCCTGGGCCTATGATCTGCGCGGCCGGGTGATCACCGGGCCCCAGGTGATCAGCGGTAGAGGCAACGCCTTCGTGACGGCCTGGTGGTATGACTCAGCCGACCGGCCGCTGTGGCAAAAATATCCCGGCGGCATTAGCGCAGGCCAGATTGGCGAGCAGATGAATTTCACCTACACCGCAGGGGGTTGCTGCGCCAAGTGCGGAGCAACGGCAGCTTACTATGTGGGCGAGACGCTCTACAGCGTTGGGCCAGGTGACGGAACGCTGGGCTGGGCAGCACGACGGGAGTGGTGCAACGGCTCTACACCTACACCGCGCCGAGAACTTCCGGCTGGTGACGCTGAAGATCGGCAACCGTCCCCTGCACCAACCTGCAGAACATCAACTACACCTAGGATGACGTCGGCAACGTGTTGAGCGTCATTGACATCTCAGCCTACAGCGGCCCTCCGCCAACGCCGTCAGCCACCGGGACCAGAGCTTCAGCTACGATGCGCTGTCAACAGGCTGCGCAGGCCAGTGGCGCCACGAAGTACGGCGGTTGCAGCCAGAAGAACTACGGCTACAACGCCATCGGCAACCTGACCCACTTCGAGAGCACGACGCAGAATCGGTACGATGCAAAGGCGCGGAACGCACAAGCGTACGGTGACGCACATCGGCGGCACGGCGCCAGGCAACCAGAAATGCTGGTACGACGCCAACGGCAACGCCCGCAGCGCGTCAACGGCATCCAGGACATCACGCTGAGTTACGATGCTGAGAACCGGCTGACAGCCATGAGCCCGGCGAGTGTCACGTCGAGCTACGTCTACGACGGGGACGGGAAGCGGAGTCAAGGGGACGGCCGGCAGCGCAACGACAGTCTACATCGGGGAACACCTTCAGTGGACGGGCAGCACGGCCACGATGAAGAAGTATTACTACGCCGGCGGTGCGGGTCGCCATGCGCACGGGG